>DUQI01000029.1 GCA_012837885.1 Fastidiosipila sp.
GTCCTTCACGCGGCGTCGCTGGGTCAGGGTTGCCCCCATTGCCCAATATTCCCCACTGCTGCCTCCCGTAGGAGTCTGGGCCGTGTCTCAGTCCCAATGTGGCCGGTCAACCTCTCAGTCCGGCTACCGATCGCGGTCTTGGTAGGCCGTTACCCCACCAACTAACTAATCGGACGCGAGCCCATCTCAGTCCGGATTGCTCCTTTGATATCCCATACGATGCCGTAAAGATATTTCATGCGGTATTAGCCACGGTTTCCCGTGGTTATCCCCCTGACCAAGGCAGGTTACTCACGTGTTACTCACCCGTCCGCCACTAAAATCTAAAGTCCGCAGCACAAGTGCTGCTTCATAGAGATTTCCGTTCGACTTGCATGTGTTAGGCACGCCGCCAGCGTTCATCCTGAGCCAGGATCAAACTCTCAAATAAAACTATTCGAGAGCCAATCGGCTCTTAAATTCTCATACTGACTTCCAAGTTTTGACTCCATAAATGAAATCGACTTGGGCTTGTTGCTTTGTGTTTCACTGTTCAATTTTCAAGGTCCGTCGCTTCTTCCTGAAAAGACGCTCGATCAATATATCATCGTTCCATATATCTGTCAACTACAATTATTTCGCAAAACCCTACAATAAAGGGACTTTCAAGTGCTCTAACCATGGTCCAAACGCACAAATGCCACAAGCCTTCAGCCTGTGTTTAAATTCCCGTATTATTTCCTATTCAATGTAACTTCGTACACAGTCTTTCGATCAATGGATCAGCGACCAATTGTTCTCGCAATGCAGCATCGAGCAACCTTACGACAAGCCCATCTCACAGTCAGTCTTGACACTACCTTTGCCAGGCCGACATAATCGGGGAGTAAATATTACGATCCAGAGCTTATCTCACGGGAGAGACATAAAATGAAGAAAGTAACCTTCACTGTCACTTACGAGGAAAACCCTCGAACACTATCTGAATTGTCAGCGATAGAGATTAAACTTCTGCGACGCGTGCTCGAGATCTGTGCCGAAGCGAAAGCGGCAGGTAATCATCCATTCGGTTGTCTCCTCGCGGATAAAGATGGCAACATCCTGATGGAACAGGGCAATGAAGAAGTTACTTTGGGCGGCGACTGCACGGCGCATGCCGAGGCGCTCTTAATGCGCAAAGCATCACAAATATATAGTAAGGAAGAAATGAACGCGTTCACCCTATACAACTGTGCCGACTCTTGCGCCATGTGCACGGGCGCCATGTACTGGGGAAATCTCGGTCGTCACGTCTATATTGCGTCGGAAGACAGCCTCCGTTTAGTCACCGGCGATGATCTACGCAATCCGACGCTTAATCTGCCTAGTCGCGTGGTCATCGCCTCAGGACAAAAGCTGATGGAAATCATCGGACCGATTCCGGAACTGGAAGGAGACTTTCTCGCATTGCACGAAGGTTATTGGAAACCTTCGAGCCAAAAGTCAATGAATTGATCTAGGATTCTTGCTCCGATCGATAAGAGCGCGTTCTTCTCAGCCTTTTAAGTGACGAAATGAAAAAGCGCGTCCGCGATGCGTGCATCGCGAACGCGCTTTTCTTATTTCGCTAGTGTTAGCGCAGCTACCGGCTAGCCTGCCTGCGCTTCGTTGTTCTTAATGCCGGCCATCAGCAGACCGAGTGCATTGCGATCGGCATCTTTTTGCTCAATCGTTCCCATGATCTCGCCTTCGTAAAGTACGATGATTCGATCCGAAAGGTCCATGACTTCATCGAGTTCCGTCGAAACGAGCAGCACCGCGGCTCCACGGTCACGTTCTTCGACAATTCTCGATTGAATGTATTTCGTCGCACCGATATCGAGACCACGCGACGGGTGGACGGCGATCAACAGTTTCGGTTCACGGTCGAGCTCTCTGCCGACGACCAGTTTTTGCTGGTTACCGCCTGAGAGATTACCGGCCAGTTCCTGAACGCCAGGGGTACGAACCTGATACTTGCTACACAGCTCGCGGCTGTGCTCGTCGATCCAGCTCCAGCGCAACAGTCCGCCTTTGCCGGAATAAGGCATGCGATCGTACTCCATCAAGCAGATGTTTTCGCGTAAGTTCATCGCCGCGATCATACCCATCTTCTGACGGTCTTCCGGAATATGGGAGACACCGTGCTCGAGGATCTGCTTCGGCGATTTATTGATACAATCGACGCCGCTTATGCGTACCTGACCTTCCGATGCCGGAATCAGCCCGGTCAGCACCTTGACGAGCTCGGACTGACCGTTGCCATCGACGCCGGCTACTCCGAGAATCTCACCAGCCCTGATCTCAAAACTGACGTCATTCAACGCTTGTAGTTTTCGATCGTTCAGAGCACTGACATTCTTCACCTGTAAGACGACTTCACCCGGTTTCGCTACCGATTTGTCCGTCTTCAAGTTGACGGTCTGACCGACCATCAATTCGGCCAATTGGTTGGCATTCTTTATATCCTTGACCGGTAGACCTTCCGCAGCGACCCGACCGTTACGCAGTACCGTACAGCGGTCGCAGATCGTCATGATCTCATTCAGCTTATGGGAGATGAAGATGATCGTCTTCCCTTCCTTCGTTAGCTGACGGATGATATCGAATAGATTCTCTACTTCCTGCGGTGTTAAAACGGCCGTCGGCTCGTCGAGGATCAAGAGCTCGGCGTCGCGATAGAGCGCCTTCAGAATCTCTAGACGCTGCTGCTGCCCCACCGATAGCTGTTCGACACGCATCCAGGGATCGATCGCCATACCGTACTGCTTCGACATGTCGCTGAACGTTTTGGCCGCGGCTTTGAGATCGAGGACAGTGCCGTTTCCTTCATAACCGAGAACGACGTTTTCAATCGCACTGAGTGCCGGAATCAGCATAAAGTGCTGATGCACCATGCCGATGCCGAGATTGATCGCCTGACCGGGCGAATGAATCTCGACTTTCTCGCCTTTATAGTAGACCTCGCCTGCCGACGGCGCATACAATCCGTAAAGCACATTCATCAGTGTCGATTTACCGGCACCGTTCTCACCGAGTAGAGCGTGTACTTCACCTTCGACAACGGTCAGATTGACATCTTTATTCGCCACCACCTGTGCGAAATGCTTGGAGACGTTGACCATGCGCAGGATCTCTTTGCCGGCGACACGATCTTCTTTCACTTCATTCACCGAAACTTCTTGATTCATTTCAGACATCGTCTCCCTCCTATTCCTTAATGTACGGCACTGCGCTCGAGGTCGGCCGGTTCGAGCGGCGGATCACAAGGCACAGCGCGATGATCGTAATCAGATACGGCAGCATCAGGATAAACTGCCCCGGGATGCCCATACTGGCTGCCTGTATACGTGGCATCAGGGCATAAGCCGCACCGAAGACGAGCGATGAGAACATCACGCCACGCGGCGTATAGTTGCCGAACACCACGGCAGCAACGGCCATGAAGCCACCACCGGAAATGATGCCTTCCGTGAAGAAGGACATCTGCCCCATGGAGACGAAGGCACCGGCGAATCCGGCCAAAACACCAGAGTAGAGTACGGCCAGAAAGCGCACCTTCGTCACGCTGATACCCACCGTATCGCAGGCGCGCGGGTTTTCACCGACGGCGCGGAGCTTCAACCCCGTGTTCGTACGGAACATGATGAAGCCGGCAATCGGCACAAAGAGGAAAGCCAGATAGACGGGAATCGGCTGGTTGAAAAGGGCCGGTCCGATCACCGGAATATCGGCTAGAAGCGGGATTCGCCAACTATCGAAGACGTCGATACTCGGCGGGCTGGTGCTCGCACCGAACACGGCACGGTTCGCCGTGATAGTCAGTCCTGCCGCCAGGATATTCATGCCCGTGCCGATGACGGTCTGGTCCGCTTTAATGATGACCGTAAAGAACCCGAAAATGCTGACAAACAGCACGGTCACGAGCATCGCGATCAAGGTGCCGAGAATAACGGAGCCGGTATAATAGGATCCCATGACGCCGGCGAGTGCACCGATCAGCATCATCCCCTCGGTTCCGATATTGACGATACCGGCTCTTTCCGAGAAGACAATACCGAGTGATGCGAGAAGTGTTGGCGTGGCCAATCTCAGTGTGGCCTGTAAAAAAGAAGTAATTCCCTGCATTAGCGTTGTTCTCCTCTCTCATCCATAGCCACGGGCGGAATAGCGAGTGTGCGCTGTTTCAGATAGCGGCCGGTTCTCAGTCTGAACATCAGACGACCGGCGACGAACAAGATGACGAGCGCCTGCACGACCAAGACGACCGATGAACTGGCCGTCGTCATCGCCTGCATCTTCAACGCGCCGTTTTGCAGGCCGCCGAAAAGGAGACCGGCGACCACGATACCGACGGGGTTGTTGCTACCGAGTAAGGCGACTGCAATACCGGTAAAGCCGTACGAAACGGCAAACGACGTCATCATCAGTCTGCCTTGAACGGCGATGATTTCGATACAGCCACCGAGACCGGCAAAACCACCGGCGAAAATCATGGAGCGGATAATCGAGCGCTTGATATTCATGCCGGCGTAGCTTCCGGCATGCGGGTTCAACCCGACGACGCGTAGCTCGTAACCGCCTTTGGTCTTCCACAGGTATACGTAATAAAAGAGCACAGCCAGAAGCGCCAGAACCAATCCCCAATGCACGCGCATACCGGGAATCAAGCGTCCGAGCCTCGCCGTCTCAGGGATCGGAGCCGACTGCGGGTAGGAGCTGGAAGCCGAGTCCATGATCGGTCCGTTGACAAAGTATGAAATCAATTCTTTAGCGATATAGTTCAGCATGATCGTCGTAATCAACTCCGATGCACCGAACTGTACCTTGAGCACCGCAGGAATCAAGCCGAAAAGCGCACCGCCTAAAAAGCCGGCGATCAACGTCAACGGAAGATGGAGGTAAAGCGGCAGATTTGGAAAACTCACGCCGACGATCGTGCCCATCAGTGCACCGATCGCGAACTGTCCTTCGGCACCGAGATTGATGATGCCGCAGCGCTTGGCCATCGCGAAACTCAGGGCAGTGAAGATAAAAGGAATAGCTTTCAGCAAGGTTTCATCGAACTGTCGCAAACCGCCGAATGCGCCGACAAACAAGCTGCGATACGCGTCGATCGGACTCGTCGTGCTCGTGGCGATTATCACCAGACTGCCGAGCAACAGTGAAGCGACGATCGCGACGATCGGGTAGTATAGATTCCGAACGAAGTTTGTCACCTTGGTCGATAGACTGTGCTTCATTATTACGTCTCCTGTAAATGACCGCGCACCACATGCCGAAACGTGTGGTGCGCGGATTTTTGCTTAATCAGCAATTCATGCCTTAGTCGAGATCGATTTTGATCTCGCCGGAGGCGAGCTTCTCGTAGATAGCTTCCAATTCAGCTTTGACTTCGTCCGGAACTTCGATGTAGTAGTCACCGATATAGACGACGCCCTGAGCAGCACCCATCGGGAGCACTTCTTCAGGCATATTGCCTTCGAGGAACGCTTTGTAGGCCGCCTCGTAAGCAATCGACGTGTCTTTGACGATCGCTACGACTGCCTGGGTCTTGGCCACCGTCTCCTGATTGAGACCGGAGCCGATGCCCTTGACGCCTTCTTCTTCAGCCGCTTCCATGACGCCGAGAGACGCCTGGTTGGCCATCGGCGCGAGTACGTCGGCGCCGCGTCCGACAAATGCTCTAGCCAGCTCTTTGGCCTTGGCTACGTCGTCAAAGTTACCCGTATTCTCAGACAGCACTTCGACGTCTTCGTTGACGTACGCCGCGCCTTGCGCGAAGCCTTTACCGCCATTGATGATCGGGTTGATCGGCAGACCGCCGATGAAGCCGACCTTATTGCTCTTCGTCAAGAGAGCAGCCAGAGCGCCCATCAGGTAGCCCTGCTCCGCGTCCTGAATCGCAAACGATCTGACGTTCGGTTCGGTAACGGTCGAGTTGATCATGAAGAACTGGACATCAGGATACTCTTTGGCCACTTCGGCACCGACATCCTGATAGCTGTTCGACGAAAGGAAAATCACATTGTAACCATCGTCAGCAAAGGTGCGGATCGCGTCACCACCAGCGGAAGCCGGTGTGTTTTCCGTGTAGTGCACCTCTGCGCCGAGCGCTTCAATCTTCTTCAGTCCTTCGTACGCCGTCGCATTCCAGCTCATATCAGAGATGGCACCTTCAAGGATCAGTGCGACCTTGTTCTTGGCGCCTGCAGGCGGATCCGTCTTCTCTGGCGCATCCGTGTCAGCCGGTGCGTCCGTGCCAGCCGGTTTTTCACTTTGCGGTGCTGATGCGGTCGTCTTCGCCGTCTCACCGTTACATGCGGCGACGAGCGTGAAGAGCATGACCAACGCCAGTGCGAGCAAACCCAGTTTTCTCAGTTTTCTCATATGTACCTCCTTAAAAGTGGCTCACCCGGCATACGCATACACGTTGCCGGAACAAGCCCTTTACATCATATTATCGTAAATTTCATTACATTTCTTGTAAGTTTTCACATACAGAGTCAAAGAATCGTCAGGAATCTACCGATAATTTGTCACGATCATGATAACCGTTTCCGAGCGCCGCCCCAATCGCTGTGGCAAACTCCGCAAACTCAGGAATCAGGATCTCAATTCCATACAAAGTGGAAAATCTGGCGAGCACATCGTGACCGGATTTGATGCTCGTCAAATAGCCGCTGAAGACAATCGTATCGAGCCCTTCACTTCGGGCGGCCATGACCGCCGCCGTCGCCACCGACTGGAATACAAGATTGACGATACCGAGCGCGATATCGGATGAAGATGCAAGGTCGGAGAGCTTGCCGAAGTTTGACGCAGTCGTATCGGGAGAAAGCCCCGGGATCTCGGCTTTTGAAATATCACCGACCGTCAGGTCGACGAGGCTCAAATCACCGGTGTCCGATAGATTCATTAGGGTATCGACGTCACGGATATTGAGCATACGACTGCCGAGGCCGGCCAACGTTCCGCCGCCGACACCGGAGCCAATAATGTGCGTGACCGCGCCATGTCTGGCGGCGACGATTGAGGTACCGGTTCCCATGCTGACGACGATCGCCTCATCTCTTTTCGACAGATAAAGTCCACCGCGGCCGACCGAGTCGAACTCGGGCGAAGCCTTGGTCGGACGATCGAGCAGATTTCCGCTCAAAAAGGATGCACCGACACCGGTCACACGAATCTCATCGACCTCGGAAATATTCATGTTATTTTCTTCGAGAAAACTGCCGAGTCCACCGTAGGCCGAGGCGACCGGATTCGATGCCTTTACCTGGGCACGCGATAAGAGCCGCTCACCTTTAAAGCCGACGATTTTGGTCGTACTGCCGCCGATATCAAGTCCAACGATTACGCCCACCGTTCACCTCTTATGGAACATTTTGGCTGACGCCGCTTCCCGAAATATTAACGGTAACTTGTACGAATCGGACGCGGCTGTCTCATATAACGTTCGCTGCTTCGAATGCCGGGTGCTTCATAAGCCGACGGCTCACGCTCGAACGGAAGATGTTCTTCCATCTCTGCCACGACTTCCGGTACGGAGATCGTCGTCGATTTCGGTGCGAACAGGAAGATCAATTTCGAAATAGGCCGGATCACACCACCCAGGGCATAAGCCGCACCATTGATGAAGTCGACAAAACGCTGTCTAAAATCGGACTGTACGCCTTCGATGTTGCAGATAACGGTCTTGCCTTCTCTCACATAGTCGCAGATCTGCCAGGTCATGCCGAAATCTGTCGGAGAAAGAAGCACCACTTCATGCTGTGCCTGTCTGCTACCCGATTTGATGTCGACGACTCGATTCGACTGGCGCCTCGCCGGCTGATCCGCCAACTGCGGCTCCTGCTGGTACGATTCAGTCTGCATCTCATCTTCGTAGCCGTATTCTTCCTCGTCCATCTCGTCACGTCTGAACAGTCGATCCAAAAAAGCCATGTTCTTACCCCAATCTGCGTCTGAAGCGGCAAAACTACGCCGCTTTGTTTCGCTTATTATAGTGTGCTTTCGCTCAGGTCACAAGGTCGGAAAATATCTCGCTCCCTATGCGAATGTGCGTCGCGCCGGCCTTGATCGCCTCAATATAGTCCTGACTCATCCCCATCGATAATAAATTGAACATATTAAGATCGAATTCCTTAGCCAACGCTTCTTTCAAGCGGCGCGTACGACCGAATAATTCCTCGTAATAAGTAGACCCGGCGTCAAACGGTGCCATCGTCATCAAGCCGCGCAAGCGGACATGCGGTAGCTTCTGACAATCGGCAAAGACCTGTCGCAGCGCTTCTTCAGTAAATCCCTGTTTGGCTTCCTCGCCTGACAAATTGACCTGCAACAACACGTCTGCCGTCGTCTCCTCTTCTCCGGCGATCCGCGATATCGTGTTTAATAAGCGAAGCGAATCAACCGAGTGAATAAGATCGCAGCGCTTGATGATCGACCGCACCTTGTTTCTTTGTAAAGGCCCGATCAGGTGCCAACGGCAACGCTCGTCTTGCAGAGCAAGTTCCTGCCTTTTGGCCACGAGCGCCTGCGGACGATTCTCACCGAGATCGAAAAAGCCGGCTTCGATCGCAGAGGCCACCGTATCGGCGTCAACCATCTTGGTAACGGCGACCACCGTCACGTCGGCCGGATCACGGCCGGCATCTAAGCAGGCTGCCTCGATCGTTCGATCGAGTGCCTGTCTTTTTTCTTTCAATGTCTCTATCAAACGGGATTTAGATTCAGTCAATGTACTTTCCTTCCAGTTCTTCGCTCGGGTTCACCACATAGAGATCGAAACGCTCCGGTGCCAGAGGATCGCCGACACGGCCTTCGATCAGTGCATGCTCGCCATCCGTGCCTCGTACGAAAACCGGCACGCTTTGGATCTGACCGGACGACACCTTGAGCAACATCGCAATCTGGTCTGTCGGGTCATAATCCATCAGGCTGCGAAGCGGGAGCATCAAACCGGTCGTCTGTTGCCAGCGCACTTCCAGATCGAATTGCGGCACCAGCCTCCACTCGGCCATGGCCGAAGGCAGCATACCGCTGACGATCAGTCCTCCCTCAACAGACTGAAAGGCACTTATGCCGATCGTCAAAAATGGATCACCCTGATCTTTCCTTACGACCAACGTCGCATCTTCGGCTGGAAAATCAGCGCGGCGCTTGCCCGGCAAAAAAACCACCAGTTCCGGATTCGCCGGCGTCAAAAGCGTGGCCACTGTGTCTCCCACTTGATGTACGTCGCCAAGCTCGAGATGCATGACCTGACGGCTTTCAAAAAAGGTCGGATCGAGCACCGGTGTTTCTACTGATTCCTCTGCTCGCTCACCTTTCAAAAGCGCCGGCATCTTCTCGAATGTGATCAGACCGGTATCCGGAATGGTCACTAAAGCCGAGACATGCTCCAACGCCCGCAAGCTGTTTTCATATACCGTTAATGCGTCTTTTGCTTCCGGCAGATTGGTCGCGCCGGGCGGCGTATCGAGAATGGAGGGCGATAACATCTGATCGAGATCGGTCGTCAAACGATTGATCGCGAGCATATTACCTGCCGATACATCGCGGCGCAGCGTGCCGAGTACGGCATCGATGCGCGCGCGCGTCTGCGTACGATAAGCCTTGATCCTCGAGTCTGCCGTCGTCGTGTCATGAAGCATCGCTCTGGCCAAGGCTTCGCGCTTAGCCAACGTCTCCTCTAAAAGCTGCCGCTGATTCTCCGGCACCATAAGTCCGATGCTTCCGCCGCGCGGCAAACGCTCTCCCGGCTTCACTGTCGGCACGAAAAGGCCGGTTGCCGGTGCCGTTATTTCCATGCCGCGTTGTCTGACTATCGCCGGATGAGAGGATGTATCTTCGAATCGGCCGTCTTCCAAAAAAGCGTAGCGCGGCGGTGCTTTGCCGCCGAGTAAGAGACCGATCACGAGGAGTAGGGTAACGACACTGATCGTCAAAGAGACGATACCGATCAAGATGTTGCGGCGCCGTGCCTTCTGTCGGCGTTCGCGCTGCAGTCTTTTTATTTCGTCTACTCGTATCTCTCTGTCTTCAGCCATGAAAAACGTTCAATCACTTCAAGTTTGATAGAGCCATCATCGCCGCCAGTCGGCCGTTTTCGTATGCGAGCGCCCCTTGCATAAAAGCCGTGAAAGGTGGCCGTAGCGGTCCGTCCGCTGACAGCTCGATCGACGAGCCGGCAATAAAGGCTCCCGACGCCATAATGATATCACAGTCATATCCCGGCATCGGCGCAGGCACCGGCGTCACATAGCTGTCAATCGGTGCCGTTTTCTGCACCGCCTCACAAAAAGCGATCAGGCGTTCGCGACTGTTTAAGACGACCGACTGTACGATATCGGCGCGCGGGTCAGTCGGCAGAGGTGACACGAGATAGCCTGCCGCAGAAAATAACGCCGCCGTAAAAACGGCTGACTTCAACGCTTCAGCGACGACGCGCGGCGCAAAATAAAGTCCTTGTTGCAGCGCTCTCGAAAGACCGAGCTGCGGACCGATGTGTGCGCCGACGCCGGGTGCCGTCATGTCGTCCGCAATCGCCTCCAGCAAAGCGCGGTCACCGGCGATGTAGCCACCGGTCGGAGCGATGCCGGCACCAGGATTTTTGATCAAAGAGCCGGCGATGAGATTTGCACCTGCTCTCAAAGGGCTGTTCCATTCGACATACTCGCTGTAACAAAAATCGACTGCGATAGGGAGCGTTTTACCGATCCTCGCGCGAAGCTCCCGGATCTGGCCGTTGTCGATCGCCGGCCTGGCCGTATATCCTCTCGACTTTTGCACGTAGACGAGCGCCGTGTTTTCTTTTATGGCCTTTTCAACCCGAGCCACATCCATCGTTCCATCAGCGGAAAGCGGCACGATATCGATTTCGACACTGAGATCTTTCAGTGTTCTCTTATACTGTCCACTTAAACCGAGCAAAGGCAGGATCGTGTCATAGGGCATGCCGCTTGCAATCAAGAGGTGATCTCCCGGCTGCAAAAGCCCTCTCAACATAGCCGCGAGCACATGGGTGCCGGATGAAAACTGCACCCGGACGATCGCCTCCTCGGCATCGAAGATGTCGGCAAACAACGCTTCGGTCTGCTCTCTTGCCCGATCGGCATAGCCGTAGCCGGTCGTCATCTGATAGGCGCTCTCGGAGACGCCGACGTCTTGAAACGCCTTGATCGTCTTTAACTGCCAATGGCGCCGCACCCGATCGATATCCTCAAAGACGGGCAAAGATGCGGCCTCTGCCTCGTCAGCCAGCTGCAAAACGGATGGATCGATGTCGAAAGCATCGTACGGATGTGTCACGTGTCGTCTCCCAAAAATGACGAAAGGGTCCGGTCGGACCCTTTCTTTATCTGGTGCGGCTTATGGGACTTGAACCCATATGGTCTCCCACACGGCCCTCAACCGTGCGCGTCTGCCAATTCCGCCAAAGCCGCGGGTGCCCGGAATCAACCGGCTCATGCATTATACTTAGCCCTTTCTTGGATGTCAACGACA
>DUQI01000030.1 GCA_012837885.1 Fastidiosipila sp.
CGTCGCAAGCAGAATCGCCGCCAGAACCAAAACCAGAATCGTTATGAGGAAGGTTCGAGCTGGTAAGCATCCGCTTCGATAACGCACAGGACATTTTCCTGTCCGATCGAAACGAAAGAAGACACCGAAAGCGGTGTCTTTTTTTAATCGATCAGATGTTAATATGCTAGAGAACAGGTGCAAGTAGAGGATACGGGTCAATGGAAAAAAGAAGTTTGGTGTGCCCCTACTGTCATGGCAACATGCGTGAAGGTTACGTCAATACATTAGATGTTTACTGGATACCAAAGGGCTATAATCCGCGCCCCTGGTATCCAAAAGACAAATCGAAAGGTTTTAGTTTGCGCCGTTATGGCATAAAAAAGCCGTTCCATACAGTAGCTGTCGACGCAGACTTTTGTCCCACGTGTAACAAAGTGATTATCGACTGCAATATTCCGGAGTCGGAAGATCTTTAGAATTATGATTTCATGTAGAGATTAGAGGTTTTGAAGTCGCGTCGTTAGTCCGTTTGTGGTCCAGCGTTTCCTGAGTGGGAGTGAGAATAATGTCCTGTCCCCCGCGGGGGACAGGACATCAAAGATGAGTCAAAAGTTCTGGGCACTGCGACGTTGGCAGTTGCCCTCATCGCTAGTCTTAGATCAGTTCGGCAAATCTCGGCAGGGCTCTTTCAATCGTATCTTTTTTCACGCAGTAGGAGATCCGCATGAAGCCGGGGCAACCGAAGGCGTCTCCCGGTACGACCAGGACGTCCTTTTCTTTTGCTTTTTCGGAGAAGGCGTTCGCATCGCCACCCGGCGCTTCGACGAACAAGTAGAAGGCACCTTCAGGCTCGATCACGCGGTAGCCGAGTGCTTTCAAACCGTCCGACAGGATGTTTCGATTTTCCCGATAGACATCGAGACTCGGTCTGACGTCGACGTTTTGTTCGATCGCACGTTGGAAGAGAGAAGGTGCACAGACATACCCCATCGCTCTCAAAGCTCCCAGAATGGCCGGGACGATCTTCTCTGACAGATAGGCGTCCTTAGGCACATGGATGTAGCCGATGCGTTCACCGGGTAAAGAGAGCGCTTTGGAGAACGAATAGCAGACGATCGAGTCGGGATAGATTTGTGGCAGATACGGAACGACCGTATCGGTGTAAA
This sequence comes from Fastidiosipila sp., assembly GCA_012837885.1. Lineage (GTDB taxonomy): Bacteria > Bacillota > Clostridia > Saccharofermentanales > DTU023 > DUPJ01. Next base: position 1,149 of record DUQI01000030.1, read on the forward strand.
TCAGTTCACGGTAAGGTTCGTCCGAGATGATGTAGATCGGGTGTCCGATCTCTTCTGATTTTCTCTTCAGCATGGCGGCCAGTGTTTTTAATGTGTCGAGGCTCGCCACGTGTCCTGATGGATTGTTCGGAGAGTTTAGAATCAGCCCCTTGGTGTTTTGCGTGATCGCTTTTTCGATCGCGTCGATATTGATGTCGAAGGTCTCGAGATCCGGCTCGATCACGACGAGTTTTCCGCCTTGTTCCGGCACGAAGACGTTGTATTCGGCGAAGAACGGCGCCTGCACCATAAACTCATCGTCAGGGCTTGCGGTCAGCGCCCTGATCGTTGTGCAGATCGCGGCCGCGGCGCCGCAGGTCAAGATGATATCCTGCGGTCGAACGTCCATCTCGAACCGTTTGCCAAGGCTTTCGGCGATCGCCTCTCTGGTCGAGGGGAGCCCTTGCGCCGACGTATAGGCGTGGATCTTGACCGGATCTTCGTTGAGCAGATTCTTCAGTGTCTCGGTCACTTCGTCCGGACACGGCACGCTCGGGTTGCCGATCGAAAAGTCGAAGACATTTTCCGGTCCGACGATCTTCGCCCGTTGTTGACCGAATTCAAACAGTTCCCTGATCCCGGACCTTTGGGACCCCAGTTTATACATTCTTTCATTAAGCATGGAGATGCTCCTTTGCCAGCTGACGGCCGGCGTCAAACGCTTTCAAGTTGACGTCGCGATAGGCGGGAGGTACGAGTTCGGCGACCGATTTTCGCACATCGAGTTCGGTCAGATTCAGTGCCTCGACGAGCGCACCGAGCAAGACGACGTTCATCGCCCGGACCTGCCCCAGTGCCTCGGCCGTACCGGCGGCGTCGAACGAGATCACCTTTACCTTTTCATTCAGTGCCTCCAGGATCTGATCGGGATATTCGAGGCGTCCGGCGGCGACCGGCAGCGGCACGATCTCATAGTCGTTGGCGATCAGGATGCCGTCTTCTTTGAGCTGCGGCAAGCCTCTGGCCGCTTCCATTTTTTCAAACGCGACGAGTACGTCGGCAGTCCCTTCACCGATCAGGGGGGAGTGCACCTTCTTGCCGAACCTAACCTGGGTCGAGACACTGCCGCCGCGCTGTGCCATACCGTGCACTTCGCTCATCTTCACGTCGTAGCCGTGTTCCATCAGGGCATGGGTCAAAATTTTCGACACGAGGATCGTGCCTTGTCCGCCGACCCCGATTAATACGATCGATTTTACGTCACTCATACGGTAGCCTCCTTTGCCAGTGAGATCACGTCGAACGGGCAGGCCTGCATGCAGACGGTGCAGCCGACGCAGAGCGTCTGGTCGATAAACGACTTGCCGTCTTTGAAGAAGACGGCCGGGCAGCCGACTTTGAGGCACATCTTGCACTTACGGCAGTTCTCGCGGTCGACGATGCAGCGTCTTCTCTCATGCTTGATCCGCTTGATCAGGACGCAGGGGCGTCTGGTCACGATGGCCGTCGGTTCGTCGCTTTCGATCGCTTCGTCGCAGGCTGCTTTTGTGGCTTTCAAGTCCTGCGGGTCGACGACGAGGACCTTGGCAAAGCCGATCGCTTCCAAGATTTTCTCGATCGGCACGACACTGGCGATCTCGCCTTTCATGCGGTGTCCCGTCCCCGGGTTTTCCTGTTGGCCGGTCATCGCCGTGATGTTGTTATCGAGCACGATCGGGACGACTTTGACGCCGTTTTCACTCTTGTTGTAAATGATCTCAGCGGCACCCGTCATGCCGCTGTGAAAGAACGTCGAGTCGCCGACCAGACCGAAGATAACACGGTCTTCCTGACCGCTCATCTCGATCGCTTTGGCCAGACCGTGCGCCAGCGTAAAGCCGCCACCCATGCAGACGAGACAGTCGATCGACTCGAGCGGCGGTGCCGCGCCCAGGGTGTAGCAGCCGATGTCGCCGGCGACGATCGCTTTCTTATATTTTTTCAAGGTGACAAACAGGCCTCTGTGCGGACAGCCGGGGCAAAGTGCCGGCGGACGCGCGACGACTTTTTCCGGGAGGGCATTGAATTTAGCCTTTTCGCCGAAAAGCGCCTCTCTCAGACGCTCCGGATTCAATTCGTACATGACCGGCACCTTGTCCTTGCCGATACAGTCGATGCCGAGCGTGCGCACGAAGTTTTCGATGAACGGATCGAGTTCTTCGATTACGTAGAGCGTGTCGACCTTCGAGGCGAAATCGCGGATCAGTTTTTCCGGCATCGGGTAGGTGAACCCGAGTTTCAAAAACGATGTGTCCTCGGGAAACACTTCCTTGGCATACACGTACGCGATGCCCGACGTGATCACGCCTACTTTCGTGTCGTTCATTTCGACGATATTGAACCGGCTCGTCTCCGCGTATTCTGCGAGGTCTCGCATCCGCTGTTCGACGAGAGGACGTCTGGCATACGAATTCGCCGGCGTCGTGACATACTTGGCCGCCTTTTTCTCATAAGGGACGACCGGTACGTCCTGTTTTTCACCGGGTTCAACAATCGATTTCGAGTGGCAGATTCTGGTCGTCGTGCGAAACAAGACGGGCGTGTCGAATGTTTCGGAGACATTGAATGCTTCCTTGATCATATCGAGGCTGTCCTGGCTGTCGCTCGGCTCGAACATCGGAATCTTCGCCGCGACGGCATAGTGGCGGTTGTCCTGCTCGTTCTGGGACGAGTGCATCGACGGATCGTCCGCCGTGATCACGACAAAACCGGCATTGACGCCGTTATAGCTGGCCGTAAAAAGCGGATCGGCCGCCACGTTCAAACCGACGTGCTTCATCGCTGTCACGGCTCTGACGCCGCCGATCGAGGCGCCGTAGGCGACCTCCAGCGCGACCTTCTCATTGACCGCCCATTCGCTGTACACGTCGTCGTAGTGTTCGAGGTTTTCAAAAATCTCGGTCGACGGCGTGCCTGGATAACTGGAGCCGACTTTCACGCCGGCTTCATAAATCCCCCTCGCCGTCGCTTCATTTCCGGACCATAGTTCACGCATATCTTTTCCTCCCTGATATTCTTAAGCGCCCGCGGCGACGAGGCCGAGAGCGATTGAAAGACGTTTGGCTTCACTGTCGTCGGCGCGCGAGACGAGTACGATCGGAACGCTCGCTCCGACGACCAGTCCGGCCGATTTGGCGTTGGCAAAATAGGTCAGTGTTTTACCGATGCCGTTGCCGACTTCATAAGTCGGTACGACAAGCAGGTCGGCGCTGCCGGCACCGTACCCTGAATAGTGTTTGGCTTTGACGGCGTCGACCGAGACGGCGAGATCGAGTCCGACCGGCCCGATCACGTTGGCGTCAAGTGTCTGCCACTTGTCCAAAGCTGATATTTCAGCCGCATCGACGGTCGACATGATTTTCGGATTGATCTGCTCGGCGCCGGCGATCAAGGACACGTTAATCCGCTCGTAACCGAACGTTTTCATCAAGGTCAAAGCGTTTTCCAAGATCTCAATTTTCGCCAACCGGTCGGGGAACGTATTCAGCCCGCCGTCCGTCAATCCGAGCAGCTTGCCGTACGCTTCGACCTCGTAGAACATCACGTGGCTCAGAAGTTTTCCCTGACGCAGTCCTGTCTCTTTATTGACGACGGCACGCATGAAAGTCGACGTCGGCAGATTCCCTTTCATCAGGATCGAGGCGCTGCCGTCTTTGCACGCTTCGACTGCGAGCGCGGCCGACTGTTCATCGTCAGCCGTCTCGACCAGGGTGATGCCCTTTATCGTTTCAATATCCGGTGCGAGTAGTCGCATCTGCTCGGTGTCGCCGAATAAGATCGCCTCGATCTTATATTGCTTTCTCGCATCTAAAATCGCTTCAAGCACCTCGGGATCGTGGGCCGAGGCGACGGCGACCGGCCGGCTCTTTCTTTTTTTAGCAAGTCGTTCGATATGATCAAAGGTCGGTCTTGATAGATCCGGCATACGATTTTCCTCCATGTTGCAACGCATAAAACGCACCTTCAGCCAACGCTTCCATCTCTCTTTCACCCGGCAAAATAAGCACCGGCGCGAGGGGCTCAAGGTAACTTGTCAGATCCTGTTGAATCATCTTCGAGTTGGCCATGCCGCCTGTCAAAACGACGGCATCGACCTCGAAGCCGAGTACGCCCGACATCGCGCCGACGTCTTTTCGCATCTGCCATAAAAACGCCGTATAGACTTTTATGGCGAGCGGATCTTCGTCTTGAATCATCTTTTCGATCTCGCGGAAATCCTGTGTGCCGAGATAGGAGAGAAAGCCACCTCGCGTCTGGAGGTTGGCCAATGCTTCTTTTTTCGTCAATCCGGAGAAACAGTATTCAACGAGTCCGACGACCGGAATGCTGCCGGATCGGTTTAACGCGAAGGCGCCTTCGTCCATGACGTTGAAGACGTCGACGATGCGCCCTTTATCGTGTGCGGCGACCGATACACCGCCGCCCAGATGGATGACGATGAGGCGGGCGTCTTCATAAGCGATACCGAGATGTTCAGCCGCCTTTTTAGCCATCGCTTTTTGATTCAGTGCATGAAAATTGCATTCCCGATCGACCGGCGCAAAGCCCGATAGATGGACGAAATCAGGCCACTCATCGGTCGCCACCGGATCGCTGAAAAAAGCCTTGATCCCGGCTTCTTTGGCGATCTTGTCGGCCAGGACAATACCGAGGTTCGCCGGGTGCTGTCGACCTGTGAGTGCGTCTTCAACCGCCTGTTGATCGATCTCGTACGTACCGCTCGCGACATGTCTGATCAGGCCGCCTCTGCCGGCGACGCCGGCCAGATCGGTCGGTTTTAAACCGAGTGATTCAAGCCACGCGTGAACGGCGTTTAAGCGATAGTCAATCTGGTCATTGACATGGCCGAATGCCTTGATGATGTCGTACGGGTGTTCGATGGTCGATTGGTGTTCTGGCTTACCGTCTAAAAAGACGGCGACCTTCGTAGAGGTTGCCCCCGGGTTGATGACAAGTACTCGCATGTTTCCCCCTCGAATGTCGAATTTGGCCGCGTTTATCGGTGAAATTCGACAAACACAAACGCCGGTGCCATCGGAATTTAGTTTAATTTACATGGTGTACCGTGTCAAACACCGATATTCAAAGGTTATGGTTGCCTGACGCCCCGGCGTTCGTTTGGTAAAATTACAGATGTAAGGAGGGTTTATTCATGAAGAAACAGGCGATTGTATTACTGGCCGACGGCTTTGAGCTGGTTGAAGCGATGACCGTCGTTGATTATTTAAAAAGAGCCGGCATCGGTGTGACCACGGTGTCGATTAATGAAAAAGATGTGATGAGTCAAAGTGACGTCTACGTCAGAGCAGACGAAATCTATTCGGAAGGCATCACGCCGCCCGACGCCCTGATCATCCCGGGTGGTGCCGCCGGCGCCAAAGCGCTCGCTTCGCATGACGGTGTGACATCTCTGATCCGGCGTGCCGCTGAAGCAGGCAAGATCGTGGCGGCGATCTGCGCCGGTCCGACCGTATTGGAAGCGGCCGGTGTGTTGGATGGCAAGAAGGGGACGTCCTACCCGGGATTTGACGAAGAGCTATCTTACGCTTCCTATGAAGACGGTCTGGCCGTCACCGATGGAAACATCATCACCTCGCGAGGGCCGGCGACCACGATTTTCTTCGCCGAGCATCTCATTCGTGCTCTGACCTCGGACAAAGTCTGGGGCAAGGTGGAAAAGGCGATCCTGCAGGATCGGGTCATAGACACATATAAAAGCTAGTTATTATTCGAGCGTCGGCTTCAGATCGATGAAGCTACGGTCGAAAGCGATCATCGTGTAATAATGCGGATCGATCTCGCGGACTTCGCGGTCGATCCGCTCTTTTAATTCGGCATCGGTCGACTCGTACTCCGGCGGTACTTCGACGTCGAAGATCAGGTTGGTGCGGTTTCTACCCGGCATGACCCGAAAATCGTGCATCGACAGCAACGGATCGATCTGGCGCAGTAAGGCATCGATCTGATTGCGGAGCTCGTTGATCTTCGGATCGTCGACGACGATCGGGTCCATATGTAGAACGAGCGAGATGCCTTCTTTTTCCGCGAGCTCTCGTTCGATCGAGTCGATCGCTTCGTGCAGTTCTAAAATGTCTTTTGCCGCATCGACCTCGACATGTGCCGACGTGAAGGTGCGTCCCGGTCCGTAGTCGTGCACGACGAGATCGTGCACGCCGAGGACGAGCGGGTTTTCACGGATGTAGCGGAGGATATTGTTCTCCAGAGCCTTCGAGGGCCGTTCGCCGATCAGGGCGTTGAATGTGTCTTTTAAGATGTCGTAACCGGCTTTGACGATAAACAAAGCGACGATCAGGGCGATGACGCCGTCCAAGGGAAACGACAAAAACGGGCTGAATAGTAAGGAGAGAAGGACGCCGCTCGTCACGCCGACATCGGAGATACTGTCGATCGCCGTCGCTTCCATCACCTTCGAGTCGATCATTTTGCCGGTCTTTCGGTTGACGTAAAACATCAGGAGTTTTAAGAGGATCGAGACGGCGAGTACGACGGCGTAAAGCCAGGAGAACTGCACCGGTTCAGGGGAGATAATCTTTTGTATAGCGCTCTTTCCTATCTCAAAGGCGATTAATAAGGTCATCAGGCCGACAATCGTCGCGGCGATGTATTCGATTCTGGCGTGACCGAACGGATGCTTGTGATCGGCCGGTTTCGTCGCCAGTTTAAAGCTGATCAGAGCGATCACAGATGAGGCGGCATCGGCGAAGTTATTAAAGCCGTCCGCCGTGATCGCCATACTGCCCGAGAGCGATCCGACCAAAATTTTGCCTGCCGCCAACAGGATATTGATGATCAGACCGAACGTGCCGGTCAAAGCACCGTAGCGGCCGCGTACCGTCGGGTTTTGGAATTGATCCCAGAACGGTATCAGTCGTTTGTAAAGGCGTTCGAGCATACAGGCAGTATAGCAAATGAAGCATGACGAACGTCATCTCCTGACGACAATCAGCGAACGGATTACGGTAGCGCTCCTTTGCATCCGACGTACGCTTTCTGTGCCGTCTTTTCGCGGCATGGAGGTTAGTATGCGAAAACAAGTGATAGGGAAAAACGACGATCAGAGACGCCGGATTAAACGGCTGCTTCTTTTCATACTCGTACTCGTGCTCTCATTTCAGGTATGTCAGTCGGCAACTCTTGCCGCCACGTTGACAAAGAAGATGATCGATAACTGGCAGTTCTACGTCAACTACAAAGGGAAAAGCTACTACAGATACGTCACGCGTCTCTGGCTCGACGGCAAGGAAGTGTTCTGTGTACAGGCCGAGCAGATGAATGACGAAGGTGATGAATATCCCGATCCGATTCCGGCAAGTCAGGTCTACGATCCGGACACGCTCCACAGGGTCGGCCTGATCACCTTGTTCGGTTTTGAGATGACAGGGAAGTCAGATATCGATGCGGCGTTCACAAAGTTGTTCGTCTATGAAGCATTCGGCTACACCATCCCGAGTCTGACGGATAGAAGCGGGCAGGGAGTGTTCACCGCGAACCGCTATAACACATTTAAAGCCGACCTCGAAACGAAGATTTCAGCGTACATGAAACGGGCATCTTTCCACGGCGAGCAGGTCGACGTAAAGGCCGGCACATCGATCACTTTGACGGATGGCAACGGTGTTCTCGATGGTTATAAAGTCGCTTCGACACCGGCAGGCGTGACGGCCAGTATCTCCGGTCAGACGCTTCATGTGTCGGCCGAAGCGGCCGCTTCAGACGGACAGATCGTGTTGCGCCGCGACACTGTCAATAACGGTACGTCGTTACTCTACATGCTCCCGGACCGGCAGGATATTATCGAATCGAAAATCGATGCACCGAGGGAGTCGGTATTGACGGTCAATGTGTTGCGAAGCGGCGGCTTCACACTGCTAAAGACGGATGAAAACGGTAATCGGGTGACCGGTTCCGTCTTTCAGTTGAGTGGAAACGACGTCGAAAGAACACTCGATGTTTCAGACGGACAGTTGGTCGTCACTGAACTTACGGCCGGAACATATACGCTTGTGGAGACGAGAGCACCGGACGGCTACCGCCTCGATCCGACTCCCCGCACCATCACGATCACGGCCGGACAGAACCCTGAAGGAAATGTCGTGACGGTGACAAATGAAGAGAAAAAAGGAGGCGTCAGAGTCGTCAAGAAAAACGCCGAGGGTGGTACGGTTCAAGGTGCCGAGTTTGAGCTGAGCCGACAGGCGGACTTCGTCGAGATCGTGGCTCGAGGGACGACCGATGAACACGGCGTCGTGGAATTCTCCGATATCTCGCTCGTTTCGACCGACCGCTTCTTCGTGCGGGAGACGAGCGTGCCATACCCGTATGAACTCTATACGGGTGTCAGAGAGATTCACTTGAATGACGGTGAAGTGACGGACATTATCTTTTCGAATGAACGTCGACCGTGGCAGCTGATTATCGAAAAGAAAGATGAGGATCACCTGGCGATCGCAGGCGCCGTCTTCGAACTCTCGCGAAGTGAAGAATTCAACGAGACGATTCAACTGGTGACGGATGCCGAAGGACGAGCCTCTATCGGAGGCAACGAGCCCAAAGACGAAGGAATCTGGTACATCCGCGAGTCATCCGTGCCTGAACCGTTTCTGCTCGACGACACGGTTCACACGCTTGACGTGCGTTTCGGCGAGACGGCGCGGCTCGAGCTATTCAACAAAAAAGTGACGGGGCGAATCGAGCTGACGAAAAAAGATGAAGAGACGAAGGAAGTCTTGTCCGGCGCGACGTATCAAATCGAGCACGAAAGCGGAAGCCGCTTTGAAGCGTCAACCGACACCGAAGGGCGTATCGTCATCAATGGCTTACCGCTTGGTCGCTATGAAATATCCGAGATCAGCTCGCCCGAGGGCTATGTGCTCGACGACGAGACATATAGAGTCGATGTCGCCTACGTCGACGATAAAACCGAGACGTCGGTCGTCACGACGGAACGGACGAACCGCAAAATATACGGTCGCATCCTCGTCGTCAAAAGTGAATGGCAAAGCGGCACGCCGATTGAAGGTGCCGTCTTCGCCGTGTTCGATCAACATGGCGAAAAGGTCGCCGAGCTTATAACCGATCAGGAAGGGCGTGCGGAATCACCCGATCTTCCATACGGGCAGTACAAGGTGAAGGAAGTGTCGACGCCCGAGCACTTCTATTTCGATCCGTTTGAGACCGATGCGGTAATCGAAGAAGACGGCGAGCGAATCGAAATCGACGTGGCGAATGAACGGATCGAGCTGAGGCTGAGAGTAAATAAGACATGTGCCGAGAGCGGCACGCCCCTGCCTGGAGCCGTGTTCGAACTGTTTACCGAAGACGGTGTGAAAGTCAGGCTTCACCGCGATGAACTCGATCCGTATCGTCTCGTCACCGATCAGTTCGGACAGGCGAGCGCGGAGCTGATGCTCGGTATTGGAGACTACATTTTAGTCGAGGTGACTCCGCCCCACGGTTATGCCACGGCTGAACCCTTGATCTTCAGTGTCGATCGCGAGACGAAACACATCGTCCTCGATTCCGGTAGCCGCCTGCTCGATAAGCAGATCTTTGATGGCCCGACCAGGATCGAGATCGTCAAAACGGATGAAAACGACGAACCGTTGCCAGGCGCATTGCTCCGGGTCAGTGATGAAGACAATCGCATCGTCGCCATGTTCTATTCCGATACGATGCCGTTTCCTTTGCGTCGTCTGACGGTCGGGAAAACGTATCGGATTGAGGAGCTCGCCGCGCCGGAAGGTTATGCGCTGGCCGAGCATCTCGATTTTGAAGTCGCCGATACGACGGCCTCACAACAGATCCGGATGCGAAATGAGCCGACACTCCTTGAGTTCGACAAACGCGATCAGGCGACGAATGAGCCGCTGGCCGATATGACATTCCATGTGATGAAAGACGGAAAACCGTTACGGTTTGAAAGAAAAGAAAACGGTGTGTACAGGCGTTCGCCTTCCGGTAATCCCGATATCGTCACCGATAAAGTAGGGAAGGCGCTTGTTGAGGCGCTGCCGGTCGGAGAGTTTGAGATCGTGGAGGTGGCTGCCCCCGGCTATCTGCTCGCTCCAAACG
>DUQI01000031.1 GCA_012837885.1 Fastidiosipila sp.
CGAAAGTCTTCCGGACGAAGCTCCGGGAAGTTCAGCATCAGGTTGGTCATATCACCTTTCGGATCGACCACGATCGCCGGGATACCGTCGATCGCCGCTTCTTCCAAAATGCCGATGCAAAGCCCCGTCTTACCACTACCCGTCATGCCGACGCACATCGCGTGTGTCGTCAAGTCTCGGGAATCATAGAGAACCAGCTCTTCGGGGTTGTCGGCTGCCCGGCCTAAATAAAAAGCACCGAGCTTTTCAAAATCATTCATACAAGCCTCCAAGAATGCACACGAGGTGCGACGTTGTTAAGGCAATTATAACCAATACGACGAACATCAAGAGGGATAACGTGACGCTAATTGGCTAAATTTAAAAATGCATCTCAAAAGAATGACGAAAACAAACTGGCATCTCGCCCCAGCAGAGACTGCTTGACTAACCGGCTAAATCGATTCTCAAATAAATGAATACAGGCGTGAAAGGACGCTTACGCCGGACGACAACTGCCGTCCGGCGTAAGAATCTAAAAAAACATTAATCACGCTTTTCGAGCGCGAAGACACGATTGAAATTGTCTTCGATAAACCACATCGATCCGTCGGAAAATGTGACCACATGATTGATGTGGCGGCTGTTATTCATCGTGTAAGTTATGACGTAGACAAATCCATCCGGTAAATCAATATCAGGCATGCTGGCAAACGGTCGCTCTTCAAACCAGCTTTTGAGAAGCTCTATTGTGGTTATACCTGCACTCCCCGGTCCCCAATCTTCAACCTCACCGTCTTCGTCTAATACCTCAAGTGCACCGGATGCGATGCGCACATGGTCATAAAGCTCCCCTTCTGCCGGTAAATAGGATAGATGATAGGCCTGCTCCAAAAGTTTACCTACACGGTATGAACCGTCGGCTTGAAAATATTGCGATGGGATGGCAATCGCTTCACTGATGCTGTCGACCGTCTGATGATCTGTCGCATTTTTAACCATCAACCAGAGGCGCCCTTCCGCCTTAAAAAGCATATATGGGTTGGCATTCAACAAAATGTCGACGCTTTCGGCTGTCGGTAAAAATTGTCTTATGCCATCGAGATCAAGGTGGTAACTTCGCATAAAATCGCTGATACTCATGCTCTCCGACTGACGCTTCACCGGAATAACGAAGTTGTTGTAAGAATCCCATTGATCTTCCGCCTGAATGAAAATTGGATCAACCTCGACAAGCCTGTCTTTCAAATAAACACGCTCTCCCGTGGTAAAGACATGCGACAAAAGCCCTTGGTCGCCTACGCTTTCTTCTTCCCCGGCATTTTCGAGCTCAAATACCCGATTATAGTTGTTTTCGACAAACCACATGGAACCGTCTGAAAAGCGAAGCATTTGTATCTTGGGTACATTTCGCTTCATCGCAAACGTCATGACATAGATCCGACCGTCAGGCAACGCTAGATCGCTCAATTCGGTCGGTGCAATATAAGCGAACAATTCTCTCAAAAAATCTGCGTCAAAAGCGGTCGGTAGGACGCTCACGCTAAAGTTACTGATCTCACCGGCATTGTTGAGAATTTTGAATGTGCTGTCTTTCACCGAAATGCGGTCATACAACTCGCCTTCAGCCGGAATATGTGACGGTGCCAATGACTGGCCGAGAAGTTTTCCGACGCGATAGTCGCCATCAAAATCAAAGGCACGCCAAGGAATGTCGATTGCCTCGTATATTAACTTTACGGGATCTTCTTTTGTGTCATCGAGTTCCACAATCCAGAACGCATCGTCCGTCTTGATCAGCACGAACCGATCCGATGTCATCAGTATGTCGACGAAACGTGCAGATCGCGCAAACGACAGTGCTTCATCATTTAATTTATAACGCTCGATAAAGGCGCTGGGAGATAGCCGCTCATACGTGCGATCGACTCGATAAACCTGCCCCTTTCCGGAATAGTCTGTCCATTCATTGCCTTTAAGCGAATAGACTACTCCTTGCATATAGACTCCCTTCCAGTTTTCACGCCTGTAAACGACGTCACCGTTAGCGTAAAGCTCACCTACGATCGACGCTTCATCCACTAACTCGAATATTCTCAGGATCTCACCTTGCACGAACCAGCTAAGATTATTGCCACGGTAAATGCCATAGACCAGCCCGCCCTCGGTTTTATAATTCAGTACTTCGACATTGGCTACACTGATCCAGCGAAGATCCTCATCGATGTCTCCAGAGCTTTGAATGACATCGATTAGTTCCTGTCTGGTGAGCACCTTTCGTTCAAAGGGTTCTGCCTTATCAAACAAGACCTCACCGTCCGCTTTAATAATCGTCAGTCGATCATCATCTGTCAGAATAATCTCTGCGTAATCACTGGCATCTGTCGGTAAATACGATAGTTCTGGAACTTGCCAGACAAATCGTCCACCGGTGAACTTTCTTCCGTTTACCGGTTCGACATCGGCATTTTCTTCATCAGATGAATCGGGAGCAGACGTTTCTGTAGGTGATACATCAGTTGCATCCGTCTCCCCTATCGTTTCACTTACATCTGTTTCTTGTTCTTCTGTTGCATGACGCACCGGATCTGTGAGAAACAGCATTCCGACGACCAAGGAACAGACGAGGGCGATTAAGACAATCCAAAATCCAGGTTTCTTGTAGCTCAAAACGTTCACCACCCTTCGTTTTACTGAGCTTTGGCCAAAGGCCAGAGGACATGCGCGAATACCCGGTCGACTTTCACTAAAAGACAAAAGGACATTTGAGTAACGCTTCTTTTCCGGCAATGACAGCTCGCGAATCACGATCTCGTCACAAGCCATTTCGATGTCTCTGCCAAGCAAGATGTAAGCGAGCCAGAGTACAGGATTAAACCAGAA
>DUQI01000032.1 GCA_012837885.1 Fastidiosipila sp.
GCAGGGGACTCACACCCCCATATGAAGCGCCATGCCCGGCGCACAAAGAAAAGCTCCCGACATGCGGGAGCTTTAACGTTGGTGATCCCGAGAGGATTCGAACCTCCGACCTGCGGTTTAGGAAACCGACGCTCTATCCTGCTGAGCTACGGGACCGTATCAGCATATTATCACAGCGTCGGCCGTCCGTTTCGTCGTCTAAGGCAAACATCCCTCGCAGAACGGATCGTTCGTCAATTCGGCAAATTTTCTACCGATGATCTCGAGCGCTTCATCGAGCTGCTCATTCGTGTGCGTCGCAGTAAAACTCATGCGAAGCATGCAGTCGTCTTCGGCGACTGCCGGGGGCATAACCGGGTTGACATAGACACCTGCATTGAACAATTCCTTGGCCACTTTCAATGTGCAGACCACCGTTCCCGTCTTAACCGGGATGATCGGCACGATCGTATTCCCGCTGTCATGTAGCGTCACATGCGGCAAAGCGGCCAGCCTTTCTCTCATGTAAGTGGCGATCTCATGCAAGCGTTTCGTACGCCACGGCTCCTCAATTAATATATCAAGCGACTTGTGAGCCGCCGCAACCTGCGCCGGCGGTATGCTGGCACTGAAGATGAACGGGCGCGCTGTGTGGCGGATGTAATCGACGACAGGCGCTTCACCGACGACGCATCCGCCGAGCGATGCCAGTGTCTTTGAGAATGTATTCATGATTAAATCGACATCGTCTTCCAAGCCGAAGTATTCGGCCGTACCACGCCCGCGTTCTCCTAGCACGCCGATCGAGTGCGCATCATCGAGTAACAGTCTGGCGTTGTATTTTTTCTTCAGACGGACGAGCCCCGGTAGATCACAGATCTCGCCTTCCATCGAGAAGACACCGTCCGTGACAATCAAGATGCCCTTTCCTTCATTTGCGTAGCGGTCGAGGAGACGTTCCAGATCTTCCATGTCGTTATGCTTGTATTTGATCGTTTTGGCAAACGACAGCCTCGTCCCGTCGATGATACTCGCATGGTTCATCGCATCACTCAAAATGACATCGTTGCGATCCGTGACGGCGCTGATGATCGCCAGATTCGACTGAAACCCCGTCGAGAAAATGATGCAGTCTTCCTTGTTCAAAAACTTGGCGAGTGCCGCTTCCAGCTCGAGATGGATATCGAGGGTACCGTTTAAAAAACGGGAACCGGAACAACCGGATCCGTATTTTTCGACCGCCTCAATCGCTGCGGCTTTTACGCGCGGGTCGCTCGTCAATCCGAGATAGTTGTTCGAGCCGAGCATGATCTTGCGACCGCCTTCCATCGTCACGATGTTGTCGGGCGCAGAAGACAAGGCATGGAAGTATGGATAGATACCCATCGCCTTCGCTTCCTTGACGCGCGTATATTCATAGCACTTTTTAAACAAATCCATAATATTGTTCCCCTTCACTTGCGTCTGATATTAAACCATATCAGTCGCTAATAAAAGCATAATGACACCGTTTACATAAAGTGAGTCATCACTCGAAAGGCTTGTGACTAGGCGATTACGCCAACATCCATAGATGTCGGCCGAGCGACCTCCGCCCCCACGTCCCTTTCACTCATGTCAGGAAAGAATCACTTCGTTATACTGTGACTACCAACACTATTGAGGGGGATTTCCATGAAATTCAGCGAACTAGAATATGTCCGTCCCGCAAAAGACGAAAGTCTGGCCAAGATCGAACAGCTGACTGAGGAGCTGTTGCAGGCCGAGGATGAAAAGACCAGCTTGGACATTTTAAAGCGGGCGACCAGATTACAAGAAGATGTTGTCTCTATGTCGTCGCTCAGTTACATCCGCCATTCAGTCGATACGAGAGATGAATTTTACAAAGAAGAGCGCGACTATTTCGACGAAGCCATGCCGACACTGATGTCTGCGCTGAACACATTTATGCTGGCGCTACTCGATTCACCACATCGAAGCTATCTTGAAGGTGTTATCGGCACCCATGCTTTCGATCTGATCGAACTTCAGACAAAAACGATCTCGGATGACGTACTCGATGATCTCGTTCAGGAAAACAAATTGGCGAGCGAATACGACCGCTTGATCGCCTCTGCCCAGCTTGAATTTGACGGAGAAAAGCGAAACCTCGCGCAGATGATTCCGTATATGGAGTCGAGCAAAAGAGAGACAAGACGAGACGCCTTCAATACGTACTACTCGTTTTTTGAAGAACACGAAGCCAAGATGGATGATCTCTACGATCAACTGGTGAAGGTGCGCCATAAGATCGCCATCACGCTCGGCTTTAACAGTTTCATCGAACTCGCATACGCGCGCATGGGCAGAACCGATTACGATCACGAGATGGTTGCCACCTACCGTGACCAGGTGAGAACTCATATCGTGCCGATTGCCTCGGAGCTTCGGGAAAAACAACGTAAGTTGCTCGAGCTCGATCACCTCTATTTCTACGATGAGCCTTTAGCCGATCCGAAAGGTAATCCAACCCCGAAAGGTGATGCCGATCAACTGATGGATGAAGCGAGCACGATGTTCCGTGAACTATCGTCCGATACCGACGCATTTTTCACTTTTATGCGTCAATCCGAAGCGATGGATCTATTGGCCAAGCCCGGTAAGGAGAGCGGCGGCTACTGCACCTTCCTGCCGAATTGGAAGATGCCGTTTATCTTTGCCAATTTCAACGGCACCAAAGGCGATGTCGAAGTGTTTACGCATGAAGGCGGTCACGCCTACCACGCGTTCGTATCACGTGATGACGAGTGGGGCCTGTATCACGGTATCGGCATGGAGACGGCTGAAGTGCACTCGATGAGCATGGAGTTTTTGACCTGGCCCTGGATGGATCGTTTCTTCGGTGAAGACGCCGACCGTTTCCGTTACCATCATCTCGTCGGCGCTCTGCTTTTCATCCCGTATGGTGTCGCTGTCGACCACTTTCAGCAACTCGTATTTGAGAACCCTGAAGCGACGCCGGACGAGCGAAAAAAGATGTGGCTCAAGGTGGAAGCGATGTACCTGCCGACACGTGACTACGACGACATGGAATTTTTGAAAAGAGGCAACGTCTGGAAACGCCAGGGACATATTTTCGGCGCCCCGTTTTACTATATCGACTATACGCTGGCTCAGGTGATGGCTTTTTGGTTCTGGAAACAGGCAAAAGAAGATCCGGAGAAAGCCTGGCAAAAATACGATGAATTTTGTCGCGACAGCGGTTTGAAGGCCTTCCGCACGCTGCTCGAAGCGCATGATATGCCGAGTCCGTTTGACGAGGGCAGCTTAGGCCGCTTTATCCCGAGCGTGCACGACTATGTCAGTGCAATCGATCCGGCTGCTTTATAAACAGATAAAAAACGCTTAAGTAAAAAGGAGCGGGTGACCGCTCCTTTTATTGTTTTGGCTTTAGTGCTTCCAGGATACTTTGCCAGTTCGGCCCGAATGGATCGGCCTGAGGCGGTGAACCGGCAGCTTGTTTGAGATCGGCGGTCCAGACCGATTTATTTAGATTTAAATACGCCTCTGGTGCCGAATCGATGACGTAGATTACGGCCAGACGCTGAATCTCAAGCGCTAATACCGATTTCGCTTCCATGCTTTTTTCAGGGTCCGCATCATAGATAGAAGAGAGCGCCGCTTCGATGCGCGAAACGGCCGGCGCCTGAAAGTCTTTCCTGATATGACGCAGCACATCGCGTACGCGTCTTTCAATCGCCGCTTCTCTGTCGTCGGCCGGGTAGGCGTCAAAGATAAGATCGTAGTCGAGTGCCTCGCGACGTTTCAGAAAGTCGCCTTCATCGAGCGCGACCATTCTTACATTGAATCCTTGCGATCGGACTTCGAGCGTGAATTGTTCGAGCGACGGTTGTACGCCGGGGCGATCGACATAAATCAGTTCCAACGGATCTTCGTCGTTGCCGAGGCGATAAAAGCCGCGATCGTCAAAATCTTTCCCGGCCGACTGCATCAACTCGACGACTTCACTCGATGCGTAGCGCGGCTCCGTCGTCGCTAAATCCGTATTCAGCCGACTGGCTGTCTCCTGACTGCCGAAATACTGATAACTCCGGAAATAATACTTGTCTCCGATATCGAATCGCGCGGACACGAGTATGCGGCGAAAGGCGCGCCCGATCGCCTGGCGCACGAGCTGATTTTCGAGTTTTTTGGAAGTGCCGTTCAGCCAGATCGAGTAGATCGTCTCATTACTTGCGAGCGATTGCACGTGACTATCGTCAAGCATCGTGCCATACCAAAGATCAGCCTGCCCGGCCGTCAGCGCGCGCTGTCTCGTCCCCGTATCGCCATAGCGCGGAATCTCAATGTAGAGAGACAGCTTGTCCTCGGTACTGGTTCGTTCCAACAATACAGCGAATTCATCGAGGGAACGAAGCTTGTAAGGACCGCTTCCGATCAAACGAAAATCCGAAAGCTCGTTCGCCCGCTCGATATTCTCACCAAGCTGACTTTCAAGCGGCACGAATATGTGGCGCGGGATGATCAAGAGGCGACTGAACACGTAAGAGATTTCAGCTTTCGTCACCGTTTCGGCGAACGATAGCGTCAGATGATGTTCGTCGTCGACTTTGAGTATCATCGACTTCAGCAACGGATCGACCTGCAGCCGCTGATAGAGTTCCAATGAATAGATGACATCAGCAAGACTCGCCTCCGTTTCATCGTGCCAGCGCTTAGCGGGATCGATCTCGATCACGAGCGAGTTGCCGGTCACACGCCACGAATTGACGAACGCAGCTTTATAATTATTGCTCGCCGGATCATAGCGTAACAGCGGTTCATAAATGAAGTTGAGCGGGCTGACCTGACCTTTGGATACGGATACGGGAGACATCCAGCCGTCGACGAGGCGGTCGGTCGCGATGATCACCGTCTGATCCCTCTTTGTCTTTTCTCCGATCGTCTGCGCCGTTTCCGTCTGCAACGGAACCGAGGTCCAGAGCGGCCGTTCATCGGTCGTCAGAGGTTTGGTCGGTAAAGTTTGATTGTATGGAACGCAGGCTGACAAAAAAAGGAGACAAACGATACTCACCAACGTGAGTCTTACGAGTTTTTTGCCTAGTCTGTCCGACACGATCGACTCCAGATTCATTGATCGCGATCATTGTAACATGTAAGATAAGGTTCCAATGAAACGAACCGGACGGAAACGTATGATCTATCTGGCAGCTTTATTAATCGTCTTCATAATCGCCTTGATCGCACTCGATCGCAGTATTGCGAGGATCGGCAGCCGCCGCATCGTCGAACCGTTTGAGGCGCCGCAAGTCGATGCGATCATCGTGCCTGGTGCCAAGATCAATCCGCCGGGCGTCCCCTCTACCATGCTCAAAGATCGTCTCGACACAGCCCTCGGTTTGTATGTTGAGAAAAAGTCAGACCGCATTTTGGTCTCCGGCGACGGCCGTGAATCGTCGCTGAATGAGACGGCGGTGATGGCCCGCTACCTAATGGACGCCGGTGTGCCGGAAGCTCACATTCTGATCGATCCGGAAGGTTTCGATACGTTTCAGACGATTGTCAGGGCGAAAAATGTTTTTGGTATTGAAACGTCGATTATGACGACCCAGACGTTTCATCTTGAGCGCGCGATGTATATTGCGACTTCACTCGATATCGACATGCTCGGCGTCGCCTCCGACGTGAGGAGCTATGCAGTGATGTGGTATATGCGTTTGAGAGAAATGCCGGCTCGCGTCAAAGCACTTATTGAAGTACACCGCGCCCGCTGACTTTTGCTTTTGAGTCTTTTTCCACCCGAATCGCCCGCACGTTGGTCGCGAGCACATTGATCGCCGTGAATTGTTCGACCTTTTCGGCGACTTCAATCTGACAAGCCCGAAGCACATCCTGAGCGTTGAAACCAAACTGAATCGACAAATCGAGATCGAGGACGATGCCGTATTTTTCCATGCGGATACCGCTTCGCACCAGCTTGGCCACCCCTTCGACCTGCTGCACGATAATATTGATCAGCATCGCGAGCGCTTCATCCGACATCGAGTAGCGACCGAGTGTCGAAAAGGTCGGACGCACGATCGTTCTCTCCGTATCGGGTGGGGACGTCGTGAAGGCGTCGAAGCGGCGTCTCAGTTTCTGTAACGGTTCGGCAAAATAACCGGAGAACTCGTGCTTGATCTCCATACTCGGTACGGGGATCACATGCCGCCCTTCGGTCAATCTCGTCTGTTTCGCTTCGGCTCTTTCTTCCTCGCTCGTCACATCCTCGATGCGGATTAAGATAGTCGGCGGATTGAGCCAGAGTTGTCGGCAGATGCGCAAGAGCATCTCGTGCGACGTACCGATAATCATCAAGGCGGCCGGCCGATGTTCGACCAAGGAACGGCGCATCGTTGTCGCCCGCGACTCATCGAGAAAAATCGCCTGCCGCACCGATTCCATTTTCGTCTTGGCGCGTTTGGCGGACGAACCTGCGATGATGCTGCTGCCGTGGATCAATAACCCGTCGTCGATTAAATACTGGATGTTGTACTTTTTGGCGACTGCCAGCGCGCGTGTGCTCTTGCCGGTGCCGGAGGCACCGACGAAGGCTATCACGGCGATGCGTGACAAGACGTCTCTTACCTCCGTCTGCGTCGCTTCGTCGAAAGCGACTGCCCGCTCTTGAACCTGCAGCTTGACGGCTTCGGCAAACTTGCCGAACGGATTAAACCCGCCCTCCTCCGGCGATTGCCAGCGATCGACTTTCGGA
Organism: Fastidiosipila sp.; assembly: GCA_012837885.1. Classification (GTDB taxonomy): domain Bacteria; phylum Bacillota; class Clostridia; order Saccharofermentanales; family DTU023; genus DUPJ01. Next base: position 6,734 of record DUQI01000032.1, read on the forward strand.
TGATCGCCGCCTCTTCGAAAGCGCGGTTTTCTTTTCATCCAGCGAAAGATCGGCATTACTCAGATTCATCCCAGTTGTCGAATATATCCTGCACATCATCGTGCCCGTTCAAGGCGTCACGCAGTTTTTCCATCTGCTCCTGCATCGCGACATCGTCAAGTCGTACTGTTGTCATTGCCACTGGACCTACGCTTGCATCGGCGAAGCGAAAACCTTCTGTTTCCAGGTGTTCCCGCACCGTTTCATAGTCATCCGGTGTGGTTAGAATCTCGATCATCTCGTCGTCGGCGACCACATCATCGGCACCGGCTTCGAGCGCGGACAGCATCACGGCTTCTTCATCGTCGAACAGCTCTTTGTCTAAAATGAGGCTGCCTTTCGTCTCAAATTGATATGAGACACTACCCTTCGTACCGAGATTGCCGCCGAACTTATCGAAAAAATGTCGGATGTCACCGGCTGTCCTGTTGCGATTATCAGTCAACGTGCGCACCATGACGGCGACGCCGCCCGGTCCGTATCCTTCGTACAACACTTCTTCGAAATTGTCACCGTCCGCCGCACCCGACGCTTTCGCGATCGAACGCGATATATTGTCATTCGGCATATTGCTCGCCTTGGCGCGCGCGATCGCATCGCGTAGCGCACGGTTTGTCTCCGGATCGGGACCACCGTGTCTGACAGCCAGATGAATCTCCCGGCCGAGCTTCGTAAAAATCTGCGCGCGTTCCGCGTCGACGGCACCTTTGCGCCGCTTAATGTTGTTCCATTTAGAATGACCTGCCATGGTCTTCCCTCCCCGTATCGCCTTGTATTACTCTATTGTATCTTCTTTACCAAACGTCCGGTAGGCATCGCCGATACGCTCGACGTTCGCCTGCCCGGCGGCCAAATCGTTAAGAAGTGTATGAAAGTCTTCTGTCAACACGGGCGGCACACCGACCTCGAACGACACGTCGGCCAGATACTCGATCTTGTCCGGGATAAATCCGGCGCGGGTCAAGCCGTCTTGAATTCTTTCATTCCGGTCATAGCCGCTTGTCACCTTGTATATGTCGACTTTTGTGCGGGTCACGACGCCGGCATTGGCCACCGCATCCGACGCGGCGCGTCCGTACGCACGCACCAGTCCACCGGTACCGAGCAGCGTGCCGCCGAAGTAGCGGACGACAAAGACGCCGCACTGAAACAGATCGTCACCGGTCAGAATGTCGAGCAGGGGCGGTCCCGCCGTCCCCTTCGGTTCACCGTCGTCGGAAAACCGGCTGTACATTTCCGGCAACGAGAAACGGTAGGCGAAGACGACGTGGCTCGCATCGCTGTACTCTCGTCGCAGAAAGGAGAGATAGTCCTCCGCTTCATCGACCGTTTCAAACGGTCTGGCATAGGCGATAAACCGGGACTTCCGGTCGATGTAAGTCGTCTCGCCGCATTGTTTCAACGTCTTAAACTGCTCCATATCCCCAGTGTAGCCGATTCAGCAGGCCGTTGCTTACGGTTTGCCTGACACAATTGATATAATACTTACATGAGCAACGCATTCATGCGCTCCACAGACCGCCCGCCGGGACCATCCCGCTGGATCATACCGATGGCTACCGTCGCTGTCGTACTCGTGTTAATCGTGTTCGCCGTTTGGGTTACGCCGCGTGGTAAGCCCCCCGAAACGACCTTTACAGCCGTCAATATACCGAGCATCACACCGCGGCCGACGCGTCCTGTCATCACACCACCGACCGGAGTCTTAAGCGAGACGGATCCGGAAGAGCTCGACAAGTTGAACGAGTTCTTCGGTGAATTGCCGACACCTGAAGTACTCACGCCGTTGACCAGCAAAAAAGTAAAAGGCGTCTATGTGCCGATCGATCAGTCGATCGAACCGGCGATTGAGCTTTATAAAGCCGGGCATATCAATGCCGTGGTGATCGACTTCAAAGAACGCGGCGGTATCTTTTACCGGAGCAAAGATCCGGAATTGCAGCGTGTCTACATGGGTACAGATCATGTGAGCAAGCAGTTGAATCGCCTAAAAGAAGAAGGCGTCTACGTGATCGCCCGCATCGTCTGCTTTGCCGACGCGAAGATGGCTTCCGCCCATCCCGAACGGGCGATCAGCGATCAGGCAGAAAACGTCCTCACCTACCCCGGAGAGGGATCATCATCTTTTTTAAATCCGTACGATACGCGAAACTGGGACGACCTGATCAAGATTGCTCTCGAAGCTGTCGTGATGGGCGCCAATGAAATTCAGTTCGACTATGTCCGCTTCCCGACGGGACGCTCGACGAGCGGTGAACGTGCGTATTTCGGAAACCCGGACGATCTGCCGAGCCGTCCGCAGGCGATCAATCGTTTCCTCGAAACAGCCAGAGTTAAGATCCAGGACACGTATGGTATCCCGGTCGGAGCGGACGTCTTCTCGATCGTGATCATGAGCCGGCTCGACGGCAACACACTGGGGCAAGACTGGCCGACTATCGGCCGTACCGGCATCGCAAGTCTTTCTCCGATGGTCTATCCGTCCCATTATGCGAACAGCTCGAACCATTACAGCGGCAACGGTCAGGGAACGATCCTGGGCGGCACGCTCTTTGAAAAGCCGGATCTGCATCCGTATGACGTCACGCGTCTCGCCCTGATCGATGGGCTACCGGTGACGATGGCGAAAGAGTACACGACTGTCAGACCATTCCTCCAGGCGTTTACCGCGAATTATCTGCCGAGCGGATATTTCATGGAATATGATGCGGCGGCTATCGCCCAAACGATAGCCGCCGTCTATGCTGCAGGTTATGATGAATGGCTCTTGTGGTCGCCGAATGCCGAATACCCGGCAGAGATCTTTACGGACGAATCACTTCAAGTCCCCCAAGGTACGGACGAAGCACCTCCGGAACCGTAACGCTGCCGTCGGCATTCTGATTTTGCTCCACGATCGCCGGCATCACACGGCTCGTCGCGAGACCGGATGCGTTCAGCGTATGTACAAACTCGACCTTGCCGGTCTCCTTGTTGCGGTAGCGTACATTGCCGCGTCGCGCCTGATAGGCACCGGCAGATGAGGCCGAGCTGACTTCCTTATAGATATTCATGCTCGGAATCCAGATCTCGATATCATATGTCTTTTCCATCGACGCGCTGCAGTCTTCAGCCGCCAGCTTGCTGACTCTGAAGTGGAGATTCAGACCGCGCACCAAGTCGGCGGCTTTTTCGATCAGTTCCTCGAGCGCCTGCTCCGTGTCCGCCGGCACGACGTACTGGAACATCTCGACTTTATTGAACTGATGGCCGCGGATCATGCCGCGCTCTTCGGCACCGTGACTGCCCGCCTCACGGCGAAAACACGGGGTGTAGGCGAAGATTTTTTTCGGTAGATCTTCTTCAGCCAGAATCTCGTTTTGATAGAGTCCGGCCAGCGCCGTTTCGGCGGTGGGAATCAGGAAACGGAATGTATCCGACGGATCGCCGACCCGGAAGATATCACCTTCGAATTTTGGAAACTGACCGCTCGTGTAGCCACAGTCGTAGTTGACAACATGCGGTAGAAGCATCATCTCGTAGCCGTCGGCCAGATGTTGATCCATGAAATAATTGATCAGCGCCCATTCCAGTCTGGCACCGATCCCTTTGTAGATCCAAAAACCGCTGCCACTCAGCTTCGCGCCTCTTTCATAATCGATCATATGAAGATCGGTAACCAGGTCGACATGATGCTTCGGTGCAAAATCGAACTCCGGTTTTTCGCCCCAGACGTACATCACTTCGTTGTTTTCCTTACCGCCCGCGACGACGTCATCAGCCGGCAGATTCGGCAGGCGCTCCAGGAATTTCGTGATCCGTGAGTTGACCGCTGAGAGTTCGGCGTCGAGCGATTTTATCTTGTCTCCGACATCGCGCATGCGCTCCACTTCAGCCGACACGTCCTGTCCGGCTTTTTTCAGCTTAGGAATCTCGGCAGAGACTCGATTACGCTCTGCTTTCAGTTCTTCCGTCTCGGCAATCAGCCGGCGGCGCTCCTGATCATCTGAAAGAAACGGACCGAAATCAGCATCAAATCCTTTTCTCAACAACTTCTCCCGAACTTCTTCAGGATTCTTCCGAATATAAACTTGGTCAAGCATAGACGCCTCCCACAAACATGCTGTATCGATTATACCTCATTAACCTTATACCTCGGATCGCACTTCGTTGAAAGTTCGTTATAATGGGCGAACGGGAGGATTATGAATGGAATACGATTGCATTATCATCGGCCGTGGACCGGCCGGTTTACAAGCGTCTATATACGCGGTACGAGGCGGCTTAAAAGTCGCCGTCGTCGGTCGTGACAGCGGCGCCCTCGAAAAGACGGAACTGATCGAAAACTACTTCGGTTTTGAAAATCCGATCACCGGTCCCGAGCTGATGGGAGCCGGGCTGGCTCAAGCGACCAGACTCGGAGTCGAGTTCTTCATGGAAGAAGTGACGAGTGCCGGCTGGGGTGAAAAAGGATTGTACGTACGTTTCGGCGATACCCAGCTCGATACGAAGACGGTAATCGTCGCGACCGGCATGCCGCGTAGAAAACCGGCGATACCGGGTATCGATCAGTTTGAAGGAAACGGCGTCAGTTACTGCGCTATCTGCGATGCCTTCTTCTACAAACAAAAGACGGTCGGCGTGATCGGCACCGGTAAGTATGCACTCTCCGAGGCGAGTGACCTGGCACCGTTCGCCTCCGAGATCACGTTGTTGTCGAATGACCGTCCGTTCACGGAACCGATCCCCGAGTCTCTTACTCTGAGACAGGAAAAAATCGTCGGGATCGAAGGCGATGAAGAAGGTAGGGTCAAAGGCATCATCTTTGAAAACGGCGACAAGTTGGCTTTCGACGGTCTGTTCGTGGCGGAAGGAACGGCCTCGGCCTTGGACTTTGCGACGAAACTCGGCCTCGAGGTAAAAGACAACGCCATCGTGATCGACAAGGGCGGCAACACGAATCTGCCCGGTATCTTCGCCTGCGGCGACTGTACAGGCGGGCTCTTGCAGATCGCCAAAGCCGTCGGCGAAGGAGCGGCTGCCGGCATGAGCGCTGTCGCGTATGTCAAACAGATGGCCGGAGAAAAAGCGACCGCGACGCAGTGGCACTAAGCACACCGTCAACGTGACAGTAAAGCTGGATATAAAAGAGGGGCGTCTCTGACGCCCCTCTTTTCATGTGCTGCCAGAAGCAGCCATCACACAACACAGAATTATTTAATCTCAACCTCGGCGCCGGCTTCCTTGAGCTTTTCGGCTGCCTGTTCGGCTTCTTCCTTGCTGACGTTTTCTTTGACC
>DUQI01000008.1 GCA_012837885.1 Fastidiosipila sp.
GCCGATACGCAGTGCGACCGGTAATCCGGTCAAATCAAGGATTAATCACAGACAATTGAAGCAGTCATTTAGAAGACCGTAGAAAATTCTTCCAGGACGGATGATTACCGCGTAGTTCTGTGTAATCTTTTTCCAGGGCTGCCGCTAGATCGTCTTTTTCGGAAGCCGACAAACCGGTATGTTCGACAATCCAGCGCTGAAGCTCTCGAAAACAGGTATCTTGACCTACCGGACGATCAAATAATCCGTTCTTTTTCCAGTGAGAGGCGATATCGGCCGCCGTGCGTGAGATCGAACGTCCGAGTGAAAGTAGGCGAGACCACACATGACTGAAGCGGTGGCTGTTGGCGTAACGTTCGAAGATGACTTCGATCTCCTTCAGATAGCGAAGCTCTGCGTAGCTCAATCCATCCGATTCCAAGACTTCATACGGTGGCTGTTTTTGCCAGACGTAGCCGTGTTGTCTGGCATATAGCAACATGTCTGTACCCGGCAACAGCTTCAAGAATCCGATCTGTAGTGTATATTGACCGAGCCCGGCACACGTGTCGATGGAACGAAGCACGCTCGACAGGTCCTCTCCGGGTAATCCGCAGATAAGGTCGGCATGGACATCGATCGTACCGATTGCGGTGAGGCGGCGGATCGCTTCCAATACGTCAGCCGTATTGGCGAGACGTCCCGATCGGCGTAGTACCTCGTCGTTCGTCGACTGAATACCGATTTCGAAGTGAAACAAGCCTGCCGGCGCACGTTCCAAAACGATGAAGTCCTCAGATCCCAGAAGATGAGCCGCGATCTCAAAATGCCAGCGCGTACGCGGTCGCCCCGTTTTCTTCCTCTCAATATCTCGTTCGATCAGATAAGACCAGATCTCTCTCGCTCGTTTCCGATCGCAATTGAAACTGCGGTCGATAAAGCGAACCATGTTGACACCGGCATCAAGCATCTGATCGATCTCGGCAAAAACAAGTGGTAACGATCTGAAACGCACGTTGTCCTCGGTTGAGGATAGGCAATAGATGCAATGATACGGACAGCCGCGGGAGCTTTCATAGTAGACAGACTGGTGCTGCATGGTAGAAAACCCGTCAGGATATGGAAATGGAATACTGTCTAAATCGAGCGGCAGCGCCGGCGGTCGTAAAATAGGTGCTTTGCCTTCAACGTCTCGCTGACAAATTCCGTCCAACGGCGTGTCACTATTTTGCAGTGTTTCCAATGTAAGGTGTTTCGTTTTACGACATGCCTCGACGAGGTTAAATACGGCACTTTCGCCTTCACCGCGGAACACGAGATCCGAAGCCGGTGCCGACGCAAACACGTCGGCGGCCGTATAAGCCACTTCAGGTCCACCGAGCCCGATGATCGCATCCGGCTTGATTTTCTTTAAATCATCGATGAGGTCGAAAACGATCCGCTTGTTCCAGATGTAGGTCGAAAAAAGATAAATATCCGCATGCTGCTCAAAGAGACTACTGAGAATTTGCGAAGGCTGTTGATTGATGTTGAACTCAATAAAATCAAGTGAAACCTGACTCGGATCATTCTCTTGCCTCTCACGGCAATACGTGACGATCGAGCGAACAGCCAGATTCGTATGAGAGTATCTGGCATTGATAGCGACGAGCAAGATATTCATCATAGTTTTATAGAGAAAGGTTCGTGCAGGACAAACCCATAATCAGCATCAAAAACACAATAATCGTTCATAGTTCCACCGTTCATAAGCGTTCAAAACTCCCCTGAGTATATTTACACCTCAGGAAAACAGCAAATCAAAACGACGAAGGTGAAACGGCAGACACCACCATGACTTTTGCGAATCAGAATGAATATGCTGACGCCCGGTCAAATTCATGACCGGGCGTCAGTCATCACTTCATATTAGATGTCAGAGGATTCTATTGATCCTCAGATCGACACCTGATTACGCTGGCCGGTTATACCTGTCACGCTTACGCTTCAGC
>DUQI01000033.1 GCA_012837885.1 Fastidiosipila sp.
ACAGTTCGGTCCCTATCTATCGTGGGCGTAGGAAATTTGAGAGGCGCTGTCCCTAGTACGAGAGGACCGGGATGGACGAACCCATGGTGAACCGGTTGTCGCGCCAGCGGCACCGCCGGGTAGCTACGTTCGGCTGGGATAAACGCTGAAAGCATCTAAGTGTGAAGCCCCCCTCAAGATGAGATTTCCCCACGTTATGTGATAAGGTCCCTGAAAGACGATCAGGTGGATAGGCCGGGAGTGGAAGTGCAGTAATGTATGAAGCGGACCGGTACTAATAGACCGAAGACTTGACCACAAGTATGGTTCTTATTCGAACCTGACTTCAGATGATGTAAGTCTTCCAAAGACAACAACGCCTACAACACTCACAGTCACTTCTTTTCTCTTATGCGGTTTTGAGGGTGCATTCGCTCTCAACCATTCCGGCATAGATAACGGAGAGGCCACACCTGTTCCCATACCGAACACAGAAGTTAAGCTCTCTGGTGCCCACAATACTTGGCTGGAGACGGCCCGGGAAGATAGGTATTTGCCGGATTTAATCAAGACCGCCTGGTGAGAGCCAGGCGGTTTTGCTTTGTAATCGCTAATATTTGATCACTCAATTCACGGTCGGCAGTTGCCGCATGGATCGTATCCCATGTTAATGACCTCGTCTCGCGTCATCGTGACAAACCATTTGTTGCTTTCTTTCATCTGATTGACGGAGCGGCAGTACGGGTAGTGAAACTTATGCGTGTTCCTATTGAGCACATAGTTTTCTCCCTCCGGTTCGATGACAATCTGTGGCTCTGTAGCCACAACCGATGACACTTCGGCTAGTAGAGGTGGTTTGATTTTCTCGCCGTCGCTCTGAAACTGCAAAGTACCGGCCTCACTTGTCCGCATGACTGTCGCCCCTGTGTCGAACAGGCGGTTGATTGTCAATGTTTCGCCGTAGCGATCATCTATCTTGCTTCCCCCTGACATGACGACGATGTCCGGTTCAACGGCATTGAGCCAGGAGTCAGAGGCAAAGCCGTTATAATCACCTTCGCGAATCAGGAGGACATCGGCTCTCAGGTCTTGTTCAAGAAGTTCCTGCCAGGCGCTTTCACTCGTATCGCCGCCGATCAGAAACGACGTCTTCTTGTATTGGATCAGGCTGATGATCTGGTCAGTATCGAACCAACCCGAATTGCTGCTTTCCAGCGGCCACTTGATCACGAGCTCAAGATCACCGAACGCAAAAACGTCACCGACGGCTGGTGTCAGTGTCTCAATTTCATGTGCCTCCAGGTTTAGAAGGAACGACGAGCATATACGCGTATTGGTCGGCTCGCTACCGATGATGGCTCGTTCTACAGGGAAGAAGTTTAAAACGCCGACCAGACCGGCCAGATGATCGTCGTCAAATGTGCTGGCGACAAGCAAGTCATTTTTGAGATGCCTTCTTCTTCCAGATACGAGACGACGTAGCTGGAATGCTCCTGATCGCCGCCATCGATCAAGATCGTCGTCTCTTTGGTGCGAATCAAGGTGGCCTGTCCGGAGCCGACGTCGAGGAAGTGGACTTCAAGTCCGTCATCTGTATAGGCCAGTGCCGACGTGCCGGCGAGTCCGAGCATTAATGTGAGAATAATAAACAGAGTTAGGATCTTTTTCATCATATGCAGTCCATCCTTTGATATCGGCATCTGTCATGGCTAACCGCTCAAATGAATCGCCGTCATTGGTGATATTAACCATCAGTATCGCATAGATCGCGTATTTTGTTTACCGTTCTGACTACTGTCTTGACTCAACGGTAATCAAATAAAAAACGCGGGACGGTGCAATACTGCCCCACGTTAAGCTTTCAGCCGGCCAAGCCAAGCCGGCTAACGGCTAATGTCACTTCGCCACATGTCTGCGCTTCTTGATCAGCAGGAGTACGACCGCGGCGCCGATGGCGCTAAGCGCCAGGAGCAGGCTCAGAAGGTTCCTTGATTCGCCTGTTTTCGGGACCGGTGGCTTTGTCGCCTCGTACGTATTGGTGAAGGTGATTCGCTCACTTGCCTTACCGTCTTTGAGATAGCTTATATGGGCGACAAGTGTGCCTGCTTCGTCTTTCACGTCGACGATCATTTCATATGTGGCTTTGTCGTACGTGAAGCCTGCTTCGTTATTGTTGATCTCGCTTAGCTGATAGCGGTGGAGACCTGGTGTGTCGTAGCTGATCTTGCCGAACTCGACACTACCGGGACCGGTGATGGTCACTGTCTTTAGGTCACCCGTCGCGCCTTCCGGTAGCGGTGATCCGCTCGTCAGCGCTTTCATCTGGAAGGTGAACCTGGCACCTGTCGGCGCCTGCTGACCTTCGACCTTTTTCTCGACCGGTGGATCGATCTCGATCGGATCGTAGCCGAGATACGTGTTTTCGACCGTCAGTCCGTTTTCTACCTTCTCATACAGTAGCGGAGTGAAGTCATTACCGTCGGCGTCGACTTCGCGCACGCTGAAGGTGTACGGATTGCCGTCCTTATCATGTGTCTTGATACCGGCCCAGCTCACCGTTTCGGTGCCGTTCTCAAGTGTCAATACGGCCGCCTGTTCGGCTGGAACGGCTTCGGCTTCAGCCATCTCTTTCGTCTGTCTGAACAGCTTGAACCAGGTGGTCGGATGAGTCTCCGGCGCGTTGATCCACGATTTTGTCGCTTCCACAATGGTCGTGCCGGGTAGCCCGACCTCGGCGATAGCTTCTTTCGCTTCAGGATCGTCGTTGAAGAACAGCTGAGCTTTGTTTTTGATTTTGCCTGCTGCCATGTACGGTTTCAATTCATCTTCCGTCGCATCCGGCTTTATCTTGGCCGGGATGACAAGCTCGATCGTTTTTTCCGCCAGTTCGATCAGGCCCGTATCGAGCGTCAAACTGACTTTCTGTCCCGTCACACTGACTTTTCCTGTCAGTACGGCGTCGGCCGTACCGTTCACGTTCACTACTACGGTGCCGAGGACAAGGATGTCCGGCATATCGTCGACGAGGACGATCTTTTCATAGCCGGTGACGTTCTTCGGCATCTCGAACGAGACGCGGTAGGTGAGATCTTCATTCAGATCATCGATCGTGATCTGGCTCTCGCCGTTGACCGTTTTCTCAGGTTGCGGCGGATCGCCTGGCGGCAGTTCCACGGTTGCTTTGTCTTCTTTTGCCTCCTCGTCGTCGTTAAAGTACAACTCGGCCGTGTTCTCGATCTCGCCTATTGTCATGTAAGGTGCCAGATCGGCGGCTGTGGCCGTCGCTTTGACCTTCGCTTCGAACACGAGTTGAATCTCTTTGCCGGCCAGCGCGCTGAAATCGCTGTCGATCGCCAGACTGATCGTCTGACCGCTGATGTCAATCTTCGCCGTGAGGCCGGCGTCTTCGGCGCCGTCTACTTTGACAGATGCATTCCCGATCTCGAGTACGTCAGGCAGGATGTCTTTCAACATGACCTTTTCGTAGCCGATGACGTTGTTCGGCAGCTTGACTGATACTGCGTATTCGAACGTTTCGTCAAGGTTTGTCAGTGTCGTCGTCTCTTCGCCGTTGACGGTTTTTTCGGGCGTCGGCGGGGCGCCTGGCGGCAATTCAACCGTCGCTCTATCTTCTTCTTTATCCGGCAGGTCGTTCAGCTGTAGCGTGGCGATGTTTTCGATCGGCTCACCCGTCAAGTAGGGGAGAAGATCGGCTACTGTCGCATCGGCTTTGACCGTGGCCGGAATGATCAAGGTTATTTCCTTACCGGCGAGATCTTCAAACGCCTCGCTGATGGTCAGTTCGACGAGCTGACCACTGACCGTGATCAGGGCTGTCAGAGCTGCATCGGCTGTGCCGTCGACTTCGACACTCGGTGTGCCGAGCGTCAATATGGCGGGAATCTCATCGCTCAGGACGAGCTTTTGATATCCTCGGGTGTCATCCGGCATATGGAACGTCACACGGAACTCAAGTGCGTCGGTCATGTCGGTCATGACATAGTTGTCGACGTCGTTGACCAGCTTTTCAATCGGCGGCGTGTACGTATTAACAGCCGTTTGATACTGGTGTTCCATCCGGTTGATGTAGACGGCATAAGCCGTCGGCGTAAAGTATTCACCGTCGGGACCGACTTCCTTGACCGAGTAAATGTACGGTACACCTTCTTCATCGGTCGCCGCCATGTTGGCCCAGATGAGCGTGTCGTTTCCATCTTGCAGTTCCTGCAAAACGGCTGCGATTTCATCTTGGTCTTCGCTTTGGCCTTCTAGGCGTCTTTCGAGTTTGAAGTAGACCGTGGGCACCGGCGACGGTGCATTGATCCAGATCTTTTGCAACATAATGTCGATCAGGTCGGGCGTGTAGATATTCGATACGTTTAGACCGAGTTCCAGCTTGCGATAGCGATCCGGTTCGAACGCGTTTCCTTCTTCGTCGACTTCTTCGACGCTGAATGCATACGCTTCGCCGTTAAAGTCGGTCGTTTCCAGACCGGTCCAGCTGACCTCCGTCGTGCCATGCGGCAACGCTTTGAGCGGCGCATCAGGCACTTCTTCCGGTTGACCGCCCGGCAGGGTACGGTACAGTTTGAACCACACGGTCGGGCGTTCGCCGAGCGCACTTCCACCGACCCACGTCTTTGTCGCCGTGGCTTCACCATCCGTCGGAATCTGGTATGTATTCGTCACCGTAATCCCGTCGTTATGCAAGCTGTCGGTATATGTGTCGATGTAATGAAGCGGCGCCTGTTCGAGATACTCCGGCGGTGCGGTAGGATCGTCGTTCGGTTTGATGATCACTTCCCTGACCGAGTAGATGTAGAGACGTCCCTCATTGTCTTTTTCCGGCATGTCGAACCAGCTGACCTCGACGGTGCCCGGAGGCACGAGCATCTTGACCTCGGCGTCCGGTACGGCGACCAGAGAGTCAGCAAGACCTTCTGTCTCACGATAAAGTCTGAAACCGACGAGTGGTCGCGGATTCGGTCCGCCCTCCCAGATTTTTGTCGCTTTCAGTTCAGGAATGGTCGGCGGTATGTAGGTGTTCGTGACCGTGAGACCGTCCAAGGTGACTTCATAGAGAAGTGACTCAAACGGCTCTTTTCCTTCTTCGTCTTGGAATTCACGCACATGGAATGTATACGTTTCATCTTCCAGGGACGTCGCTTCAACGTCATCCCAGGTGGCTACGAGCTCACCATCTGAATTGGGTGCCGGTTGTTTAAGGACTGTTTCGGGCACCTTTTCCAGTGTCGCGCCGTTATCCAGGCTTCTGAATAAGCCGAGCCAGATCTCCGGCCGATCGTTAGCCGGACCGCCTTCCCAGACTTTCTTCGCCGTCACGTCGATCTTTGACGGTACATACTTATTCGTTACGATCAGGCCGTCTTCTTCCTTCTCATAGCCGGGCGGCGTGAAATCGTTCCCGTCTTCATCAACTTCTCTGACGAGGTAACGGTACGTCTCAGTGCTAGTGTGATCGATCGGCATATCGGGCCAGGTCACGGTTGTGGTGCCGTGCACGAGTTTCATGATTGCCGCACCAGGCACTTCGACGGCGTCACCCGCGGTTTGACTTTCGAAGATGTAGCGATACAGTTTGAACCAAACGGTCGGTTTTGTCTCACCGCCGTTGACCCAGACTTTGACGGCGACCACGTTTCTCTTGTCGCCTCCGCCAAACGTATTCGTGATCGTCATGCCCTCGATCTCTTTCGTAAATCGCGGAACGTCGATCTCATCGACGGAGTAGACAATGACCGAACCGTTGGCGTTGTAAATAGGCATATTCGCCCAAGTGTAGGTGAATTCACTGTGTTGTCCGGAATTCGGCGAGACGACGTACGGATGCGTCACGGGATTGACCGGCAGGCCGTCGGCAAACAATATAAATGTCGGCGCGATGTTGCTCTCCGGATCACCGTTTTGTGCTTTGTATATTTTCTTGGCGACGATGTCTGCTTGCGTCACTTCTGGACGATTCGTTACCGTAACGGTGTGCGATTTACTGTCAATCGAGATGACCACGTTGCCGTCCGTCAAATTTCCCTGTGTATCGCTGTAAGACGCAGTAAATCCGTGCGTGTTTGTCTCAATGACGCTGTACGTGCCATAGGTTAAACCGGTCAGCGTTTCCGATTCACCGGCTTTAAGTGTGAAATTATTTACATAGCCGTTCGGCCCTGTGACCTCGAACCCGAAATCAGGCGCGTTGGTGACGGGTGCGACGCCGCCATTATCGATGATATCGACAGGGTCAAAGACCTTTTTCACGACGAGCTCGCCAAGCGCGCGCTCTTTATTGGTGACAAGAATCGTCGTGTCCTTCGATCCCTGATGGACCGTGAAAGTATCGGTGTCAGTATCGAAAATATTGATTGTTGTGTCGTAGTCGGACGGACTCGATGGCGGTGTACCTCCGATCGTCGGTTCCGTCACTTTATAGGTCGTTTCGTAGCGTAGGTTGGTTAGAACCTTGCGCTGTCCCACCTGTACCGGGTAATTGTGGTCGTACGTCGTGCCACCGCTGTTTTTCACGTTGATCGTGAAGAGGCGCCCGTCCCCGGCTGCGATCGCGTTGCCGTTTGCGTCGAGCAGCTTCTTTTCAACGATCAGGAGAACCGGGTCGACCTTCGGAATCGGGAAGTTTCCCGAGGTCTGACTACCATTGATGTCGGTGTAAGACAGTGTGGTCGTTTTATTCGTTTCATACAGTCCGTCGGCCGGTGTCGGAACGGTGAGGATGGAATCGTCGATTTCGATGCGGTACGTCATCTGGGCGTAGCGGACATCGTTATGCGGCGAGGCAAAGCCGGCGTTTTGGTCGATGTTGCCGATCGTCCAGTTGATCGTCTTGGTCGCCTGGTTGTACGTCGCAGATCCTTTGGAAACCGTAATACTGCTGACGTTGCCGGAGACGACAAAGCCGGTGCCCATCGGATCGTTGACCGACGCGTTCCTGGCTCCCTGCATCAAGGCGCCGGCTATCTGACCGAATACCCCGTTGAGATCACTCGGGCTGCTTGTGTAGGCATAACCACTACCGGACGAAATGTTTTGCAAAACACTGCCTGACTCTCCGGTGGGGCTCAGGGCAATCGTGTAGATTTTTGGACTACTGGCCGAGTTTTTGATGAATCCGGCTTCGGCGATGGCGCTGTTGCCATGATTGTAGTAGTTCGAACTGCTGGAACTGAAGGCAGTACGCATGCTGCTGGCGTTGCCGACGCGCGTGGTGTAATTGTAAGCACTCTGCGGAACGGCGGTGCTTGTTTGATTGCGGCCGTAGGTCCAAGGAATCAAGTAGTTTTGCGGGTTGTTGATCGCTGTCGAGTAGGTCGGCTCACCGTCTGAAAGTAAGACGATGGATCGCTTGTCGGCTGTCGAAGTGGCGATCTGACTACCTGCTGAGCGCAGGCCGGCCTGTGTATACGTGCCTCCACTGGCTGTCATGCTGTCGATAATGCCGTTCAGTGTTGCCGTGTTTGTTGAAAAGCCAGATTCAAGCGTGACATCTGGTCCGAACGATACGATCGCAATTCGTGTGCGTGTTTGCTCGGGGTTCGACAACAGCGTACTGACGAATGATTTGGCTGCAGTCTTCATACTGGCGAGGCGTGTGCCGGACATACTGCCGGAGCGGTCGAGTACGAGTACGATGTCGGACGTTGAACTGCTGTCTTTTGCTTCGATGCGTACCGTGACATCCCATGTATTGACCATGCCGGCCACTGGTGTGGCTTGTTTGAACAGCATGACTTCACCCGGCGTAGTCGGGTGATCCGTGCCGATAGTGCCACCGATGGACGACGCTGCCAAATTCGCTGATTGCATCATCATGGAACGTGTTGCTCTAGCGAGCGGGATCGGTACATTCGCGAACATCGAAGACGTCACGGCAGCCATGCCGTCAGGATACGTTAAATGATCGGTCGGCTCTGCAGGAGGCTCCGTGACTTCCGTCTCGGTCTCTTCAGGTTCTGTTGCTTCCGGTTCGGTCGCTTCAGGTTCTGTATCCGTCGGTTGCCTGCTTTCACTCGTTTCCGTAGTGGGTGGATCTTCTACCGTGGGGGGTGTTGTGTTCGACTCGGTGTCGCTTGGCTCCGTCGACGGCTCAGTTTTCTCTTCCTCCGTTCGTTCTTCTTCGTCCGGTGGCAACGCCTCGGTTGCCTCCGACGTGCTCTCCGGTGTCGGTTCCGGTTCGTTCAGCTCCGTCGGATCGGGTGGTTCTGAAGGATCGGCGTCGTTTGGTGGTTCTTCTGCTTCGAGAAGCGATGCTTCTGTTTCCATGTTTTCTTGTGATTCAATAGCCGTTTCGGCTTCCGTCGTGACGCTTGGTCCCGCGAACAGCGAGAGCAGCATCACCATAACCAAAATAAAGGTTATGCTCTTCTTGTGTCTTACCATGTATGGTTCCTCCTCATGGCGGTAACGAACGGAGTCGTCACTTTCATTGGCCTGTAAGATTCGGCATCGCATGCCAAGGCAGACCAGATAAATACATGGTTTAAGTGTAGAAATGCTGATTCGAAGAATATATGGGCCGAACGGCCCATACCTTAAAGTAACTTATGTTTCCTTGCCAACTGAACGGCCTGAGTCGCTTTGGATGCTCCTACTTTGCGGAAGATATTCTCGATGTGACGTTTCACGGTCGACATAGAGATCATGAGCTGGTCGGCGATATCTTTTCTCGTCAATCCGGCTTCGAGCAGGCGAAGCACCTCAATCTCGCGTGAAGTTAGAGTGATCTTTTTCAGGCGTCCTTTATGCGGGTACTTTTCGGCGGCGCGTCGGCAGCCGGCTTCTATTTTCTCGAGGAAATCCGGATTGTCGATCTGAACAGACGGCAGTATAGGTAAAACGTGATGCGCATACTCGAAAAACGGTGTCACGAGGTTGTCGCAAGCCGCTTCCGTCAGTGCCTGAGACAATGTCTCGGCTGCGCGATCAATACCGTGAAGCTGGAACTGCACGGCAGCCAACTGAATCAGGAGATGCAGTCTGGCGAGCTGCGGCTTGTAGATCAGCAGGTCGAAAAGATGCGTTTCAAGCATCGCCTCTGTCTCTTCGCTCGCTGTTTCCTGTAAGAGCATACGCCCGCGTAAAAGACTGATGAAGCCGGTCGAACCGAACGGCAGCTGGTACGTCGACTCTTCCTTGATCCACGCTTTGACGTGTTGCGGTTCGTGCATGTACGTGGTGGCGTACGCTTCGCACAAATCGACGAGATTTAGAAAGCTCCTGATATTTTGCTTTGCTAGATGCCATTTGTTGTCGTGCGGTAAAAGTCGAATAATATCCAGGTTTTTTCTCGCCGCCTCCATCTGACCTTCGAGCAGATTCAGACGTAGCTTTACGAACATCGTGCTGATCGCGAGTGGAAGCTGTAGCGATGTGTTGGCCAGGCGATAACCCGTTTTGGCAAGTGTTCTGGCCGTGGCGAAATCACCGGTCTCAAGTGCCGCCTCAGCCTTCATGGCCGTTTCGTTGGTCAGGCGGCATACGTCGCAGGAGCGGTCGGTTAGATTGTCAATCGATGTTTGCAGAAGTGAACCAAATGATCCCGGTTGTTTATAGAACGCATAGAGTATCTGCGGCAGGCCGACCGTCAGGCTGAGTTTTTGACAAAAGACGCACGATTTATCGTTCAGAAGAAGATCCGTCGCTTTGTCTGCGTGATCGAGCATCTTTGGTAGATCATTGTAGCTCAGCCAAAAACGGACCAGTTC
Organism: Fastidiosipila sp.; assembly: GCA_012837885.1. Lineage (GTDB taxonomy): Bacteria > Bacillota > Clostridia > Saccharofermentanales > DTU023 > DUPJ01. Next base: position 9,711 of record DUQI01000033.1, read on the forward strand.
GAGGATGCCGGCAACCGCATTATGATACGGCGACGGTAGAGGCGCATACTGTAGCTGCGTGTCGAGCGTATCAACCATGTCCTGAGCGTACGGAAATAAACTCCGGTCGTCACCGACGGCAAGGTGCATCGCTACATTTAAGACGGTGAAAGGATACTGTAGATATTGTGCCTGAGGGATAGCCTCATTCAAGCGTTTGACTGTTTCGAGCGATTCATACGCGATGTGTGCGCTTTGCTCGTTGGCCCAGGCGATGTATTCGTCTATCCGACCGGCCAAATCGTAATACCGCACGGCATCGTCGAAGTAGCCCTGATCGATGCACCAGCGGGCGGCTCTGACTGATTGGTCGGGAGTGATGTGCTTGTTTTCAGCGAGACGTCGTCGCAAAAACCAGGCAAAGAGCGGCTGGAAAGTATACGTGTTGTCTGTCTCATGAGTGATAAGCAACGAACTTTGCCGCACGATCGACTGAATCAGGAGGAGATTGATCGGACCTTCGAACACGTGCGAAGCGAGCGCCACACTGAAACGATCGAACAACGCCAGATTGTCGAGCATTAAGCGATACGATTCCGGTAGGGCGGCATATACACCATCGTACAAAAACTGTTCGATCTGGTGATTTATGGCATACGGCTGTCCCGCTTTATGCCCCTGAACCATCAGTCTGACAGGCAGCGGCCAGCCGCCCGTTAATTTGTAGACAGAGGCCGCCGATGCTTTGCGGCTGACCAGATCGCCATCGCTCATCAGGTCTGCAATCTCATCCGGTGTATAAGCCAGCGTCGAGGTGTCTATCTCATAATACAGTCGTGCTTCGCGTAAGTCGCTGAGGTCGTAGATTATGCGTCGCTTCGTCAGTAAAACGATATGCAGATGAGGGATGTTGGCCTCAGCAAGGGAACGGATCAGGCGGTTGGTGAACTGTTGTTTTTGAATACGGTCGTAGTGTTCCAGCACAAGCACCTTCGTTTGCTGGTAATTCATGGCGCGGATCACCGAAATAAACTCACTGATGTGTTTCAGTTTCAAGGGAAAGGTGAAGTGCTGGAGGGACGAAAGTGGAATGTTCAGTTGGGTAGACAGAATCTCGACGATCTGGGCGAACATCTTCACCTGATCGGTGCGCGCCTTGGGAATCGACAACCAGCGCACATCGACTTGCCGCCGCTCGAAAAATGACGTCAACTCCAGTGTCTTGTCATAACCGACCGGAGCCGTGATCGACGTCAGAGGGACATCAAATATCCTGTCAAATGTCTGATGCAGACGCGTTCTTGTCGAACGTAATTTTTCTGCGTTGAATAGCATGTCGTCCTCGTCACTGATTGCGGCAGATATAACATACGGAATCCGCAGCTATTTCGACCTAACTTCGACCTGGAATAGTTGGAGCAAACCGTACTATATTATAAGGCGATGACGATATGATATCGTACCTTACGACGTCGTTTCTACTATGTTGCCATATGTTGATCGTTTATTGTGATCACCCGTCATGGTGCGTGTCTAAGCCGTTACGAGCATGCAACTATCATATGATTATTGAACAATCAAATAAAAGCCACTATAGTGTTTGTTATCAATAGGTTAGGCGGTAAGCATTATGATATTGTCGCAATTGGAAGCATTCGTCTATGTAGTCAGACACAAGAGTTTTTCTTTGGCGGCAAAACACTTGTTTTTGTCACAGCCAACCGTCAGTTTGAAAGTGAAGGAACTTGAAAAATCACTTGGTGTGACGCTTTTGGCGCGTTCGACAAAGGCGGTGACGCCGACTGCCATCGGATCTCAGCTCTATCCCTACGCACGGAAGATCATCTCACTTAAAAACCATATTCTGGAAGAGACGGAAAGCCTGAAAAGCGGCAATACCGGTTCGGTGACGATCGCGGTATCGTCGACACCGGCGCAGCATTTCTTGCCGCCCGTACTGGTCGATGTCGCGGAACGGTTTCCGAACACACGATTCGATATCCTGCGTTCCGACAGTGCGCAGGTCGTCGACGATGTCTTGTCGGGCGTCGCCGAGATCGGGGTGAGCGGAAGCTGGACCAAGCAGGCGTCGCTTTTGGTGGAAAAACTATTCGATGACCGTCTCGTCGTCGTCACACCGACCACCGATCTGTACCGCAAACTGAAAGCGCCGCTGACGGCTGACGATTTTCGCCGACTCCCGTTTGTCGGGAGAGAAGAAGGATCGGGCACGAGGCAGTGGATGATCGGCTATCTTGCGACCTTGGGATTAAATGAGGGAGATCTGAACCGGGTGGCGACACTGCCCGGCAACGAGCACGTTCTGGCCGCTGTCCGAGCCGGACTCGGCATGTCGGTCGTGTCGGGCCTTGCCGTCGGTGACGATGTTAAGAATAAAAAAGTACTCGTCTTTCCGGTCGAGGACGGTGCACCGGAGCGTGCATTTTACCTCATAAAAAACCGCAAGCGGGAACCATCCCCGCTCGCGGCTGTCTGTATTGAAGCGTTGAAGCGGTTTACCGCTTCGCTCTCTGTCTAAACGTCTTCGTTGACGATCACGACGTGCACGCCGGCGAGCGCTTTGAGCGCCGTGCGCTTGGCTTCGGCCGTCGTTCCCGCCGTCGCCTTGGCATCGACGTAGATCTCACTTTGCGGCAGATTCGCCTTGGCGATGATCGCGTTACTCAACACGCAGATATCGGTCACCAGTCCGACCAGGGTGACGGTGCGGACCGGCGTTGTCATATCTTTGCCGGCCAGGATGGCGCCGAGTTCAGGTGAGCCGAACGTCGGCTTTTCGAGCACCATGTGACCGCGCGTCAAAGGCGCGATTTTCTCATGCAACTGCCAGCCCCACGTACCCTTGATACAGTGTTCTATAGGCAGGTGCTTGCCTTCGTTCATCTCGTCATAACGGGCGTCGTGTGTGTCCTGCGTAAAGATAATCTCGCCGTCAAATGTGTTTATCTTTTTGACGACTTCGTCGATGATCGATTCGCCTTCCGGTGCCGCCAGTTCGCCGCTGATGAAATCGTTTTGCATATCGATCACGAGCAGAATATCTTTCGTGCGATCACGCTCGCTCATGGCGTCGTCTCCTCCGTTTCGGCCTCCGTTTCAACCGGTTCCGGGTTTAAGATTTCGAGATCGTCCAGAGAATCGACCACCTGAATGAACATCTGGCCGGGATTTAATACGAGTTCCTCGCCGTCTTCTGTGTAGAACACGGTCATCGCCCGCTCGTCTTCTTTTTCCCAGGTCAGCTCGATCATTTCGCCGTGACTGAAATACAGAGCGCGGCCTTCACCGATTTGATCCATCTTACGATGGCCGTGTTCCGTATAGACATGCGACATGGCTTCCTGGACGATGATGTTGACCGGCGTCAGCGGCTCTCTGTCGAGTTCGTCGAGATGGAGCTCGTTATTCTCATAGCGTAAATACGTCTTCGTCTCTTCGTCGTATTCATAGCGCTTGACGTTTTGCGACGCTAGATTGATTTCGAATTCAAGTGCCGGTTTGCCGTTTAGAGGCAGCACTTCTTCATTAAACAGATATCCTTTAAATGCGGACGGTTCCATACTGATCCCGTAGCGTTCTGCTTTTTCAAACAGAATATCGAGGTCGGTATAGAGATTGTGCGGCGACTTTTTCCCGGTCTGGTTGTAGCGCCAGAACATCGTCTGCGGCAGACGGATCGCGTCGAAGTTCGTAACATCGAATTCTTCGATGTAGCGGTTGCCGTCGGGGCTACCGCCGACATGGACAAATACAGCGTCGTACTCGAGGATCCGTTCCACCATGAACGGACGTGCCGAGCGCAGTCCACCGAGGCGTTCCGGCACCGGCTGGGTCATGAACAAGGCGACGAAGCGCGAAGAGTTTGCTTCGTTTCTAAACTCGAAGATCAGCTCGGCGGAGCGCAGGCCTGCCTGCATGCGGGCCGGTCGCTGGTTGCCCATCGAGAAGGCGAAGATCTTTCGGTTTTCATCTTCTTCGGCGATCGGCAGACCGGAGAGCGGCGAGAATCCTTCACGCCAGCGGCTCTCTTCGATCGGTTCGCCCGTTTCGGGATCTGTCTCGAGCGTGATGTCCGGGGCACCTGCTTCGTCAGGGACGGTTGTCTCAGTCGCCATGACCGGCACGGCGCCGAAGATTAAGGTGAGCACAAGCATAAGTGTCAATACTGCTGTCGAAATAGAACGTTTCATAAAACCTCCACCGGTGTTGGCCGGTACACTACTTTTCGTTTTAAGTGTAGCCCAGATCGACGGACGTCATGTTACGCCTGTTTTGCGACCTCATCACAATGACGGCATACGCCGCTTAACTCGAGCCTGTGGCTCATCACCCTGAAACCGTCGAGTGAATCGGTAATCTCTTCGATCGGACAGATGTCAATAGGCGTAATCTGATCGCAGATCTCGCAGCGTGCGTAATGCTGGTGGTGGTCTTTCCGGTTGATCTCAAAGAGCTGAGCTTCACTGCCGGAGACGGATGTTTTGATCACCAGATCGTGTTCCAAGAAGGTGTTGAGCACGCGATAAACGGTCGAATACCAGCTTTTTTTATCCGGCGATTTCGTCAGCTCCGCGATCCTTGCCGCCGAGAGCGGCTCAGTCGCCTCTTCCAGGACAGCGAAAATCTTCAGTCTCGGCTTCGTACGTTTAAGTGTCTTCGGCCAATCCGGTAAGTGCTTTTTCATACACTTTCCGCCTTTCTCCTTTGTCGGTTTGCGAGCACGCGTTTGCCGATCAGGACGACCATCAGGACGAAGACGGCGAGCAGTGCTGTGAATCCGCCGGGTGCGACGTTCAGATAGAACGCGAGAATCAAGCCGGCGATCAGCTCGATGACGGAAAAGACAATCGACCAGAGAAGGGTTTTCTTAAATCCTTTGCCGAGCTGCATCGCGGTCGCGACCGGCAGGGTGAGGAGGGTAGAGATGACCATCACACCGACGATCCGGATCATCATCGAGACGACTGAAGCGACCAGGACGGCGAACGCGTAATTGATCAGGCGAACGCGGACGCCGGCAAGCTGCGCTGCGTCGCTGTCGTAGGTGATGTAGAGCAGCTGATTGTAGAGCAAGGTCAGCATGATAAACGATAAGAAGGCAAGGCCGATGATCATGTAGAGGTCGAGCGTCGTCACGGTCAAAATACTGCCGAACAAAAACTGATCGGCATTGGTCGTCAGTCGGCCCGAGGAGATTACCGTAATCGCCGTGCCGACGCCGAGCGCCAGAACGATCGCCAGTATCAGTTCACTAAAGCGGCGGAACGTCGCCCGCAGATACTCGATCAGGGCGCCTGATACGGCGGTGAATAAAAAAGCCGAGAGCACCGGATTCTGGCCATAGAGAAGTCCCAGGGTGACTCCAGCGAGCGAGGCGTGGGATAACGCATCGCCGATCATCGCCTGTCGTCTTAGGACGAGAAAGATGCCTATGCACGGACTTAAAACGGCGATAATCAAGGAAGCGATCAGAGCGTTTTGCATAAACTGATATTGAAACATCGCCTCAGCCTTTCGTCAGATATTCGTCACGGTACTGTTCCGGTGAGCACATATGCCCCGATCCGCCGTGCAGATGATAGATTTTCGTCGAGTTGGTGACGGCCGCTTCCAGGTTGTGTTCGACCGAGACGATCGTCGTGCCGATCTTCTTACTGATGTCGAGCAAGAGCGCATAGATCTCTTTCTGGCTCGCCTGATCGATGCCGGTCGACGGTTCGTCGAGGATTAAAAGATCCGGCCTACCGAGGAGTGCCCGACCGATCAGCACCTTTTGCTGTTGACCGCCCGAGAGATTTCCCATCAAGTGGTCGCTCATCTGATCCATGCGGATCAGATTCAATACATCCGATACGGATTCTGCCGACAACGACTTCAGTCTGCGGTAGGCCGTCAGCGACTCTTTCAAGGTGATCGGAAACCCATGGTCGATCATCGCATCGCGCCGCTGCGGCACATAGCCGATGTTCTTTGTCCCGACATGCACATGACCGCGCGTCGGACGCAAAAAACCGAGTAGCAGTCTCATCAGGGTACTTTTGCCGCTGCCGTTGTCGCCGACAACCGAAATATACTCGCCTTTTTGGACCAAAAGATCGAGTGATTTCAGCACCCAGGGAGGTGCGTCCGTATATGAAAAGAAGAGATTTTGTACATCAATCATGACGCATTTTCACTTTCGTATTTTTACGTATCACGACTTGACAACATCCGCCGCGACGTCTAGGCTGTCATTCTAAATGCAAATCATTCGCAATTGCAAGTGTGAAGGATGTAAACATGAAAAGAATAACAACACTGATTATAGCGCTCTTGACCGTCGCCTTGTTCGTCACGTCATGTGCGCCGGAAAAAACAAAGAAGCCGGAGGATCTCGTTCAAGTCGTGACCACCTTCGATGCGATAACAGAGTATGTCAAAGCCGTCGGCGGCGATCGTGTAGCCGTACGCTCACTCGTTCCTGCAGGGACCGGTGCACATGGATTTGAGCCGCGGGCCAAGGATCTTTTGGTATTGCAGGACGCTGACTTGTTCGTGCTGAACGGATTGACGATGGAGCCATGGGCTGAGCGTGCCGTCGAGTCGGTGACGAACGACAAGCTGGTCGTCGTCGATACATCGAACGGCGTCGATGCGATCGCCCTGATCGATGGTGAACACGATCATGACCACGAAGACGAGCATGACCACGAAGACGACCATGATCACGATGACGAGCATGCACATGAAGATGAGCATGAACATGAAGATGAGCATGAAGATGAGCATGATCATGAACACGGTGATTACGATCCGCATATCTGGCTCGGACTTTCGACGGCTATCAAGCAAGTGGAAAACGTACGTGACGCGCTGATCGACTTCGATCAGGCGGGGAAGTCGGTGTACGAAGCGAACGCCAAACAGTTTACGGATCAACTTAATGCCCTTCTGGATGAATACGAGCCGAAGTTCGCTGCTCTCGAAAATGATGTGTTCGTCACCGGTCACTCCGCGTTTGCCTATCTTTGCCGCGATTTCGGGTTGACCCAGCTCTCGGTGCAAAACGTGTATGCCGACGGCGAGCCGAGCGCAAAGCAGCTGATTGAACTTGTCGACTTCAGTCGAGAACATGGTGTTAAGACGATCTTTGCCGAATCGATGGCGAGCCCCGAAGTATCGCGCACGCTGGCTGCCGAAGTCGGTGCCGAAGTGAAAACGATCTATACGATGGAAGCTGCCGAAGACGATATGACGTATCTCGAGCGAGTCGAAGCAAACCTCGCCTCCATTCTCGCCGCGTTGCAGGAGTAACATTCTGCAATAACGCTGGAACTTTTAGCGCCACATGGCGTCTAATAAAGGTTCGCAGGGCTTTAAAGCCGGCGTCAAAAGGAGATCATAAATGAAATACGCAATAGTCGCACTTGTACTGGCCTTGGTGTTGGGCTATACGGCCGTCTACACACCGCCACCGCCCCAAGCCCCCGATATCGACGTGACCGAACCTACTGATGATGAATGGGTGAAGATGAGCATTCAGGTGCTGACACTGATTGACGATAAAGCCGTGGTCAAGGATCTGGAAACGAACAGTCTTTATCATCTGGCACTTGAAGAAACGGAGAAGTACGGCGTTACGATGAAGCCGGGTGCCGTGTTGGACGTCTACTGGAACGGCATCGTGCTGACCAGTTACCCCGGGCAATTCGGCGGCCTGTTCGACGCCAATCTGATTGAAGAAAGTGAGCGGACGACGGAGACGATCGTGCGCGATCTGCTCGTCCATATCCGTGAGGAAAATCCGGAATGGTTTGAAGGGATTAACATTCTGTCGGTCGATATGAAAGACAGTGATCTCGATGAGATGCAACAGGAAGCTGCGGCCCATATCCTGATCACGTTGCCTTTTGAAGAAGATCTAAGGATACTGCAAAACTCGAAAGAAGAGCTGATCGAGATGGGCACGATCGTCGAAGGTGAGCCGTGGAACGGCGTCATCGCCAAGATCACGCGAAGTGAGGGGAACTCCTATACGGTGACGCTCTCGCGCGGCGCAGAGGGAGATGAAGAGTCATTCCTGATCTGGGTCGTCTGGCTGATCGATAAGCATCATCTGACGACCGACTAAATAGCTTGAATCCGCCCCCGGCTATGTGATAACGTTGTCCATGCCTTTGGGGGCGGATGGGTTCTGGTGTGCCCCGCGGTCTTCAAAACCGTTGAGGGGGGTTAGGAGCCTCCCGGGTGAGTTCGATTCTCACACGCCTCCGCCACATAACCTGCATCGATTCGGTGCAGGTTTTTTTGTGTTCATCGTCACAATAAAGAGTGGATTGTTTTTTTGAATTCATCATGATTACACAGTTTTCGTGATA
>DUQI01000034.1 GCA_012837885.1 Fastidiosipila sp.
GGGATAAGTCGTTGACCGTGGTTATCGATGAATTGGTCGATCGCGCGATCGAGTTGGAGTATTTGAAAGAAGGCGGCATGCTGTCTTTAAACCTCGACAGCCGCGATCGTGACTGGCTCGAAGATCAGTCAAGTTCACTCACGCGTCATTTAAATGAATATATGAAAGACAAAATGGACGTCACGATCAATGTTGGTCGCGCCGACGGTGAAGGTCAGCAGGTGGTGATCCCGGTCGGAGATGCGAGGCCGCCAGAAACGGAAGATATCGATGATACGGATGATGAAAGTGACGATCCCGATTTCGGTCAAGAACCTGATCTGACACAAAGGCCGACACCTGAACCGACACCCAAACCGACGCCAATCCAGCAGGATAGTCAAGCGCCGACCAGGACGCCAACGACCCGTCCATCACCGGTGACACCGGCAACCGTGCCTCCGACACCGAAGCCGACGCCGCGTCCGACGCCGGTACCGACGTACAACGCCGGGGATGACACCGACTATGACGATGATGGTGGGGACGATACCGATTTCGACGACGAATGGGACGATACGGACTACGATTAAAAAAAAGTTTTTTGCCAGACCCCGGTTTTGCCGGAGACGGTACGTATCCTTGAATATAACGATGAGAACCTGCGAAGGTAGGGGAGGAAAGAAATGAAACAAGGTAAAACAAAAACGATCGCTCTTATGATGGCGATTCTGATGATCTTCGGACTGGTGGCCGGATGCGCCAATCAAGGCGACAAACCAGCAGCACAAGGAGGCGGCTCGATCCTTCTCCGCGTGAACCCGGAAATATCGGTTCGCTATGACCAGCAAGGCAATGTGACGTCGCTCAAAGCGAAAAACAAGGATGCCAGTGGAATAGTCAGCGGCATCAGTGGGTTTGCCGGACGTCCGAGCAGCGAAGTGATCTCTGAGCTGGTTGGTAAGATCCATGAAGCCGGCTATCTGGTCGAAGAAATCGAAGGCGAGCGTCGCCAGATCACGATCGAGATTGAAAAAGGATCAAAGATGCCGAATGAAGAATTCATGGATGGCATTATCAAGGCGGTACAGGCGTATCTCGGTTCGAATCAGCTGGGAAGCAAGCTCGAAATCGAAGGTGAAAGTGAATTTGGCCTCGATCCATACGATCTGACGGATTATGATGTCGCCGATTTTGATGACGACACGAACTACGACGATACGGATTACACCGACGATACGAAAGACTCGGATGATACCAATTATGACGACACGGATATCGATCTGACCGACGACACGACGGACTACGATGACGACACGGATTTTGACGATAAGAACGATGACGATGACGACACCGATTACAATAAACCGGTCGCTACGAGTGGCGTAAGACGTCCATTCCCTTCCAGGACGGTTAAATACGACGACACCGATTACGACGATACGGATTATGACGATACGGACGACGACACGGATTATGATGATGACACCGATTATAAAGCGCCGGTCGTGACGCAGAAGCCGACACCGAAACCGACGGCTGCTCCGACACCGAAACCGACAGCGGCTCCGACACCGAAGCCGACCGCCGCGCCGACACCGAAACCGACCGCTGCTCCGACACCGAAACCGACGACCGCGCCGACGTACGATGACACCGATTACGATGATACCGACTACGACGATACGGATTACGATGACACCGATTACGACTAATAACTAGGATCGCTATGCGGCACGAGATTAAACACAGACTCAATCCGCAAGACGACTTCATCTTGACAAGTCGGTTGCAAACACTCTTCAGTCATGATGAACATGCTGGCTCACACGGTTCCTACCGTGTGAGCAGCTTGTATTTCGACTCCCCTTACGACAAAGCAGTGAAAGACAAACTCGCAGGCGTAAATGAACGCTTTAAGATCCGTCTTCGCTACTATGGAGACGAACCGACATTTATCCGTCTTGAAAACAAGATGAAGATCGGTCAGCTGACCAACAAGATCAGCATAAAGGTCACGCTGGCCGACGCGACGGCACTCATCGCCGGCGATCCAACGTGTTTGTTCACGCCTAACGATCCGGCTCGAACGTTTTTCTATACGCATTTTCGTAATGGACTGTTGCGTCCCGTCGTCCAGGTCATCTATGAGCGTGAAGCATTCACCTATTTGCCGGGTAACGTCAGAGTGACACTCGACCGTCACTTGAAAACAAAAGCCGGTCCTGAAGGCTTTTTTCATGCGGATACGCCTCGTCTCGACGTGTCAGACGGCTTGACCGTCTTGGAAGTGAAGTACGATGCGTTCCTGCCAGAGATCGTTAAACTGGCGGTTCAGACGCCGAACCGGCGCCACGAAGCCGTCTCAAAATACATCGAAGCCCGCCGCTACGAATAAGCGAAAGGGCAGAGGAGAATACTATGCGTGTGTTGTTGCAGGTAACATTCAGTGACATTTTTAAGTCGAGTTTCATCGAGCGTGTCAAAGCGGTCAGCTTGATCGATACGGCGATCGCCTTGATACTCGCTTTTTGTATCGGCTTGTTCATTTTCTTCATCTACAAGAAGAGCTATACGGGGCTCATGTATTCGCCGGGATTCGGTATCACCTTGATTGCCCTCACCATGATCTCAACGCTCGTCATTTTGGCTGTGACGAGTAATATCGTCTTATCGCTCGGTATGGTCGGAGCGCTCTCTATCGTGCGGTTTAGAACGGCGATCAAGGAACCGATGGATATCGCCTTTTTATTCTGGAGCATCGCTGTCGGCATCGTGATCGCTGCCGGGTTGATCCCGCTCGCACTCGCAGGCAGTCTGTTTATCGGCGCTATCCTCGTTCTGTTTTCTTCGCGTTCGACCTTTATCCGTCCCTATATTCTCGTCGTACGGGTAGTCGATCAGGCGGCAGAACAACGGGTGCTCGACCTCGTGAAAGCGGAAGTCAAAAAGAGCAGCTTAAAGAGCAAGTCAGTGATCGCCGGAGAGATTGAAATCAATCTGGAAGTTCGCTTAAAAGAAGAAGACACCGGTTTTATCAACGAACTAGCCGCTCTGGACGGTGTGTTGCACACGGCGATGGTGTCTTATAACGGCGACTACATGGTCTAAGCATGCTCGAGTCGAAACACATAGGAAAGATCGTCCTCGTCGCCATATTGCTCGCGTCTTTACTGACCGTTGGGCTTTTTGTCGGTGACTCGTTAGGGCTTTACCGGGCATCTTTATACCCGGCTTATGTGAAGCGGCTCTTTGACGATTCGAGAGTCCATACGATCGACATCTCGATGGAAGATTTTGAAGGTTTCATTGACGATGCCGGGCGTGAGCACTATCGCGAGGCGACGTTCACGATTGACGGCGATGTGATGCGCAATGTTGGAGTCAGAGTCAAAGGCAACAGCTCGCGACGACTGACGAGAAAATACGGGCATCGCCGTTTTTCTTTCAAAGTAAAAATGGATCACTACGTCGATGGTCAGTACTATCATGGTCTCGATGAGTTTTCCCTCGACGCGTCATTTCAGGATAACAGCTATCTGAAGACATATCTTGTCTATGACCTGATGAATCATCTCGGTGTACCGGCGCCCCGTACGAGTTTTGCCTGGCTGACGGTCGATGGAGAACCGTATGGCTTGTATCTGATCATTGAAGAGCCTAATGAGTCGTTTATCCGCCGCCACTTTGGCGACGATTACGGACAGCTCTACAAGCCGGACTATAAGACGCTGCAGGCTGAAAACAAGGATGTGTGGCTCGTGTACCATGGTGATGATCCGGCGCTTTACGAGAACATCTTCCGCAAAGCGCGCTTCAAACCGAACGAGGCCGACAAAGCACGCCTGATTAATTCCCTAAAGGTGCTCTGGTCGAAAGAAAATCTCGAAACGGTCGTCAATATCGATCTGGTGATGCGTTATTTTGCTGTACATAATTTCGTGGTCAACTTGGATGGATACCTTGGCCATACGGCACACAACTACTTTCTTTATGAAAAAGACGGTGTGCTCAGTATGTTGCCGTGGGACTACAATCTGGCTTTTGGTACGTACGCACTCGGCATGCCCAACCCGATCAACGACGCCCGCTTTTTCATCAACCACCCGATCAATACGCCCGGCACATTCGAGGTCGTCAGTCAGAGGCCGATGTTTCACCATCTGATGCAGGTTAAAGAAAACAGAGATCTTTATCATCAGCATTTGGACGAGCTGGTGAAGAGCTATTTTGAAAGCGGACTGTACCGGCTTAAGCTGGACGGCATGCTCCGCCTGATCGCGCCATACGTGCGCCGTGACCCGACAGCCTTTATTTCTTATGACGATCACGTAGTCGGAGCTGACACGTTGCTCGAATTCTGTCGTCTACGGGCAGAGAGCGTCAGAGGCCAGCTCGACGGCACGATACCGAAGACGACGCGTGGACAGAGAGAGAATCCTGAAACGTTGATCGACCCGGGTGAGTTGTGGATTCCCGATATGGGCGAGATCGCCGACTTAAAGGACGGACCGCACTAGTAAAAAGTAGAGTATTAAAGAAACACTTGGTTAAAGCGAAATCCCCACAATCCTGATCGATTGTGGGGATTTCTCTGGTGGGCACTAGTGGGCTCGAACCACCGACCCCCTGCGTGTGAAGCAGGTACTCTAACCAGCTGAGCTAAGTGCCCAAAGCTTGGTGACCCGTACGGGAATCGAACCCGTGACTTCGCCGTGAAAGGGCGATGTCTTGACCTCTTGACCAACGGGCCATGTTGGTAGCGGCGGTCGGATTTGAACCAACGACACTTCGGGTATGAACCGAATGCTCTGACCAACTGAGCTACGCCGCCATGGCATTCGCCGAAGCGCTACATGATGATACTAGAAGCTTCGAAGTGTGTCAAACACTCTTTTGAAATTGTCGCTGAAGACAGCAAACAGGCCTCTCAGCAGGACTTTTCAGCGTCGGAAAGTTTCTTTATCCGAGGGATTGCCGACCGCAAGGTTTAATGCCCAGAATGGAGTAGTCTGGTGCCAGCGCCGTGATGGTGAGCGATGATACGCGATATTGGTTAAGTTGTGTAACCATGAAACGATTATGGGAAAAAATCCTTGTCTATCATGTATACTCATAATATCAAGATCACAAAAAAGGAGACAAAACATGAGACACCTAAAAAAGACAGCAGTGCTGATTGTAGTCGCGTTACTACTCGGCCTGTTCACCATTGCGGCCACCCCGGTACAAACCGCTGTTGGCTTCGACGAGATCAACAAGTATCTGAATGAAGACCTCGATCTCGGTGAAGGCAGTAAAGCGAACCCAGTCGCGGTCATCCCGATCCAGCACGTGGACGGTCCGCTCGATGAGTCGGATTTCGCCGCTTTTGTTAACTTCAAGTATGTCGCAAGAGATTTTGTTAAGTATCAAGTGACGTATATCTCTTGTACATGTCGCCAGGCGGCCGATAACTACTGGACGACCGTTTACTTTGAACTGACCCTGCCTGAGTCCGGCTTGCTTGACGACGCCGTATTGCAGACCATTTCGTATGAACGCGATCCGGCAGACAAATACACCGTCGGTTTCTGGGGCGATAGTGACCCGATTCCTTCCGGCATGACGTATGAGCAGATCAGGGACGAGTATCTGCCCTGGTTTGTCGGCAAGACCTACGGTGAGTTGAAAGACCTTCGCTTCATTACCGATATCGATCCCGTTTCCTACGCCGATGGCGAGGGAAGAGACGAACTGACCGTTGACGTATTCAGCGGCGCCACTGTGTCGACCAACAACGTGATCCGCGTCGTCAATGCGATCTTCAAGTATCACGGAACGGACGAACACTTTGAAGACGATCCGTCGCTGGCCGTCGTCGATGAAGAACCGGCCGATACGGACACACCTGATGAAGAACCGGACGATGAGGACGAAGATGAAGGGGAGGCAGTGACGCGTGCCGCCTTGCCGGCACCGAGAGATCTGTCGAAGACGTTTAAACCATCGAGTGACTCCGATGAAGAAGAACCTTGCGTCGAAGACTGTTATCTGCTTGCCTGTTCCTCGATCGATGCCGACAACCTGATCGACTATCTCGGTCGTGACGATGTCCTCTATATCGACGTGAGAAACTACGAAGACTATCTCGTGAAGCATTTCCGAAACTTTGAAGTCATTCCTTACTTCGCGCTGATCTTTGACGCCGAAGCTCATACGGATGAAAACAAGATTCAGCTCTACGGCGGAACACCGCAAGAACCGGTACCCGTTTACGAGGAGTCGGATAAGATGCTCGAGTATCTCTTCCCGAAAGATCAAACGATCTTCCTACTCTGTCAGAGTGGCGGCCGTGTCACGATGCTGATGGAGATTTTGGCGGCCCGTGGCTGGGATATGTCAAAGATCTACAATATCGGCGGCATGGCTCAGTACACAGGCAGAGAGTATCGCCCGTACATCGTCGATACGATGGAGTTCGGCTTGATTCCGGAATACACGGTCCAGGGGCTGAATAGAGTCGCACCCTAATCTCTCACGTTAATCGTTAGAAACATTGAGGCCTGCGCATCTGTCGCAGGCCTCGTCAATTAAAAAAGCCGCCCCATGTGGAGCGGCAATATTCTAGGTTTCCGAATTACTATTTTGCTTCTTTGTAGAGCTCGTCGACCTTATCCCAGTTCACGACATTCCAGAATGCCTTGATGTAATCGGGACGACGGTTCTGATAGTTCAGGTAGTACGCATGCTCCCAGACGTCGAGGCCGAGTACCGGTTTCGCACCGTCCGAAATAGGCGTATCCTGATTCGCCGTGGACGTAATCTCGAGTTCACCGTTTTTCACGACGAGCCACGCCCAGCCGCTACCGAAACGACCGGCGGCCGCTTTGCCGAATTCCTCTTTAAAATTGTCGAAGCTTTCGAATTTGTCTTCGATGGCTTTCAGCAACTCGCCTTCCGGTTTGCCGCCTTTATCCGGTCCCATCAGCTTCCAGAAGAGCGTATGGTTCCAGGCACCACCGCCGTTGTTTCTGACGGCTGTCTTAATGTTCTCAGGTACGCTATCGAGATCTTTCAATACTTCTTCCAGATCTTTGTTCTCAAGATCCGTATCTTTAACGGCCTTGTTGTAGTTGTCGACATAAGCGTTGTGATGCTTGGTGTGATGGATTTCCATCGTCTTCGCATCGATATGGGGTTCAAGAGCGTCATACGCATAATCAAGTTCCGGTAGTTTGTAAGCCATGTTAAGCCTCCTATTTAGTGACGTGTATCGAATCGATCGTTACGATTGATACCGTTTTGAAATCTGTCACCATTGTAGAAAGAGGCTCGAGTCGTCAACGTGACTTGAGTTACATCTAAAGCATCTAAAAACGCCAAAACGCACATGGTTAGGGCGTTTTGGCAGTCTTATCAGTCTCTGCGTCAATTAACGCAGGATACAGATTCGTCTTATTTAGACCTCGTCGCCGGCTTTTTCGCTCGCTTTTCTTCGCTCGAGCTTCAGCTTGATGTACGGACATTCCGGAATCAGCTTCAGATCTTTTTCTTCGACAAAGACCATCAGCGCATCGAAGAGATAATCGCCGAGGCTTTGTCCTCGATACTCCACCGGAATATACGTGTGGGTTGCGCGGATCGTTTTTTCATCGTCCCAGACGTATTCCAGTCTGCCGATTTCGCTGTCACCGCGCACCAACGTAAAGGTGCCTTCCTTTTGTCCCAGATCATGTGATACGACGAAGTCGCTCATGGTGTTATTTTCCTTCCATCTCTTTCAGGACACCGGTCTTCTCGTTGAAGTCTTCGATCAGGCGATCCATCTCTTCGACCTGTTTATGGACCGTATCCCAGTACGTGTCGTCATACCACTGGTCGTTCAGTTCGTTGACGTCGCGTTCCTGCTGCTCAACCCAGGTGTAGTACTTGAGGTTGTGCACGCGTTTTCTGTCATAGTAGTTCAGCTCGGCCATGTTGTCCGTCTTAATGGCTACCAGATGCTGATGGAAATCGCGACATGCCGTCTGTTCCGTGTACTCGCCTTGCTCTTCGTTCAGTTCTTCGACGCGCGACACGTACATCTCGTAGGAGTCCGTGGCGACCGTGCCGAGAATATCTTTTTCGGTCAGTTCATAGTACTTGGCCATCTTGATGCAGCCGAGCACGTTCGAGATACCGGAGATGCCGAGGAACGACAGATCCTGAATCTGCTTGTCGGAAAGTCCAACTTTGTCTTTCAGATACTTCTGACCGACTTCCGTGTTGAAGAGGCGGAGCAGGTTCACCGAGTCATTATCGTCGATCGCGGCGACCATGTCGGTATTCTTGACGTTATGCACCCACGGCACGTGTTTGTCACCGATACCTTCGATGCGGTGCGAACCGTAGCCGTTGTTCAGAATCGTCGGGCACTGCAGTGCTTCACCGACACAGACTTTGACGTTACGGTAATTGTTTTTCAGGTAGGAACCGGCATTGATCGAGCCGCCGCTACCGGATGTGAAGAAGACACCCGCCAGACGCTCATCTTCATTTTTCAGGTTCTCAAAGGCTTCAGCCAGAGCTGGGCCGGTGACGTTGTAATGCCACACGACGTTACCCATCTCTTCAAACTGGTTGAAGATGACACAGTCGGGACGCGTTTTTCTGATTTCCCAGGTCTTGTCGAAGATCTCTTTGACGTCACTTTCCGTACCGGGGGTCGAGATCGTCTCGGAAGCAATCTCTTTCAGCCAGTCGAAGCGTTCGCGGCTCATGCCTTCCGGCAAAATGGCGACGGAGTAGCAGTCGAGGAGGGCAGAGTTGAATGCACCACCGCGGCAGTAGTTGCCGGTAGACGGCCAGACCGCTTTATGGTAGGTCGGATCGAATTGACCGGTGACGAGACGCGGCACGAGGCAGCCGAAAGAAGCACCGACTTTATGACAGCCGGTCGGCATCCATTTACCGATCATGACAAAAATTCTGGCTTTGACACCGGTCAGCTCGCTCGGAATCTCGATGGTGTTGACGGGACCGTAGGTTCCGCCTTGCATCTTCGGCTCGTTGTGCCAGCCGATTCTAAACAGGTTGATCGGGTTGATATCCCACATACCGACGTCTTTCAATTTTTCTTTGATGACATCGGGGATCAGGGACGGATCGCGCTGCTGGGCGAAAGTCGGGATCACAATCTTTTGCTCTCTGGCACGCTCGATAGCGCGGTCAAGGGCTTCCTGGTTAACAGTTAGGTCAATCATTCTACTCTCCTTAAATTAAGATGTTATTGGCGAATTGCAACTGCTCTCAGTTTCGCCTTCTCAGGCCTATTTGTCTATGGTACTAATCCCAGTAAGATTCGCTAAAAAAGGCAGCTTCCCGGAAGGCGATTGCAATAACTCACAAACGGCAATCGGCGAAACGCTTTCGGGGCGCAATGACTTTACGTTTAGTCACAAACAAATATGGTGAAAGTTGACGCATAATAGGTAGTAACAATAGCGTTTAGGAGTCTTATTATGCGTAATCAAGTAGCCCCGTTAAGAGAAAGGGTGACCGGCTCAACCTGCACCCTCTGTCAAAAGCATTTCGCTGAACTCGATCTATTGACGTGTCCGGAGTGCGGTGAAAAAGGCATTCTCGACATCGAGTTTAACTACGATGTGATCAAGAAGGATCTGACGAAAGAATCGCTCGCCGCCAATGATGAGCGATCAATCTGGCGCTATCTTCCACTTTTGCCGGTCGAAGGCAAAGACATCGAGCATACGTTGCGCGTGGGAAACACTCCACTTTACGAGTCTGAACGACTCGGCAAGGAGTGGGGACTTGGCAAACTCTATATCAAGGATGACGGTGTCAATCCGACCGGATCGTTGAAAGATCGGGCCAGCGCCGTGGCAGTCATTCGAGCGAAAGAACTCGGTTACGAGACGATCTCTTGTTCGTCGACCGGAAATGCCGCTTCGTCTTGTGCCGGCAATGCAGCCAGACTGGGATTGAAGACGGTTATCTTTGTACCGGAGCGCGCTCCTGAAGGGAAGCTGGCGCAGCTGCTAATCTTTGGTGCGAAAGTCGTTTCCGTGATCGGCGATTACAAAGCGACGTTCGATCTGTCGAAAGCAGCGATCAGCCATTACGGCTGGTATAACCGAAATGCCGGAATCAATCCGGTGATGAGTGAAGGGAAAAAGACCGTGTCGCTCGAAATCGCTGAACAACTCAATTTTGAGCCAACAGACTGGGTTGCCTGCTCAGTAGGCGACGGTTGTACGATCGGTGGCGTCTACACCGGCTTTAAGGACTTGTACGAACTCGGCCTGATCAAGAAGATCCCGCGGATCCTCGGTGTCCAATCGACCGGTTGTAAACCGTTTGTCGATGCGGCTGCATTGCCGCAACCGGTTCTTGTCCCGGCGGAAGAAAACACACTGGCCGACTCGATCGCCGTCGGTATTCCGAGAAATCCAAATAAAGCGCTACGTGCCGTTAGAGAATCGAATGGAAAATGGATTGCCGTTTCAGACGACGACATCCTCGACATGATGCGGGTGCTCGGCAGAAACGAAGGTGTATTCGGTGAGCCGGCCGGAGTGACAGCGACCGCAGGTGTTCTCGCAGCCGTTAAACAGGGAATCATTAAGCAAGGCGAGACGGTGACCACTATCTCGACCGGTTCCGGTTTGAAAGACGTGAAAAACGCCTTATTGGCCGCCGGAAAATCGACGAGACTCGAGCCATCTCTCGAAGCACTGGAAGCGAGCGGACTACTAGACAAATAACGCATAATGAGTGCATCATAGCGGTGCGAATCGGCAGTTGACGAAACGAAAAGCCTTTGCTAATATGGCTAAGCGCCGGCAGGCCGTGCCAATTCGTGTCGCACGCGGGATTAACTCAGTGGTAGAGTGTCACCTTGCCAAGGTGAAAGTCGCGAGTTCGAATCTCGTATCCCGCTCCATCAATGACCAGCGGCAACGCCGATGGTCATTTTTCTTGGCACCATAGCCAAGTGGTAAGGCAGAGGTCTGCAAAACCTTTATTCTCCAGTTCGAATCTGGATGGTGCCTCCAACTAAGTACCGAGTGGTAGATACAGCCGCTCGGTATTTTTTATTGAAAAGAAACAATATGGATAACTCAATTGCCCCATCCAGGCACATTTATTTTTTGAAGCCATCCGCACGTTTTGCTATTGTATTTGCGAAGCGACATCAAAACATATTCAGATTCATATACGTGGAGGTTAGCAAAGTGATTGTGGCGGTTGGCGGTGGAGAAGTTCTTACGAATGAAACATATGAAATTGACAAATATATTGTCGAGGCGGCTCGGAAAGACAACCCTAACCTTCTATTCATTCCTACGGCCAGCAATGACGCAGAGCCGTATATTGATACAATCAGCAAACTGTATGTTGGCCTGGGATGCGAGGTTGACTCTTTGCGCCTGTGCCGCCAAGAGACGACGGTGGATGAAGCAAAGCGCAAGATCGAATGGGCAGACATCATTTATGTTGGCGGTGGCAATACTGAATTCATGATGGAAAAATGGAGAGAGTATCGGGTAGATCAATTCTTGCTTGATGCCTATCGCCAAAACAAGGTGCTTTCAGGTTTAAGTGCGGGTTCTATTTGTTGGTTCATTGCCGGCCACAGTGACAGCGAGTTTCTTTCCGGCGTCGAAAACCCAAAACAAAAGTGGGTAAAAGGTCTGGGTCTTATTCCCTACTTGCATTGTCCTCACTACGACGAAGAAGACCGTAATTTTCACTTTGACAATTTTTATCTTGGACAAATTACAGAAGCGATCGCCATAGAAAACCAGGCGGCGATTGTTTGGGATAAGCACGAACTAAGTGTTGTTAAAGCAAATCCGGATAAAAATGCTTATCACCTGTCCTGGAGTCCCGGGGGGTTGGAAAAAGCCGCAATCGGTTCCAACTGAATCTGCTATCTATGATAGTAAATCACTCAAACAATCGAATCTTGAGTACGCAGGGTGTATTAATGATTTAGTATTTATACACAGTCAAGGATATTCATGGATTTTAGCTGTGAATTTCTCGCAAAAAGTTTTTGTTGCGTTGTGCATATAGCAAAAGGAACTGCGTTTTAAGAGACGATTTGTTTTTCTACTTGTAATTCTTCTGGCCCATTTCAACAATGTCAATTAAGGACAGAGAAATTAACACAATTCTCTGTCCTTTCGTTTACCCTTATCTCTGTAGATTCTAGGGCGCTCGTACCGTGACGACCGACTTTATCAAAGCTGCCTGGCTATTCAACACGCTTCTACCCCTACAAACACGTTAAGTTACATGATTTGCCGGAATATTGGTCGATTTTTAACAGGCCATAAACGAGATTGCATGTGCTGTACTCATTGTATATTTCATCGTAAAGCGTGGCGTAAGCTTGCTATCGTGTTCATGCTCAAACATGAAAACAATTGGGTGATTAGTACTGATTTGCCAGCTCTCTGGATCTATCGATATAGTTGCCAAGCGGACAATCCTCTTATAGGGTAGTCGCGAATGTTGCAGGAGTTAAGAATGAAGTCAAAGATCGTTAAGTACATCATGTATCTGGTGCAATGGACCTGGGGGATTTTGCAAAACCTGTTGGGGCTATTTTTGATGCTTCGCATCCAAGAAAAGAATGTCTTTACTTTCCATGGAGCACTCGTCGTTGATTACGAGGCAGACAATTTTCTCAAACACATGGGTACCTTTACACTCGGCATGTTTATCTTCTATAACAATGCGAATCCGGCAAAGAAACAAAACCTGCTGTCACACGAATATGGACACACCATTCAGTCTTTGATTTACGGCCCACTTTACTTGCCGATAGTCGGAACTTTTTCCTATCGCTGGTCAAAAGAGTATTGGAAAAACCAAGAGACATATAATTCAAAAAATGTCTTTTATTGTGATCGGTATCCGGAGAAGCAGGCGAACTATTGGGGTGAAAAATTTACCGGGCACCAAGGAATACTGGATTGAAGAATAATCCCAGTTCATCTAGAAAGTTTTATAGTTATTTAAGACCTTGATTCAGGTTTCCTCCTTCAGTTTTCCTTTAATCTGTTCCGTTCGTGAATGATCTGAAGCATTCTTTTCGTATTTAGCAATCTCTTCTTCATATACGGACAGCACAGAATCTGCGAACTGGTCGACCGAATATGGTCTGGCCGATTCGTACGCCGCGTCAGATAACACTTTATATCCTGCTGAATCGAGCGAAAGTATCTTGTCGAGCTTTTCAAAGAAAGACGATTCATCAACGAACGTATAACCGTTAATACCCTGCTGGACGACATCATCGATCGCCGGATCGGAGCGCACTAGAATCGGCACACCGGCGGCCAGCGCTTCCATGTAGGTCAATCCCTGCGTTTCGCTCTGTGACGCGCTGATAAAGATATCGGCTGCGGCATAGTAGCGTGGCACTTCCGACCAGGGAACAGGACCGACAAAATGCACGTATGGTGCGATGCTGCTCTTTTCAGCAGCTTTCGTCAATTCCTCTCTGGCCGGACCGTCACCAACCAACACGAAGTGGACATCCGTTTTTCCTTGCAAAGCTCTTTTCAAGTAATGCAAAGGTTCGTCAATGTGTTTTTCGCGGGAGATTCTGCCGAGATAAAGCAGCATTTTATCGGAAGCCTTAATGCCGAGCGCATCGCGAACAGCTTTGGCCCCTTCGCTGTCTTCTCTGGCTGCCTGAAAACCACTCAAATTAATGCCGGTCGGAATGATGTCGATTGGTCTCGTCACACCGTAATCGAGAAGTACCTTTTTCGTTTTCGGGGTCGGCACAATAATCCGGTCGGCTTTATTACAAAAACGCCGGCTCTTGCTTTTAACGTAGGAGCCGGTGAATTTTTGATAGATGCCGCCTTCTTTCGAACGTATCTGATCGTTTAGCCAGTCTTCATATAGCGTGTGGAACGTATGGACATGCGGAATGTTCATCTGCTTGGCAAATTGCCGCGCGAAAAGTCCCATACCGAATTCGGTCTGGCTGTGGACGATATCGATACCGAGTGATTTCAGTTGTTTGGCGAGCAGGGGGTGAAGGCCGAGTGTCAGACGCTTGGCACTCACGAAGGGGAGACTTGGAACACGAAAGACATCGACTTCGTCCTTTGCCTGATCGGGATCGCTGCCGGTGATGACAAAAGCCAAATGACCGCGCTCTTTCAACGCTCTTTGCAGCAAAGCCGTCGATGTCGACACGCCGCCAATCTGCGGCAAATAGGCATCCGTGAATAGTCCAATACGCATGTCTCAACCATCCTCCATTAGATCCGTAAATCAACTGTCAGGACAGCATCATTCTAACAGAGATAAGGCTGTGCTTATAAATGCTCGCGGAAACAATTGGCAGCGGTCGGTAAAAGCCGGCCGCTGCCTCACCACACCAGATGCGTTATTTTACCGACTTGGCTGACTTCGCGATGATATCGGCGATCGTTTTGACCGCGAATGTGGACTCGATCTTATCTTGAATGTCCTGATACACATCTTTCACGGCACCGTGGATGTCTGCATCTTTACTGCATAATCCTTCCTCGGCGTTGCAACGGTTGATGCGAATCGCACCTTCCATTGTCTCGATCACGGCGAGCAGAGGAATCGCATCCGGTTCCTTGCTCAATTCATATCCGCCTTTGGGGCCGTACTTGGCGTTGACCAGTCCTCTGTCCCGCAATTTCTTGATAATGTTCGGGACGTAGTTTGCCGGGATCATCATCTCTTCGGCAATTTCACCAGACGACGTAACACGTCCGGTGATGCCGAGTAAAACGAGAATACGCACGGCATAGTCCGTTGTAATGTTTAACTGCATGTAAAACCTCGCTGCAAACCTACTTAATAATACCTGCACACTATATTACGCTAAGGAGCGTTTATGCGCTAGCCCCCCGCTAAGTTAATCGGCTAGGTATAAGATGATCCAATAATCACTATGTTAGTAAACAATATAAATGCTTAAACATAATGAAACGTGGGTTACTGTTTCAGTTGACTGGCGGCTTGGTCTGATTTTTCTTAAAAACACTCATTTTTTACTGTATGTGGCCTTTGTTGCTGAAAAAACCAAAGCGATCTATAATTACGTTTGTCTATACCGATTTTTGCGGGCAGTTACTGCTTGTAGAAATCGCTGACCAAAAGGAGTCGCGAAATGCATTGTTGGAATTGCGGTCAGGAACTACATCCCGATTCAACACACTGTTTCAACTGTGGGCTGCCGCAAGGTGAAGAGCATTTGGATCCGCATGATGGTTCTGGATATGATGGTTATGGTCCAGGTGACTATCCGCCTTACGATTTTGATGCCGGCCCTGAGAAAAGCCCCCTTATCCCTATATTGATTTCAGTCGCCGCCGGCCTATTGTTAATAGGTGTGGCTGTCGTTTTGCTGCTTAGTAGCCGGGCGTGTTCGCCGGATAGTGATGATTTCCAGATTTCGCCGACGACACTACCGATCGAAACAGGTGACTTCGAAGGCGTTTTAACGTATCCGACGCTGCCGATCGAGACAGTCGTACCGGAAACTCTACCGTCGGAGCATGTCTTTAATCCACCGACTTTACCTTTTTACACCAATTATCCGAATCTTCCGACGCCAACACCGGCGCCGATTATAACGATTGTTCAGGAAACGCCGCCTCCGACGCCACCGCCAACGCCGGAGCCGACGCCGGAACCGACCGAGATTCCGACCGAAATTCCGACGGAACTGCCTACGGAAGAACC
>DUQI01000035.1 GCA_012837885.1 Fastidiosipila sp.
ACAGGCGATCCTCGACGCTGATGTATTTATTTTGATTTGCGGCTTCACAGCACGACTCCGGATCAGCCGACTGCGTCTAGTTCTAAGACGAGTTCAGCCGCCTCGTCGCCGAGGAACTTCTCGAACCGGATCGTCACTGCCTCCGTCTCGCTTTCAAGGTAAAAAGCGAGCGTGCAGTTATCCATCATCTTGCCCGGCTCAACGGAGGCATAGGTCGTCTCCCAATCGTCATCGAGTCCGCTATGCTTCACCAATTCGACGCCACCCTGGAAACCGTAGTAATCGACGGCCATGAAGGCGGAGTCTTCTTCTTCACTGTTATTCGTATAGTCAAACCACAGCTTGACGTACTTACCATCTTCGTCCTCTTCGACCTGGAACGCTTTAATCTTCAGCTCAGCATCCTCCAAGGTAAACGATTCGTTCAGCTCAACCACCTTAGCGTCGCCCGTTCCAACGGGGCTCGTCTCGGTCGGATCGGTCTGACCGTTCGGATCAGGTGCGCCGGTTCTGAAACGATCGAAGGTCGCCGTTTCGATTTCCTTAATCTCTGCGACTAAATCATAGCTTTCAAGACGTTCACCGGATTTGGTCACGAGGTCTAAGTACATGCGTTGATGCGGCAGCTTCAACTCATCCAGCATATCGAACAGATCATTTGAGAAAGCTTCTATATCCATGCCGGGCTCTTCGATCGAATCGACGATGACGTAGGCCTGCATCACCATGGTTTCCCAGATACTGTACTCCGTCACGATCAAGCGTTCGCGCCAGTTGGCCATTTTTTCATAGACGTATTCGATGTTTTCGCTGACTTCCTCTTGCTGATCTACCGTCTCTCCGACGACCAGAGCATTCGCCATACCGGCATTGGAAAGGATGAAGAGCGCTGCAATCAGTAAGACGAGCGCCGTCAACAGTGGTGTTTTTCTTTTCTTCGACATCATGATTAATACCTCATTCTTTCATTTCTGTCATAATTTCTCCGCCATAGTCAGTCTTATCACGTTCCTATTTGGCGTTCTCGGAACCGTTTTCTGAACCGTATAAAAATTATACCTTATTAATCTTATTGAGTGGTGATGCACATGTTAATTGACGTGAAAAAGCACCTGTCTTTCGGCAGGTGCTTCGCTTACATGCTTACCTTGTCATCATTGGTAAATGGCTGTACTACTTTTATTCAACGAAGAAATCGGCGATCGGGAGCGAGATAGTCGCTGTTTCTCTCGTATCTTTCCGCATAAAGTCGATGTCGACATTATCGATGTCGTTTTCCAGATAGTAGTAAAGCGTCGCATTATCAATCGATTCGCCTTTCTCGATGGCGACATTGATCGGGTTGGTCGCATAATCCGTACCAAAATATCGTTCGAGCTCGACGTCGTTTTGATAGGCATCCCAGAAGAGATAATAGCCGGCGCTGTTTTGCCCGTCCTTATTATTGACAAACGTAAACCAGAGCTTGACGTAGGTGCCTTCATCGTTTTCAAACACACCGTATTGGTCGAGGTGGACTTCGACTTCATCGATGACATGAACCTCTTTGCCTAATGAGACAATCTGGCCGATCTGGGTATGACCTTCCGGCACATCATTTTTTGAATCCTCGATCGGCTCACCCGTTTCATCCGTCTCTTCGTCCTCAGGCGGCATATTGCGCGGGAAGGTCGCCGTCTCGTTCGTCATGTCGCTCAAATCCATGTCATGGCTTTCCAGACGTTCACCTAAGATGGTGGAGAGATCGACATGTGCACGTTTGTATGGCAA
>DUQI01000036.1 GCA_012837885.1 Fastidiosipila sp.
AACTTTGGCCTGATCAGATGCTCCTGATGACTGAACTGGCGACCATGGTCGAAACACGTCCGGCCTGGACCGATCCGATATTCGATTCCTTTAAGGATCGCCTGGTGTTTGCCTTCAGCATGTATCTTAACTCGACATACGATTGGCTAAACGAGACGCCGGATCTCTCGGTCATCGCAGGCATGGATCATTATCTAGACAGCATCGACAATCTGGAAAAGACGATGCCCGTTGGTCGCTTCCATGACCGAATCGGTTATTACTCGGATATCGTCAGAGAGTGGAAAGACAGTATCGAGGAAAACAATCGCGAGTTCACGAGCGATGATCTGCTCGCCTATACCGATAAGGTGAACGTGTATAACATGCCGAATGCCGACGATATTGAGGACTATGCAGGCTATTTTGATGATGAAATAGATGAATCAGACTGATGATCTAGCGAAGAAGCAGTAAATAATAGAGAACAGGGAATAGCAAGGCGGCCGGTCTCGTTGAGATCGGCCGCTCATTGTCATCTTGTTTCTATTTCGTTTTCTATCTCGATCTTTTAATGGGCGAAAGCTCTCAGTTTCCCCTTAACCATTGATTTGCGTGCTCGATAAACTGCTTTAGCACTTCGATTCTGGCGTAGCGTTTATCCGTCGCCGGTATCACGATCCAGGGCGCTTCCTTTGTCGACGTGCACGTAACCATCTCATCCATCGCTTCTTCGTAAAGGTCAAACTTTTCACGGTTTCGCCAGTCTTCGTCGGTCAGTTTGTGTTCTTTATCGGGATCGGCTTCGCGGGCGTCGAACCGTTTCTTTTGCTCGTCCTTGTCGATGATCAGGAGAAATTTCAAGACGAGTCGTCCCTGATCGACCAAATGGTGCTCGAATGCATTGATCTCTTCAAATGCTTCCTGCCAGCGGTGTGTCGGTGTGAACTGTTCGATGCGCTCGACCAACACGCGACCGTACCAGGAGCGGTCGAAGATCGTCAGCATGCCGTCTTGCGGCATATCCCGCATGAAGCGCCAGAGATAATGGTACTGGCGCTCCGTCGCGTCGGGTGCCGCTGTCGTCGCAATATCGTATCCGCGCGGATCCATATCGCGTACGAGCCGCCTGATGGAACCGCCTTTGCCTGCCGCGTCCGTCCCTTCAAAGACGAGGACGGCCGCTTTCTGCTTCGTGTACATCTCGTACAAGAGAGCACCGGCTTCTTCTTGCAACGGATCGATATCGGCATCGTAGGCTTCCTGACTCAGGTGTTTGTCGAGAGAAAGCTCTGTCACCGGATGACTTTGCTTTTGTTTTTCTGTATGACGCGGCCTCTTACTGTTGACACTATCTCGCTCCGGTGAAGCCAGTTTTGCTTCGAGTTTTTGCAAAATGGTGGTGAGAGCCAGATGGGCATCCGGGCGCTTTTTGACGCTTGTTAGCTCGTCCCACGGATAACCGTGCGACTCGTTCAGGTCGATGATGTTCCTGAAGTGCTTTTCGAATGTCTCAAACTTTTTCAGCTGGTTTTTGTCGCGCTCCGTGATGAAGAACCGTGTGTTTTGATCGGCCTCGAGTAACTTGATATTTTTTCTCATGTCCTCTTTCGACTGATGTAAGAAGAACTTGATCACGACCATATCGTCATTGATCAAGGTCTGTTCGAGGTCTTCGAATGCTTCCATCTGCCGCTTGATCTCTTTGGCGGAGTGCTTCGGGTTGTTTAAAAGTTCACTGTACCAACTGCGGTTCAACACCGTGATCCGTCCGTAGCGGGGGATCTGTTTCCAAAAACGCCAGAGGAGGACGTTTTGCGCTTCTTCCAGGTTCGGTGGCTCGATCAGGCGCACTTCGTAGTAGCGTGGATCGAGTTCCCGCACGATGTCGCGCATCAGGCGGCCTTTGCCGGAAGATTCCCAGCCGTCGATTAGGATCAGGAGTGAGACATTGGTGTCGAGCATGCGGCGCTGCACGCGTGCGAATTCACGTTGCAGATCGCGCAGTTTGGGACGATTCGTCGTGGCATCTGAAGTTGTCATAGGCGAAGCTCCTTTTTCTTGGAAGCAAGTATAACAAACACCAGAGCTGATGAATCGGTTTTAGTGCTTATAGCGTTTTGGTTTCGGGCGATTCAAAGAGCGTGTGACGATGACCAGGATCAGTGAAGTGAGAAGCCATATGCTCCAGGTCGGAAGAAGCGCCAGTTGGAGCTGTTTGGCGTAGATCCAGCCGAGTGGCGTAAACTGCGCGACGCGGGTCAAAAACACACCCGGCAGCGGGAAGAAGACGCCCCCGATCACGGCCAGGATAAAGGTTGAGAAAAGACCGAGATAGAGGCCGATCTCTCGTTCCAGATGCCTCAGTGCCGAGGCTATGGAGAGGACGAGCGCGAAATACGTGAAGACAGGAAACAGCATCGAGAAAATCGCCTGATCTCCCGAGGTGAGATACATAGCACCGATATAAAGCACGATCTGCAAAAAGCCGAAGACGAGCCAGACGGCGAACCCGAGTATGATATCGACGGTGGTCGCGTAGGGGATCGAAAGAAGACGTATGGCCTTTCGCTGCTGGGAAGTAGCCGCGATCACGGCCAGTACGGCGAGATAGAGAACTTCGAGCGTGAAGTCACCGACGACGACGGTACGGCGCGGTGGTTGTACCGGGCGATTCACGTATTCGATCGGCATCGCGCCTTCTTCCGCCCGGTAGTAGGTGATCAGGGTCTCCAGTTCAGCTTCAATCGTATCGGTCGGCAAACCGTTTCGCCGGTAGTATTCGTGGATGTTTCTCTCCAGCATACCGAGGGTTCTCTGGCTCTCGGCATAGAGCATCAGCGATTGTCTGACCGTGACCTGCATCAATGACTGTTCGGCCATCACCATGTCGATGCCGGCCTCTTCCTCCTGACCGTCGACAAAGCGGGAAAAACGCTCCCCGACCGTGATCACCACGCCGGCATCACCCATTTCCAGCATGCGAGCAGCGTCTTCTCGATCCTTTAGAACGACCTCCCAGCCGCGTAGCTTCAACTGGTCGATCAAATCGGCCGACGCTTCACTTTGATCGAGGTCGACCAGGATCACACGGATCTCTTCGCTATAGTTCATGCGGTTGCCGTACCCGGCGATCAAGCCGAGCAGGATCGGCGCGAGCAGGATAAATGAGACGAAGATCGCCGGACGCAACAGGCTTTTCACCTTGAGCCACCAGAGCAACAGGAATCTTTCTATCTGGCGGATCATGCGATGCGACCTCGCAGACGTTTTGAGAGAAGCAAAATAAGAAGCAAGAGGAACGCTGCGATCAAAAGAGGCAGGAGCGTCACTTTGGAGGTGTATGCGGCAAACGTATCAAAGATAATTCTGTGTGCATTGGCCGCCGGCAAAAAGGAGCCGGCAGAAGCGACAGCTTCCGGTAGTAGCTCCCTCGGGTAGATGACGCCGGATGCGAGCATATGGATGAAGGTGATACCGAAAGCCGTGAGCGGCGCCGCCATGTTGCGGCTGCCGAGCCGTGAACAAGTCAGCGTGAAAAAAGCCTGACATAGATAGAGCAAGAAGAGTCCTGCCAATACGTCGAAGGTGAGCGGTAAGGCGAAGCTCGCCGCAAAGACGATCAGGGCCGGCAGGAGCGAGAGAATGACAAACGGCAGCCCGGTGACCGTGCGCGCCGCCTGAATCCTGCCATCGCCGAAGCCGCTCGCAAGAAAGCGTGCGGTCAGGCCGCCTCTGTCGTCACGCCCGGCAAAGAACATCGGCAACATACCGGCAAACAAGACGAGCACGACGAGGAGCGAGGCGAAAACGAAGCCGAATAGATCGAATTGTGGCGTTTTCTGAGACGAAACGAGTCGGTTTCTCGTCAATAGCCGCATCAGAACGCCGACCAAAATGAAATCGAGATGAAGCTGTAACGCGGCTTCATCTTTAAAAAACGGGCGTACCAGATCGGCGTAGGCGAAATAGGCCGACTCGAGTTCGATGACGGTGACCGTGATCTCCTCGGCCATACGCGAGAAAAACTCCGACTCGATCGGCATCGACGGGTTTAGAACGATCCTCACCGACTCGCGCTTTAAGGCGGCCAGAGAATCGACGAAAAAGCCGTCGGGGAAGAGCATGTAAAGGAGCGTTTCGTCACGTTTAAGTCGTTCTTTCGCCGTTTCCACATCATCGATATAGACGTTCTCGATCAGGTCGATCTTCGTAAATTCCGCATGAATCGTGTTTAACATATCGTGATTGACTTCTGTCGAGACGAGCGACAGATTGACGCTCGGCATCACCTCTTCCTGCGGCGGTATCGCGATTAAGGCCGCGATCGGCAATAGGAGGGAGAAGACCAGCAAAAACAAGATCACCGGTCTGGCATTCGGCGAGACGGCGAGACGGATTTCGGCGAGTATCAGCTGGAGCGTTCGCACAGCACGCCTTCGTTCAACATGTATTGGCGGTCGGCCAGAATATCCTGTTCCGGCTCGTAGTGGTTCGTCATCACGACGATCACGTCGTCATTTTTGATCTTCTTGATCGCCTCGATGATGCGCTCCCGGCTGTCACGGTCGAGTCCGGCCGTCGGCTCGTCGAGCAAAAGAAGTTTCGGATCGCCGATCAATCCGGCGGCGAGATTGACGCGTCTTTGCATCCCACCCGATTGACGGTAGATCGGTTTATCCCAAAAGGAGGTCAGATCGCAGAGATCGGCGGCACGTTCGACCGCCGCTTTCAGTTGGTTCTTGCTCAAGCCTTTCAGCGCGCCCCACTGGTAGAGATTGTCGCGGCCACTCAGGTGCATTGTGAGCGCGATCGACTGCGGTACGAAGCCGATCATTTTTAAGTATCGGATACGAGCCTCGATCGGGACGTCAAACAGCTTTACCGTGCCGCTGTCGGCCGGCATCACGGCGGCCAGTATCTCGATCAGGCTCGATTTACCGGCGCCGTTCGCACCGACCAGCCCGATCACTTCGCCCGGCGCGGCGGAAAACGTAATGCCTTCCAAAATCGGCTCTTTGCCGTAGCGTAAACGGATGTTGTCGACGATAAGCATTAGATCAAATCCACCAATTCCGCGATCGTCTCGACCATCGTCTGAAGCGGTCTGTCTGTCGTCAGATCGACACCGGCGATCCTGGCCAGTTCAACGGGAGACAGACTGCCGCCTTTTTTTAACGTCTCGATCCAGCGGTCGACGGCCGGTTGTCCTTCCTCCCGGATCGCCTTAGCTACGGCCGTCGATACGACGAGTCCGGCGCTGTAGGTATATGGGTAGAGCCCCAGGTAATAGTGCGGTTGACGCATCCAGGTGCGACCGGCCGACTGAGGGATCTCTACCTCGTCACCCCAGAAGGCTTTCAAGACGTTCAAAAACAGACGATCAAAGTCATCGGCCGACAGGCTTTCGCCGCTCTCTATCGCACGATAGACGTCGCGTTGAAAAGCGGCTTCCAGCAGATGCGTGACGCAGTTATGAAAGTAGGTCTTCGCGACCATCTGACCGGCGACCAGTCTCGCTGTTTCCGGGCGGTCGTCTTTCGCCAACAGATAGTTCGTCAAAAGCAGCTCATGGATGGTCGAAGGTGCCTCGATAAAGTAAAGCGACGGATGGGCCTGCAGCATTTTATTGTGCCTTTCCGCCAGCTTCCCTTGCACGGCATGACCCAGCTCGTGAGCCAAGGTGAAGACCTCGGAAAACCCGCCGTTCCAGTTCAACAGAATATAAGACGGCGCGTCCGGTACGGAGGCGCAAAATCCGCCCGTCGATTTGCCGATATTTTGGGCGAAATCGACCCAGCGCTCCTCTTTCGCCTGACGGATCAAGGCCTGATAGTCTTCGCCCATAACGGCGACGGATGCCTCGACGACTTCCCACGCTTCCGCCACACTGACTTCTCTTTCATCCGGCGTAGCCGGAAGTCTCAGATCGGCGTAGGTCAAGCGGTCGAGTCCATAGTTTGCCTGAAGCTTTTTCGCATAACGGCGCATCACCGGTGCGAGATCTCGCATCAGCCCATCGATCTGGCGGTCGTAAAGGTCTCGCGACACGTTTTGCGAGAGCAACAGCATTTGGAAGACGGAATCGTGACCACGCATATCCGAGATTGATTTCTGGCTTAACACTTCGGTGAAGTATAAGCTCGCGAGCGTCTGACGCTGCGACGCAATCCGATCGTAAAACACCTCATACGCTTTTCTGCGAACATTAGTATCCGGCGATTCGGCATAGACGGTCTCGTAGAGGCTGTAGCTCAAGGGATATTCCTTGCCATCCACCTCAAAGGCAGGAAACTCGAGATCGCCGAGCTTGGCGGCTTCGTATGCCAGATATGGCAAGTTATGTAGGAAGGACATGCCTTCGAGCACGCGTTCCGTCTCGGCCGAAAAACGATATGGTTTGCGGCGTCTCATAAAGTCGATATAAGCGCCGTAGGGACCAGCGGAGAGCTCGGCCAGTTTGCTGTCGTCCAGCGCCAAAAGGTCGCTCGTCAAAAAGGACAGGTCCTTTTGCAGTTCGGTTGCCACTTTAGCTATCTTGAGCCTGCGGCGTC
>DUQI01000037.1 GCA_012837885.1 Fastidiosipila sp.
ACGACGATCTCAAAGGAGAAGCCGTCGGGGTAGCCTGCTTCGGCCAGAAGCTCTTTTGCTTTCTCCGGCTTGTACTCATAGCGCTGTATGTCGGCTTCCGAGAGATCAAGAAGTGCCGGATTCAACGACGATCATTGGATAAACGCTATAAGTGATTTGGTGTAAGCGGACCGATTGCGAACGGTTTTGACCTCGCTATTCTCTCTGCGGTGAACCGAGGCGCGCCTCGGTATAGCGGGCGAGAAAAGCGGCCGTTCGTGCTTCCTTCGGCTCATTGAAAACGAGCTCCGGCGGTCCCTGCTCGACGACGAGGCCGCTGTCCATAAATAAGACGGTATCGGCCAGTTCAAGTGCTACCTGCATTTCGTGCGTCACGATGACCATCGTGCGGCCGGCCTTTGCGAGCTGGCGGATGACATCCAATACTTCACCGACCAGTTCCGGATCCAAGGCGGAGGTCGGTTCGTCGAAGAGCATGACCTCCGGTTCCAAAGCGAGCGCTCTCGCGATCGCGGCACGCTGCTGCTGTCCACCGGAGAGTTGTAGCGGTTTTGCTTCGACATAGGCGGCCATACCGACATCGGTTAAATAGCGAAGCGCCGTCTCTCTGGCAGCCTGGCGCTCGAGCTTGTTGACTTTCTCCGGACCGAGCATACAGTTTTGCAAGATGTTCAGGTTGGAAAAGAGGTTGAACTGCTGAAAGACCATGCCGAGTTTTTTCCGCGCTTCATTGGCGGTTTTTGAGTTTTCCTGCAGATTGACGCCGTGGAACATGACGGTGCCGGAATCGACGGTCTCCAAGCGGTTCAAACAGCGCAGCAGGGTCGACTTGCCGGAGCCGGAGCTGCCGATGATCGCCAGCACTTCACCTTGATGTACGTCGAAGTCGATGCCGCGCAGCACATCCTGGTTGCCGAACGTTTTCTTGATGCCGCGTGCCGATAAAATGACCTGACTCATCAGCTCACCTCCTGCACGTTAAATGTCTTCGGGCCGTCCATGCGCCGCTCGAAGTACTTCAGGAGACGGTTCATCGGTAAGGTCATGACGAGATAGATCACGGAGGTGATGAGGAACGTCTCAAAGTAGCGGATGTTGCCGCCGGCGATGGAGCGTGACACAAAGAAGAGTTCGTTGACCGAGATGATATTCAAAACGGCCGAGTCTTTTAAGTTGATGATGAATTCGTTGGCGGTCGCCGGCAGGATGTTTCTTAGTGTCTGCGGCAAAATGACGTAGAGCATCGACTGCGTGTGAGACAGACCGACGGCACGACACGCTTCCACCTGTCCTTTCGGGACGGCGAAAATGCCACCCCGCACGATCTCCGACATGTACGCGCCCGTATTGACCGAGACGATGAAGAAGGCCGCGGTCAGCTTATCGACGGAGATACCGAGAAACAACTCGGAGCCGTAGTAGATGACCATCGCCTGTACCATCATCGGGGTGGAGCGAAACAGTTCGATGTAACAGGTGAGCAGGAAGTTCACTAGGTGCATCAGGCCCTTTCCGACGATCGTTTTTCTTTTCGGTATCTGACGCACGGTGGCGACGGCGAGCCCGATCACGAGCCCGACCGCCGTGCCGATCAGGGCGATCAGGAGGGAGAGACCGGCCCCTCGCAAAAAGAGAGGCCAGTAACGTTCCCAAATACGTACAATCCAGTCCCAAGACATCGTGTCTAATCTCCGGCGATCGGCTGATTCTGAATCGCGTCTTCCATCAGCTGTTCGCGTGTCTCCAGGGAAATCGTCTGCAGCACGGCATTGATCTCGGCGACGAGCGGACTGTCCTTCTTTACGGCGACGGCGACGACGATGTCGCTCGGCTCGACCTCAAAACCTTTGCCCTCGGCAAAGCGGATCATTTTCAGTTCGGGCATCGCTGCTTCGACGGAGTTTCCTTCCGGACGTTCCGAAACATAGCCGTCGATTTTGCCGGAGGCGAGCGCCATGCGAAGCGAGGCGAATGAATCCATCGCGTCCTGCTTTGAGACGCCCTCGATCTGGTCGATCACGGGATAGTGGTTCGTGTTCAGCTGGGCCGAGAGTTTGGCGCCGGCGAAGTCTTCGATGCTCGTCGCGTTCGCGTATTCACCGTCTTTTCTGACAATGATCACGAATTCGCTCTCGTAGTAGTTGTCCGTGAAGTCGAGCGTCTCTTTCCGTTCTCCTGTCGGACTCATCCCGGCGATGATTGCGTCGATCTTGCCGGAGATGACGGCCGGTCCGAGGCCGTCCCATTCAGTCTTGACGATGACGAGCGGGCGGTTCAGTCCGGCGGCGATCAGTTTCGCCATCTCGACATCGTAGCCGCCGGCGTATTCGACCGAGCCGTCGATCTTGAACGCGCCGTTTTGATCATCGAGCTGTGACCAGTTGAAGGGCGGATAGCCGGCCTCCATACCGACACGGAACGGTTCACCGGCCGCTTCGTTCGATTCAGTCGACGCTGTGTCCGCGGGCGTCTCGGTCGGTGCGTCTGTGGTCAGCGACGCCGTCGTCTGGTTGGTGCCTGCCGTACATGCACTAAGCAGCAAGAGCAGCGCCAGCAAAAAAAGTGGAAGGGTTCGTCTCATGGTTTTACCTCACCATTTGCCTTGATGGCATATATTCCCGTCTCTTCGCAAAAGGCAAGGCATGAAAAAAGCCCTTGAAGGGCTGAAGAAGCCCTCACCCACGCAAGATAGCTCAACCTGACAGACCGGGTATTCCTGTCAGGACAGTCTTACGGTTATTCACCGTAAGCCCAGCGAACTCACGTCGAGGCCGTTTATTCGCTTCGGCGGCAAGTCCTCGCCAGCTTCATCCTCGCGCCTCGCGCTCCAAAGCCGCTATTAAATGCCGCATCCTCTACCTCACGTCATGTGAGGCTAGAAAAAGGTTGTTGCTAAGAGATTAGGTCATGCCGTCCGGTGTGTCAATTGCATATTTATACGAATATCGCCGGCTTCATGCGCCAAAGATCGGGCATCTGCCCGATATCTCATGACTTTGGCGGCCAGACATGTCCCTTCGTTACGGTCATCACACACTTCGCATCGCTGATCGTGCGCGCGTCCTGCAGACGAAGATCGCGGTCAAACGCGGCAAAATCGGCGTCGAAGCCGACTGCCAGCATACCGGTATTTTCTTCTTCGAAGTCGATGAAGGCGGCCTCTTTCGTCTGGTGTAAAAGTGCCTCATCGAATGAAAAAGCGGACAGCGAATCACCTGGCTTGCCGCGTAGGGCGGCCTGCAGCGTGAGCAGGGGATCGAGCGGTTCGACCGGCGCATCACTCGAAAACGCGACCTTCACTCCCATGTTGGCCATCTGTTTGAAGTCATACGCTTTGCGATAGCGCGTGCCGAGGCGTCTTTTTGCGACCTTGCTGTCGCTTCTCGTAAAGAGGGGCTGCACGATCGCTGCGAGTGCAAGGTTTCTCATCCGGCTGATCAGCCGATCATCGGTGACCTGCGCGTGCACGATCGCATGTCGCAGCGGGTTTAACGGATCGGAGACGGATTCCAGGATATCGAGGGTG
Organism: Fastidiosipila sp.; assembly: GCA_012837885.1. Classification (GTDB taxonomy): domain Bacteria; phylum Bacillota; class Clostridia; order Saccharofermentanales; family DTU023; genus DUPJ01. The sequence continues at coordinate 3,527 of DUQI01000037.1, forward strand.
CGACTGAGCGCTTCATCGCCGATCGCATGCGTCATGACCTGAAGCCCCAGGCGGTTGGCGGTCTCAAAGACGGCCCGGTGCGTCTCATCGTCTAAAGTGTCCTGACCGGACGTTTGTTTATCATCGCTGTACGGTTTTCTAAGCCAGGCTGTTTTGCCGCCGAGACTGCCGTCGCGAAAGACTTTTACGGCCGGCTTTATGCCGTCAACATCGGCCAGCGCTTCCAGCTCCTTCGGATCGAACGGGAGATGCGGCGCATACTGGCTACGGTAGGAAAACCCGGGGAAAAGGCTCAGCACATCGTCGAGCAGCGCTTCGTCTTCATCTTTGCCAAAGCGGCCGAGATCGTTCGAGGAGATCGCCGTGATACCTTTCGAGAGCATATATTCGATCGTTTGCTTCAGTGCACGATGTAAATCGTCTTTCGTGAAAAATGAGCGCAGAGAAGGCAGAAGATCGATGTCGTTTTCCAAAACGACCCCGTCCGGTGCGCGCTCGGCGAGTTCCGGAATATCTTTCAAGACACGTGAGTTGACGGAAGCGAGATGGCCGCAGACGCGGACCACGATCACCGGCAGATCTTCCGATATACGATCGAGATCTTCGGCTTTCGGCATCACCGGGTGTGCAAAGTGCGTCTCATTCAGTCGCTTTGCGTAGATACCCTTAACACCGCCTGAGGCGATCGCCTGCCGTCCCGCCTCGATCAAAGAGTCGAGACTTTTGAAGTTCGAGGCGTCGAGGCCGAGTGCGGCTTCCGCCGTCGACAGCAAGTGGCAGTGAGCATCTCTGAACCCCGGATAGACGAACGCACCGTCCAGGTCGATCACCTTGGCTCCTTCGTAGTCGGGCGCGTGATCGTCGGCCGGATCAATCGCTTCAATCTTGCCGTCTTGCACCAGAATATGCGAACGCCGTGCGGCCGGATGGATGAATACATTCTTAAAAACTGTATGTGCCATGTTTTTACTGTAAAGGCATATAACGCGGTAAACCGAAACGTGCGTTCCGGCTAGTGCGGCAATCTAAAAAAAAAGGGTGTCCGGCCGATCTTGCCGGAACACCCCTTAGCAGGTCGGAAGTCTTCTTATCTACGGTTTGGAGAAAGCCGTGACGACTGAGCCGCCGTATTCTTTTTCGATGAATGTTTTCACTTCGTCGCTTTGCAGCGCTTCGAGCAGGGCCTGGAATTTCGGCAGTTTCGCTTCGCCTTCTCTGACGGCGATGATGTTCACGTACGGTGAACTGGCGCCTTCCAGAACGATCGAGTCTTCGACCGGGTTCAGATCATTGTCGAGGGCGTAGTTGCCGTTGATGATGCCGATCGCGGCATCCTGATAGGAGCGCGGGATCGCGGCTGCTTCGAGCGGCACGAATTTCAGATTCTTCTCGTTTTTCTCGATGTCTCTTTCCGTCGAGGTGACGGTACCGCCGTCTTTCAGTTCGATCACGCCTTCGGCCTGGAGGAGCAAGAGGGCGCGTCCGCCGTTCACGGTGTCGTTCGGGATCAAGACTTCGTCGCCTTCTTTCAGCTCATCAAGAGATTTGATCTTTGTAGAATAGATGCCCATCGGTTCGATGTGGATGCCGCCGAGGATTTCCAGCTTCAGATTCTTTTCTTCCACTTCGTTGTCAAAGAAGGGGATATGTTGGAAGTAGTTGGCATCGAGCTCACCGTCATGGACGAGCTGGTTCGGTGTGAAATAGTCATTAAAGACCTTGATTTCGACGTCGACGCCTTTTTCTTTCAGATCGTCGACAACCAGTTTGACCAGTGTCTCGTGCGGATTCGGCGTGACGCCGATGACGATTTTTTCGTTTTCGGCGGGCGCGTCGGTGTCTGTCGCCACAGGATCGGTGTCGCTCGCTGCCGGCGGTTCGGTTGCCGACGCTTTCGTCGTATCGGCTGGAGCCGTCGTCTGCGCCGTCGGTCCGGCACAGGCGGAGACCAGGATGGTCAGGGCAAGGAGTAGAAGTGCAAGTACTTTTTTCGTTTTCATTTTTTTCCTCTTTCTTTAAGTATATGGTTTTGATCAGTGTTCCATCCGAACACCGGTTTTTGGTTAACGTTTGTCGATCGCCCGACTCAGACGGTTGCCGGCAAACTGGACGATCTGGACGATCGCGATCAGGATTAATACGGTGATCCAGAGATCCCGTGGCTGCCTTCTGTGAAGTCCGAAGCGGACAGCCAGATCGCCGAGGCCGCCACCACCGATCGCACCGGACATCGCCGAGTAACCGATCAGGTTGATCACGGTGATCGTGATTCCCGATATGATCGACGGTAGGGCTTCGGGGAGCATGACGCGAAAGATGATCTGTCCCGTCCTGCTGCCCATCGCCTGGGCTGCTTCGACCACACCGCGGTCGACTTCATTCAGGCTTTGTTCCATGATCCTGGCGACGAACGGTGCGGCGGCGATCGCCAGAGGCACGATCGCGGCTTCGGTGCCGTATGTCTTACCGATCAGGAGGCGTGATACGGGGAACAAGATGATCATCAACACCATGAAAGGAAACGATCTAAACAAGTTGATGAACAGATCGAGGACGCCGTACACGCCGCGGTTTTCCTTGATGCCGCCGGGTTTGCTCAAAACGAGTAACAGCCCGAGCGGCAGTCCCATGACCAGGGCGAACAGACTTGAAAGGACGACCATCTGTAGGGTTTCGTAGGTCGCTCGCAAAAATTCACCCATATTTCACCTCCTCATGATTCACGCCGTTCTTAGTTAGAAAGGCGAGGCTATTTTCAATCTCTTCCGGCTCACCAGAGATCTCGACCGTCAGATAGCCGACTTTGCCGGATCTCACCACGTTAATATTGCCGGCGAGGAAATTGACATCGACAGGGAACCGACGGATCAGGTCGGAGAGTATCGGTTTTCGCGACGAGTCGCCGGGAAATGTCAGGCGAAACAGTCTACCGCCGGACAGCGCCTCTAAATCATCTTCTTCAATCTCTTCTTCGAGCGACTGAATGAAGCGGATCGTTCTCGCCTGTTTCGGCGAGACGAAGAGCTGCTCGACCGGACCTTCTTCGATCAGGCGTCCGTCTTCCAGGACGCCGATGCGGTCACAGATCGATTTGGCGACTTCCATCTGATGCGTGATCAGGATGACCGTGACGCCGAACTCGTTCACGCTTCGTCGAAGCAGCTGGAGAATCGAGCGCGTCGTCTCGGGATCGAGAGCGGATGTGCCTTCGTCCGAGAGGATCAGTTTAGGATTGGTAGAAAGCGCCCGGGCGATTGCGACTCGTTGTTTTTGACCGCCGGACAATTCACTCGGATAAGCCGTTTTTTTGTCCGCTAAATCGACGTAATCTAAAAGTTCCATGACGCGGGCATCGATTTCTTCTTTCGTGTGTCCGTTCAGACGGAGCGGGTAGGCGATATTTTCAAAAACATTCTTTTGATAAAACAGATTGAAGTGTTGAAAGATCATGCCCATTTTGCGGCGGGCGAGACTTAGATCTTTCTCCGATAGCGTCGTTATATCCTGACCGTCGAAATAGATCGTTCCTTCATCGGGACGCTCAAGCAGATTGAGACAGCGTACGAGTGTCGACTTGCCGGCGCCCGATAATCCGATGAAACCGAAAATCTCTCCTTGGCGCACGTCAAACGACACATCGTTCACGGCATGTAGAAGTCCGTCGTCCGTCTCAAACCGTTTGGTTACGTTCTTAGTGGTTAATAGTATGCCGCCTGATTTCATAAAAAAACTCCCGTCCGCATTCTTTTTCCGCGGGACGAGAGCCAAAGCTTCGTGTTACCACCCAGGGTTCGTTCCAACCTCACGATTGAAACCTCAGCGGGTACCATCATACCCGTGTGCTGTGACGTGCACTCACGTTGCAGCCTAGAGACCGAAGTCTGTCGGTGCACAGCTCCGAGACCATCTTCCGTCTTTCTTTCCCCTCGTTTCTCTCAGCCTATGGAAACGTCTCTGTCCGGGGCAATAGGAAAAACGTACTCTCCTCTTCATCGCCTTTGCTATTCAATTAGTCGCATTGTAGTCAATGCCGGTTTGCCGTGTCAAGCAAAAAAACACCGATTCGTGCATGGTTAATCAACCGAATCATTGGTGATTGTAGCTAGATGGTTCGGGTAACTCATAAATCGATAGCGCTATCTTCGCTACTTTTACGTACAATGAGGAAAACGAGTGCGCTGCATGACTGTCTATTAGTATGGAAGATATAGGGAGTAAATAATATGAGCAAAAAACGGATCATTATTGCCGGCAGTGTCAATGCCGATGTGTCGACCAGAGTGTCGCGTCTTCCGGGGCCGGGAGAGACACTACTCGCGTCTTCGATGACCGTCTCCGGCGGAGGGAAGTCTGGAAATCAGGCGGTGGCCTGCGGGCGTTTGGACGGAGACGTCTCCTTGATCGCCCGCATCGGCGATGACTCTTACGGTGAGATGCTGAAAGAAAACTTTGTCGGAGCCGGCGTCGATGTGAGCGGTCTTTCGGTCGATCAAGACTATCCGACCGGACAGGCGTTCATCGCCGTCTCGGATGAAGGGGAGAACAATATCATCGTCGTACCGGGAGCGAATGGTCGCTTGCTGCCCGAGGTCATCGATTCATACCAGCATCTTTTGAGCGGTGCGTCCTTTTTATCGACCCAGCTTGAAATTCCGCTCGAGACGGTCGAACGACTTGCCGAACTGTGTCGAGACCACGATATCTCGTTTGTCTTGAATCCGTCACCGGCGGCTTCACTTTCTTCAGAACTGTTGTCGCTCGTCTCGATTCTTGTCCTGAATGAACACGAACTGGATCTTTTAGCCGGTGCGGGTGATGAAGAGGCACAGCTGCAACGCCTTCTCGATTTAGGCATAAAGCATGTCGTCCTAACGAAGGGCGGAGATGGAGTCGTCTACATGTCCGACAGTGGGCTCCAGCGCTATGCCGCCAATCGGGTCGAAGTCGTCGACACGACCGGTGCCGGAGATACGTTCACCGGCGCGCTTTTGGTCGGTTTATCAGAGTCCTTGGACTTTCCCGAAGCGATCGCCTTTGCGCAGAAGGCCGCTGCGATACAAGTGACGAGACGCGGCGCGCAGGATG
>DUQI01000038.1 GCA_012837885.1 Fastidiosipila sp.
ATTGTGGCGGAGATGGAGAGATTTGAACTCTCGAGACGCTTTTGACGTCTATGCGATTTCCAGTCGCACGCCCTCGGCCAGCTAGGCGACATCTCCGTGTAGCACGCAGAAGCATATCATCTGTGCGCTTTTCGTGTCAAACGGACGTTTATGATTCGTCTTTATTTGACGACGATATTGAGCAATCGTCCTTTAACGTAAATCCATTTGACAGGCGTTTTTCCAGCAATCCAGTTGTCAAACGATTCATGTCCTTTGATTCTTTCGATAAGGTCGGCTTCTTCGATGTCCGCCGGTATCATAAGACGCGTTTTGATCTGACCATTTACCTGTACCGCGATCTCGATTTCATCGAGTACCAATGCTGCTACGTCGAGCGTCGGCCACGGTTCGTTGAAGATCGATGGACTATATCCCATCTTCTCGTTCATCTCTTCGGCAAAATGCGGGGCGAACGGAGCCAGTAAGAGGAGCAACGTTCTCGTCGCTTCGTATGTCTCTTCGCTGATCACCGACTGGTCGGTTATCATCTTTTGCAGGTGATTTAAAAGTTCCATGAGGCGGGCAATAGCCGTATTGAACTGGAATTTTAAAGCATCCTGCGTCGCGCCGCGGATCGTGTAATTGACCCGGTAGGCGAGGGCTTTATCGTGTGGGCGTTTCTCGACCGGCAGCTCGATGACTTTGTCGACCAACGCTTCGATACGCGAGATGAAGCGGGTGATCGCTAGCACGCCGTCGTCATTCCAGTTACCACCTTCGGTGTAGGCAAATGAGAACAGCAGATGCAGACGGAAGACGTCGCCGCCGTATTGGTCGACGAGGTCGTCCGGTGTGACTGTGTTGCCGGCTGATTTGGACATCTTTTGACCATCGGAACCAAGAATCATGCCCTGGTGTACCAGTGCCTGGAACGGTTCGTCGAAGTCGAGATATCCCAAATCTCTCAGTGCTTTCGTGATGAACCGAGAATATAGCAGATGCATCGCCGCGTGTTCCTGACCGCCGACGTACATGTCGACCGGGCACAAAGCGTTGACTTTCTCTTTGTCGAACGGCGCTTCCTCGTTATGGTTATCGACAAAACGGAACTGATACCAGGACGAGCAGACGAAGGTGTCGAGCGTGTCGGGATCTCTTCTGGCCGGACCGCCGCACGTCGGACATGTCGTCTGCATAAACGCGTCACTCTTGGTGAGCGGTGAGACACCGTCAGGCGAGAATGCCACATCGTAAGGCAGCGTCAGCGGCAACATCGATTCCGGCAACGGCACGGTCCCGCATTGATCGCAGTAGACGATCGGGATCGGGGTGCCCCAGTAGCGTTGCCTCGATACGAGCCAGTCACGCAGACGATAGGTGATGTAGGCTTTCCCTTTACTATCTTTTGCCAGATCAGCCGTGATCTGAGCGATAGCCGCTTCCGAGGTAAGGCCGGTATAAGCACCGCTGTCAACCAGCTTCCCGTACTCGACGAAGGGCAGTTCCGTCTCCGTCTCATCGACGGAGTCAATGACACGCCGTATCGGCAGACCGAAGATCTCGGCAAAGGCGAAATCTCGCGTGTCGTGCGCCGGAACCGCCATGACGACACCGGTACCGTAGCTCGCGATGACATAATCGGCGGTCCAGAGCTCCAGTTTTTCACCAGTGATCGGATGAATGACATGACAGCCGGTGAAAACACCGGTTTTTTCACGAGTCGTCGCCAGGCGTGCGATCTCGCTTGCTTTCAACGTTTTGTCGACATAGCGATCGACTTCCGCCTTTTGCGCTTCGGTCGTCAATCTTTCCAGCAGAGGGCTCTCCGGCGCGATCACGAGATAGGTCACACCAAACAGTGTGTCGATTCTTGTCGTGAATACATCGAGCGTCAGAGGCGTACCGTCATCATTCAAGACGCGTTCGCCGTCTCTTTCGACCTCAAACGAGACTTCCGTACCTTCTGAACGACCGATCCAGTTTTGCTGGATCTTCTTCGTCTGTTCCGGCCAGTCGAGCGTTGAGAGCTTGTCGAGAAGTTCATCGGCATACGCCGTGATCTTGAAAAACCACTGGGTCAGATTCTTTTTCGTTACTTCGGTGGAACAACGCTCACATGTGCCGTCTTCCAAGACCTGCTCATTGGCAAGCACGGTCTGACAGTCCGGGCACCAGTTGACCGGTGCGCTTTTACGGTAAGCCAGACCGTTTTTGAAAAGCTGGAGAAACAGCCACTGATTCCAGCGGTAATAGTCGGGATCACAGGTCGCAAGATTGGCGCGCCAGTCGAACATGCCGCCGAGCTTATACAGCTGCTCGGTCATCGTCTCGATGTTGGCTTTGGTGCTGTCTTGCGGGTGTATGCCGGTCTTGATCGCATAGTTTTCGGCCGGCAGACCGAACGCGTCAAAACCGATCGGCTGGAACACTTCATAACCGCGCATCTTTTGCATGCGTGCCCAGGAGTCGGGTGGTGCATAGTTGAACCAGTGGCCGACATGCAGCTTTGAAGCCGACGGGTACGAAAACATCTCTAGGATATAGAGCTTTTTATCGATGCGTGACGGGTCGAACTCGCCGAGCTTCATCTCAGCCCATTTTTCCTGCCATTTTTTGTCAATGTCTACTGAATACATAGTGATCCTCTTCTAATCAGACTAGATCACATTCTATCGCGAATCGAGAAATGGTCAACGTTTCAAGAGGTGAACGCCGAGGGCGAGCAAAAGGAAGTGTAAGGGATAAAAGAAATAAAAGAAGTAGCGCATGACGCTGGAAGGTTTCTTTTCTTTCAGGCGATCGGTAAAGATCAACGGTAGAGCGATAATCGAGAGAAACTGAAGTTCGGAAAATCCCTTTGCGAAGACAAAGTTCAAAAGGACGTAAGCGAGAACATTTAAACTGACTAAGAAGACGAGCGCTCTTTCGAGTTTTGCCTGATTCGTCTCCAATCGACCGTCGGTCACCAGATAGAAGACGAAGACGGTCAGCACACCGTAGGCACCGTAATCTGAGTCGATCCATTCGACAAAGAATAGGGACAAAGCCATTGAAATGGCGCCCAGGGTGCGGCCGAGCCAGGTGGGTAGCGAGATGCCGAACAGTGACATGCGGACATGAAACATCGGGTCGTCATTGTCGGGGCGCTGCCCTTCCGGTAAAAGCTCCATACGCCCGATCACATCACGCGTCGATTGTGTGAACAATTGCCAACCGCATAAAAATCCGAGCGCGCCGATGAAAGTAAACAGGACGTTGACGAAATCCGTCGACATACGAGCGAGCTGAAAGGCGTAATTAAATATGAACTGAGAGACGGCGGCAAAAAAAGTCAGGCGTAAAAAATACTTGACGAGGCTTCTTGTCCGACGAAAACCGACGGCGATATAGTAGGCAAAGATGGGGAAGGCTAAACGCCCGATGCTCCTCGCTGCGAGGTGTAGCGACTCCGACAGCCAAGGTGAAAACAAATACCCTGTATGGTCGATGAGCATAAAGAGTGCGGCGAGCAGCTTTAGCATGAAAAATTCCCTTCTTGAATGACCGAATAAATTATTGTATCATGTCAACGCCGTGCGGTTTTTTGCCGCAAGAGCAGGGGATAAACGGTATCCTTTCAGGGAGTTATCATGGGATTAGGCTTAAATATCGGCATTGATCTGGGCACGTCGTCCGTGATCATTTATGTGCGGGGCAAGGGGATTGTGTTGAGAGAACCGTCGGTGGTGGCGATCAACGCGAAAACCGGTAAGGTGTTGGCAGTCGGTGAGAACGCAAGTCTCATGCTCGGCCGTACACCGGGTATCGTGCAGGCGATCAGGCCGTTGAAAGAAGGAGTCATCTCCGATTTCAAAGTGACCGAGGTAATGCTCAAAGCGTTTATCAGCCGCGTCAATACCGGTTTCTTTGCCAAGTATTTTAAGCCGACGATCGTCGTCTGCGTACCGAGCGTGATTACGCCGGTCGAGCAAAAGGCGGTCGAAGATGCATGTCGCCACGCCGGCGCAAAAGAAGTCTACTTGATCCGTGAACCGGTCGCCGCAGCGATCGGTGCCGGGATCGATATCACACAGGCGAACGGCTCCATGATCGTCGACATCGGCGGGGGTACGACCGATATCGCTGTTATCTCACTATCGCAACCGGTCGTCGATACGTCGATCAAGGTCGCGGGTGACAAGTTCGATGAAGCGATCGTGCGCTACATCAGAAAGAAGTACAACATCCTGATCGGCGATCAGACAGCGGAAGATCTGAAGATCAATATCGGCTGCGCTTATCCGCGTGACGAAGAACTGACGATGGAAGTGCGCGGCAGGAACCTGGCCACCGGATATCCGGCCACCTTACAGGTCAACTCGACCGAGATGCTGGAAGCGCTCGAAGAGCCGGTCGGGCAAGTCTTTGACGCGATCCATTACGTGTTGGAACAGACGCCTCCCGAGCTACTGGCCGATATCTCGCAGCGCGGTCTCGTGATGACTGGCGGCGGCGCGTTGCTCTACGGCTTGGACCGCATGCTCGCAGCGAAAATCGGTATCGAAGTGCTGGTCGCTGAAGATGCCGTGTCTTGTGTGGCGATCGGAACCGGCCTCGCACTGAACATTATGGAGCGTTTCTCCGCGCTGGCCGACAGTTGACCGTTTATTACGCTTACGTTACACTTGGTGCGAACTGACGCATCGTCAGCGTTTCAAGTGTATTTAAGAAAATTGAGAAAGTTTATTTTTCTGTGTTTGAGTTTAAGGAGGCGCCGCATGGCGCCCAGGAATAGAGGAGCGATTTCATGTCCGATTCACCCTTGTTGAAAAAGACAAAGGACGATCTTGCCGTTATTGCCCAGATGATGGGACTATTAACACCCAAGGATACGTCGCGTATGACCAAAGCCCAATTACTGGCATTCTTGCAAAAAGTCGAAGACGAAGCGAATGCGGTAGAGACGGCTGATTCTGCGGTAGAAGTACCGGCCGAGGAGCCGGCACCTGAGAAGAAAAAGCGTGTCGGCAGACCACGTAAAAGCGTGATGATTGCCGATGAGCCGGCTGCAGAAGAAATCCCGAAAGAAGATGTGAAACAAGAGAAAGTCTCCGACACGTCGCCGGAAGCAAAAGATGAGGCGAAAGAGGAGAAAGAAGACGCCAAGGCGGAAGAAGCTCCGCCCAAGCGCCGCGGTAGACCGCGCAAAACCGAGACGAAAAAAGAAAAAGCAAAAGAAGAGCCGGCTGAAGAGAAGAAACCGGCGAAGCGTCGTACCTCAACGAAAAAGACAAAGGCAAAAGAAGAGACAGCCGAAGAAAAAGCTTCTGATGAAGAAGTAGAAGTCAAGAAAGTCGCGAATACGTCAGACACCGGTAAAGACGATATCGAAGCTTCCACGGAAGAAGAAGTGGTGTCGGATGTGGCTGACAGTGAGACTGAGAGCGGCGCTGACGCTGACTTAGAAGAAAAGTCAGACGCGTCTGAAAAAGAGAGTGCTCCGGCCGATCATAAAGAAAAAGAGAAGTCCGAAAAGGAAAGTAAACCGCAGGAAATCATCAGCGGGATTTTGGAAATCATGCCGGATGGTTACGGCTTTTTGCGGATAGAAAACTACCTGCAGGGAAACAACGACATCTACGTACCACCGCAATACATTCGCCGCTTCGGCCTTCGTTCCGGTGATCTGGTGACGGGACCTTGTCGTCAGCAAAGAGATTCCGACCGCTACCGCGCTCTTTACTACATTAAGGAAGTGAACGGTATGTCGCCCGACAAGATGATGCGACGGCCGCACTTTGATCGTCTGACACCGATCTACCCGAACGAACGCTATGTGCTTGAGACGACGAGAAATGAATTGTCGACCAGAATTATCGATCTCGTTTCGCCGATCGGAAAAGGGCAGCGCGGCATGATCGTGTCGCCTCCGAAAGCTGGTAAAACGATACTCTTGCAAAAAATCGCGAATGCGATTTCTATCAATAATCCCGATGCCAAATTGATCGTTTTACTGATCGATGAGCGTCCGGAAGAAGTGACGGATATGCAGCGCTCGATCAACGGCGAGGTCGTCTACAGTACATTCGACAAGACGCCGGAGAACCATGTTAAAGTCACGGAACTCGTGCTGGAGCGTGCCATGCGCCTCGTCGAGCTGAAGCAGGACGTCGTAATTTTACTCGACAGCATTACGCGTATGGGCAGAGCGTATAACTTGACGATCACACCGACCGGCCGCACACTGTCCGGTGGTCTCGATCCCGGTGCGTTATACGGACCAAAACGCTTTTTCGGTGCAGCGAGAAATATCGAACACGGTGGCAGTTTGACGATCATCGCGACAGCGCTGATCGAGACCGGCTCGAGGATGGATGAGGTCATCTTTGAAGAGTTCAAGGGAACCGGTAACATGGAAGTGTTGCTCGACCGTAAGCTTTCGGAAAAACGGATTTTCCCGGCGATCGATATTACGCGTTCGAGTACGCGTCGTGAAGAACTGCTGCTTTCCTCTAAGGAGCTCGACTCGATCTGGGCAATCAGGAAAGCGTTCGGTCAACTCGATACGGCGGCCGTCACCGAGACGATTATCAATTTGCTCTTAAAAACGAGAGATAACAGTCAGTTCATCCAGTCGGTGAACGTCTCGTTCAACGATCGAAATCTGTATGAGGCGATGCGCGGTTCGACCGGAAAACAAAACGGAAACGCAGCGCAAAGCTGATCCAGCGAAACAGCATGCGATAAGCTCTATTCGTAACGATAACGAGGTAACAAAGCGCCGCTGAATGCGGCGCTTTGTGCTGAAACAACAAGAAACGGTGCGTCAGCCGGCAGTTATGATACATTATCTGCAGTAGATGCGACCTGTCTGTCGAAGACAGATATCTGGTCGACATTTTTGGAGGTGTATTTATGCAAGGATTCCCGTTAATCATTGCGTTCGTGATCGCTATTGTCATCATGATCGTCGCCATTTCGAAGTGGAAGATTCATCCCTTCCTATCGATTATGGGCATTTCGCTGATCCTGGGACTGATCGCCGGTATTCCGCTGGTGAACAAAACACTGGAGGACGGAACGGTACGTGAAGGATTGGCTAACGTCATCGGTTCCGGTTTCTCGGCCACATTTACGAGTATCGGTATCGTCATTATCCTCGGTGCCTTGATCGGCATGATCCTCGAGGTAACCGGCGGCGCCGTCAAACTGGCGGACGTCGTCGTCCGCGTGGTGGGACCGAAACGTCCCGGACTCGCCATCTTGATCATGGGATGGATCGTCTCGATCCCCGTGTTCTGTGACAGCGGTTTTGTTATCTTGAATCCGATCCGAAAGTCTCTGGTTCAGCGTACCGGCGTGAGCTCCGTGACGATGAGCGTCGCGTTGTCTGCCGGTCTCTACGCATCCCACGTGTTCATCCCGCCGACACCGGGACCGATTGCCGCCGCCAACACACTCGGCGTCGGAGAAAATCTTCTCCTGGTTATTGCGATGGGACTCGTCGTCTCACTGCCGGCGCTACTCGTGGCCTATCTCTACGCCACGTTCATCGGCAAGAAAGTCAAAGCCAAAGACGAAGCCGATTTTGAAACGGTGCAGCAGTCCTATGAAGAGATCGTCCAATCGTACGGCACCTTGCCGAGTGGTTTTCTCTCGTTCGCTCCGATCGTCGTTCCGATTTTGCTGATGGCTTTGAGCTCGATCGCCTCGATGGCCAAGATGACCGGTACATTCGGTGATATTTTGCGCTTCCTCGGTACACCGATCATCGCGCTCGCCATCGGTACGATTTTCGGCGTCATCTTGCTGATCAGCACGAAGGTTATCGGTCAGTTCTATGAAGTGACCAATAAGACGCTGCGTGAAGTCGGCCCGATCCTGTTCATCACGGCAGCAGGCGGCGTGCTCGGCAGAGTGATCGCCCAGTCCGGCATGGTCGACTACATCAAAGAGAACACGACAGCGCTCGCCTCGTTCGGCATCATTTTCCCGTTCCTGCTCTCCGCCATTTTAAAGACGGCGCAGGGATCGTCGACGGTGGCACTCGTCACCACGGCCGGTATTGTACAGCCGATGCTCGGCTCACTCGGTCTTGAATCGACATTCCTCACGGTAATGACCGTTCTGGCGATCGGCGCCGGTGCGATGACTGTCTCGCATGCGAACGACAGCTACTTCTGGGTCGTGACCAACTTCGGTGAGATGACACCGCAGCAAGGCTACAAAACGCAGACCGTCGTGACACTGCTCGAAGGCATTGCCTCCATGGCGCTGATCACGGTGCTCTGGCTCTTGTTCCGTTAAACGATGTTTACACTCGATACATTGCCTAAAAAGAAAGAGACGGATCACGTGACTCGTATGAGTCACGTGATCCTGATCCCTGATTCGTTTAAAGGCACGTTCAGTTCTGAAGAAATCTGCCGCATGATGGCAGAGACGATCGAACGTCATGCGCCACATGCCCTTATCTCCAAGATACCTGTCGCCGATGGCGGAGAGGGAAGCGTCGACGCTTTTCTGACGGCCGTCGGAGGCGAAAAGATAGAGCAGGTGGTGCAAGGACCGTTCGGCCGCGACATCGACTCGTTCTTCGGCATTCTGCCCGATCAAACGGGTGTCGTGGAAATGGCCGCTGCGGCCGGGTTACCGCTCGTCGGAGACAGACGGGACGTGGCGAACACGACGACCTACGGTGTCGGACAACTGATGAAAGCTGCGCTCGACAAAGGCGTCAAGCGTCTTATCGTCGGACTCGGCGGCAGTAGCACGAATGATGGCGGCTGCGGTGCCGCTGCAGCAATGGGCGTCGTATTCAAAGATAAAGACGGCAAGTCCTTTGTTCCGGTCGGCGGCACGTTGAAAGACATCGTCTCGATCGATATCTCAGGTCTCGATCCGCGCATCAAAGATATTGATGTCGTCACGATGTGTGACATCGATAATCCTCTGACCGGTGAGATTGGCGCGGCGGCCGTGTTCGGACCGCAGAAAGGCGCCGATCCTGCACTTGTCAAAAGCCTCGATGCCGGACTCGTCCATATGGCTGAGATGGTGAGAAAAGATCTCGATATCGATATGGAGACGATGCCCGGTGCCGGTGCGGCAGGCGGCATGGGCGGCGGTATGGTCGCCTTCTTCGGCTCCAAACTCCAGATGGGGATCGATGTCGTACTCGATACGGTCGATTTTGATACGCTCGTCCAGACGGCGGACTTCGTGTTCACCGGTGAAGGGAAGATCGATACGCAGTCGCTTAGGGGCAAGGTCGTGATCGGCGTGGCGAGACGTGCCAAGCCGCATCAGGTGCCGGTCTTCGCGATCGTCGGCGATATCGGTGACGGCATCGAACCTGCCTACGATGAAGGCGTAAGCGGGATCTTTTCGATCAACCGCGTGGCGGTACCTTTTGCCGAAGCGAAAAAACGCGCCGATATCGATCTGCCGCTGACAGTCGACAATCTCGTACGGCTATTGGTCAGGCTCGGGCATCTCTAGATGACAATCAACGAACGACTAGCCGCTATTAAAAAAGAAGGCTGTGTCTGCGGACAAAGCCACAATCAAGTGTTGCCTGAACTGATTGCCGGAAACCTTGTGTTTCCGGCTTTTTTGAAATGGTTGCAATCACACCGTGTGGGCAGCATCTTTATGGTCGCCGACAAGAACACGTATGAAGCGGCCGGTCGAGATCTCCATAAAGAACTCCTTTTTAATCGATTCAAACTCGACCTTCTTGTCTTTGAGGCAAGCCCCGAGCCGGATGAAAGTGCGGTCAATCATGTGCTTGAGCATGTGCCGAAAGACGTCAGTCTTTTGTTGTTCGTCGGATCCGGCACGCTGAACGATATCGGCAAAATGATCGCGCACGAATGCCGTCTGCCGTATGTGATCTATGCGACGGCTCCGTCGATGGATGGCTACACCTCGTCCACAGCATCGATGCTGTGGAAAGGCAGAAAGGTGTCGCTTAACGCGAAAGCTCCTGATCTGGTCGTCGCCGAGTATCACGTATTGCAGAAAGCGCCAAAACTGACGTTTCAATCGGGAATCGGTGATATGGCTGCAAAAGCCGTCAGCATTCCGGAATGGAAAGTCGCCTCCTTGATCACCGGTGAGCCTTATTGTGAGGCGATCGCATCACTCGTCACGTCTTCTTTAGAAGATGCGCTGACGTCGGTAGATAAACTTATGCAGCGCGAGGAAGACGCGGTGAGACGTCTCTTTGATGGACTGATCCTGTCCGGTTATGCGATGAATCTCGCCGGGCATTCACGGCCGGCTTCAGGTACGGAGCACTATGTGTCGCATGTCTGGGACATGCGCGCCGCCGCATTGGGAAAAGCAAACGACACGCATGGCCGGCAGTGCGGTGTCGGTACGCTTTTGACCTTCAAACTATTTGCTGCGATCGAGAAGCTAAGTCCTTCACTCGACAAAGCGAAAGCGCATATCGAAGCATTTGATCTCATCGCATATCAAGACATGTTGAGAGATATTCTGGGCGACGCGGCCGAACCGTTGATTGAGCTTGAGAAAAAAGAAAAAAAGTACGAAGAAAATACCGTCTTGAAGCACGCCAAGCAGATCGTCGAACATTGGTCAGAGATCGTCTCGTGCTACGAGCAGGCAGGTCGATTGAGACCATTGGTCGAAAAAGCGTTCTCGG
>DUQI01000039.1 GCA_012837885.1 Fastidiosipila sp.
ATACCAAATTTTCCTGAAGTAAGGACGTATATTGGAGACCAACACGTCCTCCGCTTGGTAGGCTTGCGTCTGGTTGACGGTCGGCAGTCCCGCCGAGCGCGTTATACCCTCCTTGTTCTGGAGCATATTCTCCGTGGAGATATAGCTGGTCAAGTCCAAGTCGGCGACAGCGATCCGTCCATCGGCGAAAGTGCAAATGTCAGAGAGTTTAAATGTCATACCCAATTGCCCCCAGTCTTTTGCGGATTTCGTCCTCCAGTTCGTGGGAACGTTTGAACATCTCCGAGAGTTCGCCGGTCAGCCGCGCCATCTTCTCCTCGAACGGCTCACCGTCGTCCTCCTGATCTTCAATGCCGACGTAGCGACCGGGCGTAAGAATGTAGCCCTGTTTGACTATATCGGCAGTAGTTACGGCTGCACAGAAGCCCTTCACATCCTCAATCATTCCGTCGTCGAAGGCTTGGAAGGTCTCGGCAATCTTGGAGATGTCCTCGGTGGTCATCTCGCGCAGGCGGCGGTTGACCATCGTCCCCCCACAAATGCAGGAAAGCCCAGTATTACTGGACTTTCGGGCAAACAAAAAACCACCTGTCGACAAAATTTCTTTTATCAATAGATGGTATTTGATTTGGTGGAGGCGAGGAGAGTCGAACTCCTGTCCGAAACCACATCCTCCGGTGTTTCTCCGGGTGCAGCCGCTGCTTTTAGATTCCCCCGTTTAAGCGCCCAGTCGGCAGGCTCGGAAACGAGGTAGCTTCATCAGTTCAGAGCAGACCACAAAGCTTGAGCCTGTCTGTTTACCTGTTTAACCTCCGACAGGTAAGGTCTGTGTTACGGCGCCGGCTCCCCGCCCCACAGATCGAGCGGACCGGCGGCAATAGCTTACTTAAGCTGCTGCGAGTTGCGGTTGTTTGGCAACTATAAGTTTTTCTCGTTTTTTAAAGAGGCCAACGAGAATCCTCTACCCGCTTCACCGGGATCCATGACCCCGTCGAAACCAGTGCGCCCCCGTAATGACGCTGGACGGTGATTGTATCACCTTTTGTTCGGTTTCGCAAACAACATAAGGTACGATGCTCTTCTTCATTCGAGCATCTGTCGTTCGCGTTTAATTGTAGATATTGGTTAACTCAGGAAGAAGAACCAGATCGCCAAGATCAAGGCCAGACCGACCAGGAAACCGACCAAGAGGCTCTTCAAGAACATACCGAGCATACTGCCTCCGACCGGCCTTGCAGCTCTCGGTGCCGGGCGACGATCTGTAGGACGACGTCTTTCCGGTTGTCTCCTGGAGACATCTCTGTCGTCCTGATAGCGTCTTTGTTCTTTGTACTGTGCACCGTCGTCATGACGATACTCCATGGGCGCCATATCCCGTTGATAGCGCTTGTCTCTCGCTGCCTGCCCATATACGTCGCGTCGATGTTCACGACTGAAGCGTTCGACATCGTCACTTGCCGGACGGCGGAATGCCGTGTGATCTGTCTGATCCGATGGTGTCATACGTTCTTCCTCCAAAGCGATGACCCGTACCGCGACCATCGTCTTGTTTTCATTTTCGTTTCTTTTGGCGGCCATATCGTACAGATTGTCGATCACGGTCGTAAACGCCTGTTGATCGCGGAAAGCCGCTTCGACATCTTTAAGATCGATGCTCTTAATGGCACCGCCCGTCATCAGTATAAACTGATCGTCCGCCTGTAGATCAAGTTTTTTCACGTTCTTGACCAAAACGACATCTTCTTCACTTCTTTGTCCAAGATGAATCAAGGGGGCGCCGTCGTTCGTGATCTGAGGCGCCGCCTGCAAAAACAGTTCGCCGCGTCTGCCGAGGAAGACGGAGGCTGCGCCGAGACTCATCGTATAGGCGACCTGGCCGATGATCAAGAGCATCGACACACTGCAACCGGCCTTACCATAGCTTCGCGACTGCAATTCCTGGGAGATACGCCGATCGGCGTCGGCCATCAATTCTCTCGACCATCTCGGAAAATCGAAGGGCTGATAATCGTTCACGGGGAGCTTACTCAAATACTGCATGGCGACTTGAAAGACGATGCGTCCGGCCAGATCGCCGGCACCGGGGCCACCGAAACCAGCGCTTACCATGTAGAGCTGTACGTTATCCGTAAAGAGACCTGAATCCGTCTCGCGTCCACTGATCATCTCCGGTTTAATACGACCGGAGAGATAGAACGCGTCTTCGTTGACATGCAGATTGTTGCCCGACTCGGTCAAGCCGTAAGCGATCAGACTCGCCATGCACTGGCCTCCCTTATGCTGTCATGGATTATATCATATGCCGCTACGCCGGGCGTCTTGTGTGACGGCATCGGCCATGCGTCTCTCCGCGTCTTTTTTCTTCAAGTCTTCGCGTTTATCGACCATCTTCTTACCGCGCGCCACGCCGATCTCGACCTTCACTTTGCCGTTTCGAAAATACAGCTTGGTCGGCACGAGGGTCATACGTTTTTCGGCGACGAGCGACTTCAGTCGGTTGATCTCGCGACGGTGCAAAAGAATCTTTCTCGGTCGAAGCGGCTCGTGATTAAAGCGGTTGCCCTGCTCATACGGCCTGATATGCATGCCGAGCAAGAACACTTCGTTATCGATCACGCTGAAATAAGACTCCTGAAGTGACATCTCTCCTTTACGCAGTGACTTCACTTCGGTCCCTTTCAGCACGATCCCGCCTTCCAGCGTGTCTTCGATAAAGTAATCGTGATAGGCACGTCGATTGTTGGCGATTAGTTTTATCTTGTCAGTCATCAAATATTACTCTCACATTTCACTGGCAAAACATAACTATAACAAAACCGTATGTTCTGCACATTATCCACAAGGTTATACACATTTATGATGCGCCTAAGCGCCTTTACTGTCGTTATTTCACGCCTTTTTGCACACTGTCCACGCTCGTTCACATCGCGAGCACCGGTCTGGCATTTAAGTCGAGCGACGCATATTCACCGCTTAGTCCGGCAAAATATCCGGCCGAGGCGATCATAACGGCATTATCCGTGCACCAAGAAAGCCTGGGCATCTTCACCTCGATCTGCATGCGCTCACTTAGGTCTTTTAGTCCTACACGAAGACCGGAGTTCGCCGCCACACCGCCGGCGACGACCAGCGTTTTACTTCCCGTCTGATAAAGTGCGGCCTCCGTGTGCGAGACGAGTGCATCGACGATCGCTTTTTGTACCGAGGCGGCGACGTCTTCGAGGAGGACTTCTTCTCCCCTCTGCTTTTGCCTATGGAGCCAGTTGATCGCTGCCGTCTTCATACCGGAAAAAGAAAAGTCGAGGCTATCGGGAAAGACAGTCTGCGGTAACTCTATAATCGGCGTTCCTTCTTTCGCCAATTCATCGAGCCGTTTGCCACCAGGATAACCGAGTCCCATCGCGCGGGCGATCTTGTCAAAGGCCTCGCCTGCCGCATCGTCTCTCGTTCTGCCGATCACGCGGTACGTACCGTAGTCTTCGACCAACACGAGATGCGAGTGCGCTCCGGAGACGATCAACGCGAGAAACGGCGGCTCCAAGTCTTCGTGTTCGACGTAGTTTGCCGCCAGATGCCCCGCCAGATGGTGCACCGCGATCAACGGCTTTTGCTGGCGATAGGCGAACGCCTTGGCAAACCCGACGCCGACCAAAAGCGCACCGACCAGCCCAGGTCCGTGGGTCACAGCGACGGCACCGAGATCGGCAGGCGACAGATGGGCGTCTTTTAACGCCAGATCGACGACCGAGGCGATCGATTCCAGGTGCATCCGCGAGGCGAGTTCCGGCACGACCCCGCCGAATTCGGCGTGGCGTCTGACCTGAGACCAGACGACTTCGGAGCGCACGTAACGTCCGTTGTCGACGATCGCCGCTGCCGTTTCATCGCAACTCGTCTCGATACCGAGTACCGGGAATGGCTTGTTCTTCCAGTTATCCATACGGCTCATTCTATCAGCGACCGGCCGTTTCTGCTAGAATAAGCCGATGTCCAAGACCGGTTTCATTAGCACCAAAACGCCGCGTAAAAGGCGTCCGATCCTCTGGTTGGCGCCGCTTTTGGCGCTGATCGTCGTGACCATCGTCGTCGTTACCGTGACCTTGACGCAGGCGAACGTGATCATGAGGCAGCCGCCGAAGGCGCTCGATCCGTTCGCGATCAATATTTTGCCGCGCTTCGAGCCGGTCAGCTTCACCTCACTCGATGAACAGACGCGCCTATCCGGCTGGCTAATCAAGACTTTCCGAAACCCGGCGCGCGGCACGATCGTTCTGGTCCACGATCAGGGGCAAAACCGTCTTCCCTACGGTCTCGATACGGCCGATCTGTTTCGCTTCTTCACGGATGAAGGATTTCAGGTACTGACCTTCGATTTACGTGCGAGCGGCTCATCGGGTGGAGACCTCGCTTCATTCGGCTATATGGAGTCGGAGGACGTCGTGAAGGCGATCCAGCTCGCTAAGCGCTTCACGTCATCGAACCGCATCTTACTCTTCGGCATCGGCAGCGGAAACGCCGCCTTACTCTCTGCCTACCACATGCTGCCGGACAAGACGAAACCGGAAATCGAAGTGAGCGAGCGTATCTCCGACCTCGATATCTATCAGCAGGACATCGCCGGTGTCTTACTCGACACGCCGGCCGCTAAGGGTGCTGACTTCATCAAAGCGGCGATCGGAAAGAAACAGCCGTTTCCGTTGAATCTCTTTTTACCTACGACGCTTCCACTCGGGGTCAGACTGTCGGGCGGAAACAAACCGGAGATCGATTTGACGCAATTGGCGAGCGACGTCATCGCACCGATGTGGATCACCAGAAACAACCCCGACCCGTTCCTCGACAATTCACGTTCCGATCCGTTGATCGATACGAGGCTTCGTCTCTATCCTTCGAACACGCGCGTCTACGAGACCATGATCTCGGGGCACGCTTCCGGCTACATGCTGAATAGAGACGCATACTTCAACGATCTTCGAGCATTCTTCGACAGCTGGTACGACTAGTAACAGCACGTGATTTAGTTCTTTAAAACAGATCTTTCTTCTTCAAATACCAGACAGCCAGTAAGACGAGCGCGATCGCGAGCACTGTGACCAGGGTGAACGGCAGCCACTCGGTAGCAAATGACGCATCGTGCGGGAACACGACGTTCTGACCAAAAAAGCCGGTCACGATGGTCGGCACGGTCAAGACGATCGTCATCGCAGCCATGAACTTCATGACGACGTTCAGGTTATTTGAGATGATCGAGGCGTAGGCGTCCATCGTGCCGTTGATAATCGAGGCGTAGATGTTCGCCATTTCGAGTGCCTGGTTATACTCGATATGGACGTCTTCCAACAGATCGTCGTCTTCTTCGTACTTCTTGATCAGACGGGAGCGAATCAACCGTTCGACCACCGCCTGATTCGACTTTAGGGACGTCGTGAAATAGACGAGCGATTTGCCGAGCTGCATCAAGGTGAACAGTTCATTGTTACTGACCGATTTACTCAGCTGATGCTCCGCTCCCTCGATCGCTTTGTCGATGAAGCGCAACAGTTTCAAATAGCTTTTGGCGCCGGCCAACAGAACCTGCAGAGCAAAGCGCGTGTGATACTGGGTATAAAAGTCTTTGACCATGCCGCGCTCGAACCAGTCGAGCATCTGTGCTTCACGTAAAGAGACGGTGACGATGCAGGAGTCGTGCAAGACGATGCCCATCGGGAACGTGACGTACTTCGTCTCCGTGCCCTCGCCTTCCAGATAAGGCAGGTCGATCAGGATCAAGATACAGTTTTCATCATCGTCGTAGTCGATACGAGGTCTTTCCTCTTCGTCCAAGGCATAACGGATGAATTCATCCGGGATCGGCACCATCGCCCGCACCTGTCGGATCTCTTCTTCCGTCGGCGATACGAGCCTGATCCAGGATCCTTTCTCGAACGCCTCGATCCGCTCGATCTTGGCGGGCTTTTCGGGATGTTCCGGTTCAAACCGGCTGATATACATGTCGAGCATCGTTTACGACTTTCCGGTCGAGCCGAAGCCGCCGCCTCTGTTGATTCCGATCGATGTCACATCATCGACCTGCTCCCAGCTCGCTGTGACCACTTTACTAAGCACGATCTGGGCGATGCGATCGCCTTTTTCAATGCGGATCGTACCGAGCGGATAACCGTCTTCGTCTAAAAACACTGGTGTCTGCACACCGGGTGTGTATTCCGGCAGATCGATGCCGCGCGCCGTAAAATACTCGGCCAGCGTACAGACGCGTCCTTCCGCTCCCAAAGTCTTGGCCAGATCGGGATCGTTTTGCACGAGCGACGGCCAGTCGAGGAGCGAGGCACGGTTCGTCATGATGATCTTGATTTCATCCCGGTAGTCGCTGTCGATCGTACCGGGGGCATTCGACACACGCAGATTCGTTTTCAAGGACAGGCCGGAACGAGGTCTCACCTGCAGTTCATAGCCTTCGGGGATCGCGACTTTCACGCCGGTCGGCACGAGCACGGTCTGCCCCGGCAATATAACGAGGGAGACGGCCGCTCTGACATCCATGCCGGCGGCACCGGGACTTGCGTAAGCCGGTATCAATGTCGGGTCTTCGATGTCCAAAGGCACCTTGATCGGTTCCATACCTATCTCCTTCTTTTCAAAAAAAATCGGCCAACCATCGAGCCGACGTCACACCTAGGTTGACGTCTTCTCTAGCCGGACGTTTTTAAGTCGTCAAACGAGCGTTGCAGCTCGTCCAACGGTTTTTTCTTCTTTGTCGGTTTTTCCACTATCTCGCCTTGAGACAGTGCAGCGATCTTTTCCTCATATACGTCGACCAGATTCTTGAAGTATAAAAGATCCTTCTTCATCTCCCAGAATTGCTCGTTGACCCGCATCAATTCGGCTTTCGCTTCACTCGTAAGTGCAACTTCATCTTCCATCTTTTTGATAGCCAGCTGTCTGTCGGCGACCGCCTGACGCATCGTATCGACGGCATTGACGAGGGCCAGCACGGTCGACGTCAATTGGTTGACAAACGGGTATTTCTTTTTTGTCTGGGAAATCAGTTCATCGGCGATGGCAGCCGTCTCACGTACGTACTGCTCATCTTCATCAGCCACAATGCGGTAGGTCATATTGCCGATTTTGACAACGACGGATTTATCACCGTTTGACATCAGACGCCTCCTTCACCGATGCTAGCGGCTATTGGCCGCCGGAAAAAGTATAACCCAACGGGTCGGGCGAATTCAAACGAGAGCCTCATTCCATTTGAACAATTCCCAAAGCGTCTCGCTAGCCAGTTGCTCGACTCTTACCCGGGAATCAATAGCATGTTCTTGTAGCCAGACGTCAAGCGAGCCCGAGTCTTCAGAGATCTCGCGTCTCCAGGTCGACTGCAACGTCTTTCGTCTCGTCGAAAAAAGTTTTGTCAAAAACGAATGAAAAGCCGCCATATCGCCCGCATCCGTCGAAGTCAGCTTATTTAAGACGAGGACCGTCGATCCGACTTTTGGCGGCGGCATAAACGAACCGGGAGCAACCTGTAGCGCTGCATGAGATGTGCCGTAACGCGCCGCTAACACAGCGAGAGGCCCGTACTGCTTCGTCCCGGGTGTTGCCATCACGCGCTCCGCCGCTTCTTTTTGTACGAGAAACGTCATGCGACGTGCAAACGGCAGCTCGATCAGGCATTTTTCCATCAGCTCCGTCGTTAGATAATAAGGCAGATTCGCCGCGACGAGCGGATCTTCGGCATTCGACATAAGATCCGCAAAGGACACCTCTCTGGCATCTTGCAATACGATCCGGAGATTGCTGTGTGCCTTTTTCACTTCCTCGAGTATGGGCAGAAAACGCGTATCCTTCTCGATCGCACATACGGCTTTCGCTCTGGCAGCCAGCACTTCAGTAAATTGACCGGGACCGGCGCCGATCTCGAGGACCGTTGATTTCATCCGGACGTCGGCGGCGATAGCAATTTTTTCAAGTACTGTCTCCTCGATCAGGAAGTGTTGGCCTAATAAGCGATTCGGCTCGATGCCTCCTGCATCGAGCCGAATACGTAAATTCTTTCTTAAACTGGACACCGTCTGCTCAAAAGCGATCGAGCTTACGGAATGGAGATGATGTACGTCTTTTGTACCTTGAACCCGTAAGGCCTGACGCTGCCCGACTCATCGGGATCGTAGCAAAGGTCGATCTGGATCCGGTTGTTCAAAGGTCCGCGGTCGGCGACTACGGCAAGACCGTAGCCTTCGACAAAGACGACTGTACCGAACGGCAGACCGCCCAAGTTGATCGAGCGCATCGCGACGAGACCGCGCTGGGCCGGAATACCGGACGCCGTATTACGGTTTCTCACCGGATTTTCACCACGTGAGCGAGAGACCTGTACGCCGTCATAATGGGTTGCACCGTAGTCATGCGCCGAGGTATAGGCAAAGGTCAATCCATCGACCGTAATCGTGCCGTCGCCGTTGTTTTTGAAGCTATTGTAGTTTTTATCGCCGTTCTTACGAAGATGCGGTCTTAATTTTTCAAAGTTGGTCCAAGCCGCACTCGTCGAACCGGCTTTGACAAAGTTGATCGTCGAACCGGACGGCGGAGTCGTCGGTTTCGTACCGGTCAGAAGTTGGCTGCTGATATACCCGGTTCCGGAATTCAAGGCAACACGGCTCCAGCCTGTGCCTTCACCGGTGACTTTAACGGCGGTACCGCGCGAAAGTCTCGCCAGAACATCCGAGTTGGTGTTCGGCTGCCGTCTTACATTGGCGGTGCTGACATCGATATACATCTCTTTATCGACCGCTTTAAAGGCCGGCTCCGTCGGTTTTGGTTCCGTCGCAGGAGGTGTGGTCGGAGCTGTCGTCGGAGGTGTCGTCGGCTTCGCCGGTTTCGTCTCAGAAAGCAGTGAGCTACTGATGTAACCGGTGCCGGAACCTAAGGCGACTCGGCTCCAGCCGTCACCGACGCCGGTGACTTTGACTTCCGTACCGGAAGAAAGTGTCGTCAGAATATCGCCACTCGTGCTCGGACTCTTACGCACATTGGCCGCATCGACATTGATATAACGGATACGGTCGACAGACGTAAAGGTAGGTCCGGTCGGGGCGGTGGTCGGCGGTGTCGTTGGCGGTGAAGTAGTCGCAGGCGTCGTCGTGGTTGCCGACAAAAGCGAACTTAAGATATAGCCGCTTTTGCCTGAGTTAAGCGTGACATTGGACCAGGAAGCACCAACGCTCGTCACGCGGACGCGCTCGCCCTTGGAGGCTGTTGTCACGACATCGGAGTTGGTGGTCGGCGCTTTGCGCACGTTCACCACGTCTTCCGCGACATACATCATGCGGTCGACCGACGTAAATCCGGACGTCGTCGCCGGCGTTGTGGCC
Source organism: Fastidiosipila sp. (assembly GCA_012837885.1). Classification (GTDB taxonomy): domain Bacteria; phylum Bacillota; class Clostridia; order Saccharofermentanales; family DTU023; genus DUPJ01. The sequence continues at coordinate 9,372 of DUQI01000039.1, forward strand.
ACTTCGGCTTTCGCCGTCGTCGGCGTCGTTTCTCTTTGCGTCGTCGCTGGCGTCGTCTGCTCTGCCTGGCGATCGGTCAGATACGCCGTGAGGACATAGCCTTCGAGGCCGTCACTCGTATCAATATGTGACCATTCACCTTCGGTCGCTTTTTCGAAGACGCGCTCATTCGCCCACACCGAACGCAACAGTTCCGTATTGGCATCCGGTCCTTTACGCAGATTCAAGACGACCGTCGCATACCGGTAGCGGCCGGACGGTGCTTCTTCTACGTTCTGCGAAGCTGGAGCAGTCAACGTAATGTTGCCGGTCCCGACATCCTGCATCGCGAGGGCGCGGGCTTCGGACAACGTCAGCTTTCTCGACAGATAAGCATCTTCATCGAAGTGGTGGACGTCGATCGCTTCGGTAGGATCGGCATCGGCCGCTTCGACTTCAGTAGACGGTTCCGTTTCGTCATCCGCAATCAGTGGTTGTTCCACGCGTTCGAAGACGGGATCGGAGCCGGTGTTAGATCTTATCGCACGGATCGTTAAAATGCTGCCGAACACAACAATGACGGCAAGCGCGACAGTGCTGATAATGATCATGGGGCTGGGACGTTTTCGTTTATTAAACATATAAATACTCTTTACACGCAACAAAATCAGGGGTTAACCCCCGATCTCCCGTTGCTGATAGGCGTATTATCTTAAATTTCCTCACTCTTGTCAAACGTTTTGTCGGCAAGATCGGCTGCCATCAAGGCTGACTGGCGCAAAAAGCTGAGCAGCTGGTCACCTTTCAGGTCATCTTGACCGAGTCTAGCGAGATCGTAGACGTAACGTGTGAAATCAAAACCGGTGTCGGCCTCGTCGTGAAACGCCTGCACGGCTTCTCTCGCCAGAGGTGACATCAGCGGGCTGTCGTCGTTTAAGACGAGGGTGCGCTCCGGGGCAAACATCTGATCGTCGAAGTCGGTCTGGCCGAGACGTTCGAGTTGCTTTTTCATCTCGCTCATCCGTCTCGATTGTTCCGATTCCTCGATCATGGCCGGTAAAGCGTTCTCGCCGAGGGCGACGAGACGCACCTTCAATTTGTCGTCCCCGGCGGCCTGACGGAAGCGTTTTTCCAGCATCTGCTGTTTTTCTTCGAGCCCTTCTTCCGCTTTACCGAGTTCTGCGTCGACTCGGACAAAACGCGTCTTCCCTTCAGACTTGTATTCGATAAAGGACATGAATTGATTGTCGATCTCGTGATCCATCACGATGACCGTTTTGCCGTCTTGTTTCAGACGATCGACGTAGACCGTCAGATCATTTTTGCCGGGTGTGTAATAAATATCACCTTCCGCCAGTTTATCGAGCGTCAGGAATTCACCGTCGGTCGTCTCGAAGATCAAGGCGTCCTTGGCGCGGTCGTAGAAACGGTCTTCTTTCATCATGCCGTATTTCACAAACAGCGCGATGTCTTTCCAGTAAGAAGCGTAGGTATCGAAGTCATCCTTGGCGAGTTGGGTCAACTTATCGGCGACCTTTCGGATGATATGCCCCGACAGTTTGTTGACGTACGTGTCGTTTTGCAGGAAGCTGCGCGACACGTTGAGCGGCAGGTCGGGGGCATCGAGCGTGCCTCGGAGGAGGAACAGGAAATCGGGGATGATCTCCTTGATGTTGTCCGCAACAAAGACCTGATTGTAATAGATCTTGATCCGTCCATCCAAGGCCTCATAGACATTGTCGGTTCTGGGGAAATACAAGATGCCTTGTAAGCGGAACGGATAATCCATATTCAGATGGATCCAAAACAGCGGATCTTGCGGATCGAGGAAGACTTTTTTGTAAAACGCCTTGTACTCATCGTCCGTGATCTCGGATGGCGAGCGTTTCCAGAGCGGCGACGGATCGTTGATCGGGGTCGGCGCAACCTTTTCCTTCTCTTCGTCTGCCTTCTCTTCCGCTTCTTCTTTGATCTCTTCAAAGTAGATCGGCCAAGCCATAAAGCCAAGGTATTTGTCGAGAATGCGGCGCAATGTAAAGCTGTCAAACTGGGATTTGGCGTCATCATTTAAGTACAAGGTGATCTTTGTGCCGCGCGTCGTCTTATCGGAAGGTCCCATCTCATAGTCGATACCGTCTTCGCTTTGCCAGAACGCCGCCGGCTCGTCGAGATACGACTTGCTCTCGATCTTGACCAGATCGGCGACCATGAACGATGAGTAAAAGCCAAGGCCGAAGTGACCGATAAAGGCACCGCCTTCCGACGCTTCGTCTTTAAAGCGTTCGGCGAAATCGACCATGCCGGAATAGGCAATCTGGTTAATGTACTTTTCGATCTCGGCAAACGTCATACCGATGCCGTTGTCTTCGATCGTGAGCGTGCCTTTGTCGCGATCGAGCGCGATCTCGATCTTCAGCGTTTCGTCTTCAGGCATCTCGGCTTTCCCCATGAGGGTCAAGCGCGAGAACTTGGCCAAGGCATCCGCCGCATTGGAGACGAGCTCTCGAATGAAGATATCTTTATCCTGATAGAGCCACTGGCGAATAATCGGAAAAATATTTTCGGTCGTCACGCCGACCTGTCCCTTTTTAATATCCATCTATACCTCCCTGCGGATACGCTTCACTAACCGCGTCGTTTTCGACAAGTAGGTTACAACATTTAAGTTATTTTTTCCAAATGCCGGTGTCCACGTAACGCTTCACGCGATGTTCGTCGGCAAAGTGAGTATACTATAATCTGGATTCTGTGAAGAGGTAAAGGAGAGACCGTTACGCTTATGGACGAATACACGCGCCAGGATTACCCCGAACCGCCGAAGCAACGCCCCGTAAAAAAACCGTTGCAAAAAGCGTCCCCCGCTCCGGCGAGGCCTCCCCAGAGACGAAAAAAGAAACGGCGCGCAAGCAACGTGCTCTTGAATCTTTTGATCATTGCGCTGATTCTGGCCGGTGTCTACCTGCTTTTGCGCCCGCGCATCATGAACTATTTCCAGGATAAAAAGACGGATGAAGTGCTCTCCGAGATGGAAGACTTCAAGGAACCGGTTTACACCCTGATGATCGGACCGGACGATTTTAAAGTCGAAGGTGAAGAGCTGGAAGACCTCGGTTATTCCGACGAAGTCGAGATCGCCGAGGCCGACATCTCTCCCGACCCGGTTCAGGTCAATATGTACGCCACGATCAATATCCCGAAGATCGATCTCGTGATGCCGGTCGCCGACGAAGCGACCCTCCATTCGCTGCGCGTCTCGGTCGGCCATTGGTCGCCCGGCGCAAAACTCGGCGAAAAAGGAAACGCCGTCGTCTTCGGTCACCGCATGTACGTCTATGGCCGCCACTTCCATCGCCTGCACGAGATGGAGCCGGGCGATCAGATACGGTTTACGACCTACGACGCCGTCTACGTCTACGAAGTCGATGAACAGCGTGTGATCACACCGGAACAGCTCTACGGCACGATCACGGCACCGACCGATGAAGCAAGAATCATACTGGTCACCTGCACACCGCTGACGAATCCACGCGGCACGCACAGGCTCTTGGTCTTCGGCCGTCTCGTCGAGACGAAACCGATCGAGCGTTAAGAAAAGATAAGTTTAAGAAGAGATAATTTGGCAAAAAAAAGAGCGGTAACGCTCTTTTTTTAGTCGACTAAAATGTTCATCTTAATCTTCGCCCATCAGCTCATCGAGCGACAGATCCTCTAAGACTTCCCGCAGGATCGCCGCTTCCTCACGACTCAAGGTGATGCCCTTGCCGGTTCTCGCATGTTCCGGAGCCCAGTCGCGGATATCGAGTTTCGGGCGGTTATTGTTCCAGCTCACAAGGTTTAATTCACGGTTCCAACCCGATTTGCTCGTCGAAAGTACCGCGATCTCCTTGATAATTTCATACTTGATGTCAGCCATATCGTTTCTCCTTACGTACTTATGCCGCGTATTGTGGCGTGTCTACCACCCTTTGTCAAATCTCAACCGATCGGTGTCGGTTCGATCTTCCAGATGTCTTTGGCGTACTCATGGATCGTTCGATCCGATGAGAAGCGGCCGGAGCGACAGATATTGACCCAGCACATTTTCGCCCATTCGATCGGGTTTCGATAGGCGGCATGCGCTTCCTTGCGGCGTTTTCTAAACGCTTCAAAGTCGCCGAGCACGTAGAACGGGTCGGCTTTTTCCCAGCTCGAACCGGTCATCAGGCCGTTATAGATATCCTGGAACATGTTCGTGTTGTGGTCGGCCAGTGTACCGTCGACCAGAGCATCGACCGCGCGCTTCAAACCGGGGATGTTCTGGTACTGCCACTGCGAGTGATAGTAGTTTTGGGTCGCCGGGAACTCTTCGATCTTCGGACCGAACATGAAGCTGTTCTCTTCCCCGACCTCTTCCAGTATCTCGATGTTCGCACCGTCATACGTACCGAGCGTCAGCGCACCGTTCATCATGAATTTCATGTTGCCGGTACCGGACGCTTCCTTGCCGACCGTGGAGATCTGCTCCGAGATGTCGGCGGCCGGGAAAATCTGTTCGGCGAGCGACACATTATAGTTTTGCATGAAGACGACCTTCATCCGGTTGTTGACCTCGTTGTCCTCGTTGATCAGCTTAGCCATCTCGACGATGAATTTGATGATGCCCTTGGCTTTGAAGTAGCCGGGCGCCGCCTTCGCCGCAAAGATATAGCATACCGGCGTGTAGCCGTTTTGCTTCGGATTACTCTTAAGCTCAAAGTACTGATCGAGGATCGCGAGCGCATTCAGAAGCTGACGCTTGTATTCGTGCAGGCGTTTGACCTGGATGTCGAATAAGAAGCCGCTGTCGACCTGGATACCTTCTCGCTCCATGATCACCTTCGCCAGATGATCCTTGTTTTTCGTCTTGATGTCGAGGAAACGGCGCATCACGTTGCTGTCATCTTTGAAATGCTCGAGCTCCGCTAGACGGTCGAGGTCTGTCACCCAGTCCTCGCTACCGAGCAGTTCGGTTAAGAGCGCGGCCAGTTCCGGATTGCTCTGATAGAGCCAGCGACGCGGCGTGACGCCGTTCGTCTTGTTATTGAAGCGCGTCGGATAGACACGGTAGAAGTCGTTGAACACTTCGGTCTTCAGAAGATTCGTGTGGATCGCCGCAACTCCGTTGATCGAGTAAGACGCGTAAATCGCAAGCAGCGCCATATGCACCTTGCCGTCATGGATCGGCGACAGCTGCTCGATCTTCTCCTGGTTGAAACCAAACTCGAGTGCTTCTTCTTCAAACTGCTGATCGATCTTCTCAATGATCTCGAAGATGCGCGGGAACAGGAACTGAATGATGCCGACGTCCCATTTTTCGAGCGCTTCGTGCAGGATCGTGTGGTTCGTAAAGGCGAACGTCTTCGTCACGATCTGCCACGCTTCCTCCCAGCTCTGACGGTATTCGTCGATCAGAAGACGCATCAGTTCAGGGATCGCGAGCACCGGATGCGTATCGTTCAATTGGATACTGTTCATCTCGGCAAAGCGCGAGAAGTCATTGCCGTGTACGTCGGAGAAATGCTTCAGCATCGACTGCAAGGACGCGGAGACAAAGAAGTACTGCTGTCTTACGCGCAGGACTTTTCCGTCATACGATGTGTCGTTCGGATACAGGACACGGAAGATATCCTGCACGCGGTTTCGCGAGATCACGGCGTCATCGAAACGCTGCGAGTTGAACAGGTTGAAGTCAAACTCTTCGGCCGGCTCGGCACGCCACAAGCGGAGGACATTGACGTTGTCCGTCTGGAAGCCGGTGATCGGCATGTCGAACGGCACGGCGTAGACGTTCATGTCCTGATACTGGACGAGTACGGTGTCTTCTCTACGCGGCACGACGAACGGATAGCCACGCTCCATCCAGGCGTCCGGATACTCTTTTTGAAAACCGTTTTCAATCGTCTGGCGAAACAAGCCGTAGCGGTACAAGATGCCGTAACCGGTGACCGGATAATCACTGGTCGCTGCGCTGTCTAAGAAGCAGGCAGCCAGGCGGCCGAGACCGCCGTTACCGAGCCCCGGATCGATCTCACAGTCCAAGACATCCTGAATATCGACGTCGCGCTCGGCCAACAGATCTTTTACCTGATCGAAGATACCGAGATTGACCAGATTGTTGCGAAGCGAGCGGCCGACCAGAAACTCGGCGCTGAAGTAATGTGCTTGGCGCGTATTCTTGTAAGCTTCACGCGATTTATACCAGTTCTCACCGATTTTTTCGACGGTGACTTTCGCTAATATATTCCACAGTTCGCGGCAGTTCGTCTCTTCCAGTGTTTTTCCAAACTCGGAAAAGGCATGCGCATGCATGCGCTCCTCAAATTGTGTGTTGTCAAACATCATGCATTATTCCTCATATTTCTAAGCTATCAGACTAAACCCGGTTCATTATAGATAAGGGGTAATCGGCTTGCAAATAAGCGTGTTCGATTTCGTCTTTCGCTGTTTTTCGTGTAACCGATCAACCGCTCGCGATGATAATCGGGCGCAGCGGCTCGGCCTGTTTCGGGGTCACACCGAAGTACTCGCAGAAGACTTCATAGGCGACGTCGGCGATCTGCTCACCGTAGGTCGCGTCTTCCACCATATACGCGACGGCGATCACCGGATCGTCGGCCGGTGCGTAGGCGACAAAGATCGCGTTCTGATACGAGTTTTGCCCGTGACCGACCTGTGCCGTCCCCGTTTTGGCGGCCACCGCCACCGGGAAGTCACGGAACAAATGCGCCGCGCGGCTCGTACCGCCGCGGGTCACATTGATCATACCGTTTCGGATCGCCGTGAGGTTTTCTTCGGCAAAACCGAGCGGTACGCGTTCGATCTGCTCTTCACGCAAGACGACACCGTCCGAGCCGATAATCTCCGAGATCACGTGCGGACGCACGAGGTAACCGGTCGCCAGACCGGAGACGGCGCGCGCCATCTGGAGCATCGTATAGCTGTGATCGAACTGACCGATCGAGGTCTGCGCCGTGTCGGCGATAAACCACGTCTTGTCTTCCGGCTTACTTCTCAGCAGCGCCTTCATCTCGCGACTCGGGCGGATACCGGCGACTTCGCCCGGCAGATCGATGCCGGTCAGCTCACCGAGTCCCAGTTGCTTTGCATAGAGCGAGATATTGTCGATCCCGGTCTCGACGCCCATGTGATAAAAGTACATGTTGCATGACGTGGTCAGTCCCTGCGTCAGATTGATCGAGCCGTGGCCGACGGTCGGACGTTGCAGACATGACCAGATCCAGCCGCCGATATCTTCGGTGCCGACACATGTATATGAATTGTGTTGCGGTGTCACCGTCCCTGATTCGAGCGCAGCCAGACTCGTGATCGACTTAAACGTCGAGGCCGGCGCATAGTTCTCACTGATCGCCCGGTTCAGCATCGGTTTCGTTTCGTTGTCGGTTAAATAAGCGCGCATGCGTTCGGCCGCATTGCGGTCAAACGCCTGGTTGACAAAGTCGGAGACCTTGTAGTCCGGCAAGCCGCCCATCGCATAGATACCGCCCGTCTTCGGGTTCATCACGACGAAGGCACCCGTATCGGCGGCGATCTCTTTTTCCAAGTCGAGGGCACGCAGACGCTCCATCGCCCGCTGCATCGATTCGACCGCCGTCTTCTGCAGATCAATATCGAGTGTCAGACGGATCTCGGCGCCGTGCTGTGGCAGGGTGCCGCCGTCGAGCGATGTCTGCGTCTCATCGTCGACAAACACTAAATACGGCTTATATCCGTCCAATCCCTTGAGATATCGTTCGGCCGACAGCTCGACACCCGACTTTCCGACCATCGAATTCAAGGAGTAGTCGAAGCGCTTCAGCTGCTCATACTCTTGCCCCGAGATCGATCCGATGTAGCCGATGACATGGCCGGCGTAGTCGGAATAAGCGCTGTAGCGGCGCGAATAATGATTTTCCATCAAGACGCCGGGATAGCGATACGACTGATCGTTGATCACCTGTTCGAGGCGCTGACTGATATCGTCGACGATCAGGATCGGGTTTCCGGTGCGGTAAAGCCAGTTGTTTTCCAAAAGCGTATAGCGCAGTTGCATGATGCGATACGCTTCCTTATCCGAGTAAAGACGTGAGCCACCGGCATCTTTATCTTCGATGCCGAACACATCGTAGAGGAGGTATTCAAACAGCTCACGCGGATCGAGACGCGCCACGCGGTTTCTCTGCGCCGTCGTCGCCGTCTCCGGGTCGACCAGGTTCAAGATGTTTCTATCGGTCTGCCAGGCGAGGATCGCGTCGGCGTCCTGTCTGAAGACGAACCGCGCTTCCTGACCAGCCTCGCGACTCGTACTTGAAAGATCGAAGTAGTTCGGCAGATTGCCGCTGTAGACGACGCCGTCTTCAAGTAAAAGATCGGACAGATCGAGCAACATGCGGTTCAGCCGATGGTCGTCGAGATTGGCATTCGAGATATAGAGCGCTCTCGTCTGCGCCGAAAAAGCGAGCGGTACGCCGTTCACGTCGACGATATCGCCCCTCGCCGCCGGCACCACCATCTGACGACGGTTGCCGACCGACTCGATGACTCCACTCACTTCACCGTCGCCGAGCTGCAGCATAATCGTGCGGCCGAGAATCAAGACGAGCATCGCCACGATCAAGACTGCAAGCAGGATAAAGCGGGCGTTGTTATCTTTTTTTGGTTTGGTTTTTTTATTGTCGCTTTCGACTTTGTTAATTGAGGTCGAAGACGTCATGTTCCACTCCTCCTGACGAGCCAAGTGTCAGGTTCGTTCGTTTTTCGCGTTTGCGTAATGGTATCAAATAGAATAGTAAGAGCACAAAAAATGCCGCGCCGACATTGATAAGAAGCTGCCACGGAAGTTGATTCACACTGCGCAAAACGATTAGTCGATGCTCGATCGGCGGCTGATCCGGATACGGTGTGACGATCTGTAAAAGCGTCATCAAAAGAGAGAACATAACCGTAAGGATAGGCGCTGATACTGCCGTAAACAACAGACGGAAGCGGCGGTCTTCATGATGCAAAAGTGAGGCCGCCAAACCGATATACATCCCGATCAGGATACCGGGACCGAGTAGTCGACCGGCCAGAAAATCGCGGAAAAAACCGGCCGTGAGTCCCATCCAAAAACCGTAACGACGGCCGTGCCAGATACCGGCTATAAGCGGCAGCATCAAAAGAAGATCGGGCACATAAGCCGGTCGAAAAATCAACAAAGAGAGCACACTTTGCAAAATGGCGAGCAAAAACAGATAGAGAATCGACAAGATGACAACGCGGCGTGTCGGCATATCAGCCCCCGATCAGGACGAAGACGGCTGTCAGACGATTGAACGATACAGCCGGCCGGACCGTCGCTTCGAGGCTCCTTTGATCATCCGCCATATGGATCTCTTCGATCGTGCCGATCGGCAGTCCTTCCGGGAATACGCCGCCGGCGCCCGAGGTCACGATGCGGTCACCGACTGCGACGCTTGCGTCGAGCGGTATCTGATCGGCGTAGATCAGGTTATCGTCTTTCAGTGTCAAATCGCCGCGCACGCGTAGCGCTACGCCGTGCGATCCTTCCATCCTGGCGCCGGTCGCAAACCCTTCATGGATGATGGGCAGTACTTTCGCTGAATCGAGATCGGACGACAGCACGCGACCGACCAGATTCGAGTTCGCGTCGACGACGGCGAACGACCGATCCTGGCGAACGAGTATCCCGTCTTTTTGCCCCAGGTTAATTCGGAAGGCGTCATACCAGTCACCGATCGCGCGGTTCATGATATAACCGCCCTTGATCGTCATATCGGGAAACAGAGACGGCAGGCCAAAGGCGTCTTTCAGCTCTTCAAATTGCTTCGCCGCATCTTCCCTCGCCGCCAGTTCGTTTTGTAAACGCGCGATCTCTTCACGCAGATCTTCATTATCGCGCCGGATCTTGTCACTTTCCGAGACAGACGAAATCCAGCCGCTGACCGAACGCGTGACCGTCTGCCCGAGACGCACGATCGGATTAAAGACCTTGCCCAAAGGCGATGTCAGGTGTAACAGCGGACTGTCAGGCACCATCGACAGCACGATAAGCGCGATTAATGCGAGTGTCAAAACGACGACGACAAAGATTTTTATGCGCGGCTTTTCCGCCATTAGAATTCCTCTCCGTGCGTCAAATACACCGTTTCCCATCGACTGGAAGGCATTTAACGCAACACGTATTTTAGCTTATGTGAGGTGCTTTGACCAGACAAAGACCTCAGACAGAAGAAGTGAAAAGCGATGCGATAAAGCAAAGACTGGTGTAAAGCAAAATCCCGCCGCGATCCAAGATCACGACGGGATGCACACTTAGAAGCAATAAGATTATTAACCGCCGTAAAGCAGCTGATGCAGCGAATTGATGTTGGTCAGGAAATTAAAGGACCACATCTCGAGTCCGTTTTTGTAAAACTTCGACCTCGTATTGGCGAGTGGATACTGCCTTTCGGATCGCGGATAGTTCAAAATCCGCGGCAGGTTCGAGGTCAAAGATGAGATCGTTCCGCTCGAGATATTTGTCGCCGAATTCGAGAGTACTGCCGATACGGCTCTGTTAATCGTGCTGACGGAGGATCTTTGCAGTTTACTGGCGACAGCGCCCATCACGGCGCGCTGGCGTCCCATTCTGGCAAAGTCGGAGTCAATCTTACGTAGTCTCGCATACCTCAGCGCCTGATTGGCATTTAGGTTATTAGAACCGGGCGATAAGCCGAGCTCCCTCGCCTCCCTGTCCGTCAGATTAATCGTCACACCGCCGACCGCATTGATCGAACTGACGAAGGCATTAAAGTTAAAGATAATGTATCCGTCGATACCTATTCTAAAGTTATTCTCTATCGTCTGCTGTAGAAGTCTCGGACCGCCGTAGGCGTACGAATGTCCGAGCATCCCCCAGCCGCGGCCGGGAATGTTCACGTAGGCACCGCGAAACAACGAGACGATATTGATCCGACCACTATTTTGATTGATCGACACGACCATCATCGAGTCGGAGCGGCCGCTGAAGTCATTGCCTCTCGAGTCGACGCCGATGACGAGATAATTTTTAACACTCGAACTGCGACGAATCGCCGGCAATGACTGTTGTTTTGGCTGAGCCGGTGCTGAGTCAGCCTTCGTTCCCTGAGGTTGCCCGCCTTGATTGGCATTCGTGCCCTGGATATCGCCTGCTTCTGAGCCTTCCATCGCTGCTTCTTCTTCAGCTGCCAGCAGCAACTGTTCGAATTCGTCTTCATGCGCTTCAGCGGCTTCAAGATCGTCGCTGACATCGGTATGAATGTCTTCTTCGTACAAATCGATCAGTTCTTCCATCTGGATATCGCGCTGTCCGGTAAAGACGACCTCGGCCGGCTGGATCTTATTAATCATGATCAGGTAATAGGCGGTGGCACCGATCGCCAGCGTCACCAGTAATCCCAACACGCCGCCACCGACAGTGACGAGTGTGCGTTTATTAAACGCATTGCGGCGCCTACGTTTTTGCGGGCGTCGCTGTCGCTTGGGACCGGAGTCGGATACGCGGCTGTTCGAAGCACGGAACGGATTTGATTGTCTCACAGCAAACCTCATAAGATAAATGAACTGATAAATGAACTAAAGTAAAATTACTTCATTCGCTATTAAAGCATATATATGACACGTATGTCACAGATGTCCGAGCTTTTTCATGCTGACCCAACGTTGATTAGCGATAATCAGGTGATCGAGAACGTTTATACCCATCATGCGGCCGATATTGGTGAACACCCGGGTCGCTTCGATATCGGCTTTGCTCGGCGTCTCATCTCCACTCGGATGGTTGTGCGCCAACATGATCGCAGCCGCATTTGCCTTTAATGCGATGCGGAACACGTCGCGCGGGAATACAACGGCTGCGGCCAGCCCTCCGGCCGACACCTGCGCGATACGGATCAGGCGGTGTCTGGCATCGAGTAATAGAACATGAAACTCTTCCCTATCGAGCTCGGAAAGTAATGGCACGAGATGACCAGCGGCATCCGTCGGCGAGGTGATCGGCTCAAACGGTGACGGTGGGCGACGCTGTGCCATACGCCGACCGAGCTCGACCGCCGTTTTCAACACGATCGATTTGACACGCCCTATCCCCGGTACATGGCGCAGTTCTTCAAGCGTCGCATCCTGCAAACCGCGGAGACCTCCGGAAGAAAGGAGGACGCGCGCGAGATCGAGCGAATTACGACCGGCCATGCCGCTTCTCAGTAAGATCGCGACCAGCTCCGTATCGGAGAGTGCCTTAGGACCTTTCGTTTCGAATTTCTCGTAAGGGCGATCGTCGGCAGCAAGTGCTTTCATGACGAGAGGTGTCATGTCAAATCGCGGCACGTCTTTCTCCATCAGGCGACCTCACAGGCAAATGCGACGAGCAGATAGAGCGCCGTTTTGTCATCGATCTTCCCTCGCCTGATGTCGGCATCATAATGGTAGCCTTTCTCGTGAATCGTCAATAATTGATTCTCACGAAACTTTCTTGCCTGCTGCGACAGTTTTCTGGCGACGAACGGCTGCACGTTCAAGAACGCACGCACGGCGTCCTGGCTGCCGAGATCGGAGGCGACGAGGAGGTGCCTTATCTGACGCAAGATCATGAAGGAGATCAACTGGATCGGTTCTCTTTTGGCGAGCAGTTCGTCGACGATCGAAAAGGCGCGGCCGGCACGCTTCTCCGCGACGGCGTCGATCAGGTCAAAAAGGCGCACGGACAGCGGTTCCGGCAGCATCAAGTTGACGATCGACTCATCGATTCGGTCTTGGCCTTCGTGCTGCGCATAGAGCGCCATCCGCTGGAGCGCATCGGCGATCGCTTTCATATCGCGTTCACCGCGCTCGACAATCAAGTTGGCCGCATAGCGATCGATATTCATCCCTTGCGTCTCCGCCAGACGGGTGATCCAGGTGCGCAGGATATCGGGTGACTGGCGCGACAACGAAATGATCGCTCCATCAATCGCTTCCAGCTGTGTTCGCCTTTTCTTCGCCTGGCCGCTTTTCAGCACTTTTTCTTCAAACAGTATGAGAGTCGTCGTATCAGGTAGCGACGATAGATCGAATTCGTCGATTCGTGAATCGAGCGCAGCATTTTGAAACATCTCGCTCGACTTGATCAGAATCGTCTTTCGCTCCGACAGAAGGGGCGGTGTTTCAATCGCATTCAAGATAGAACCAACCTCGTTCCAGTTGTCGAATACGGCGAGATCAAAGTCTTTCGAGGCCGGATTGACGAGCCGTTCCAACAGACGGTCTTTGGCTTGTGAGACGAGATATTGTTCTTCACCGGTCAACACGTAGACGCGGCGAAATACCCCTTGCTTCAGTTCGGCATAGAGATCGCGCAGATTCAGTTCTATCGATTCAGCCATGGTTTCACTTTCACCTCATGCTCGTTCGGCTCTAATCTTATCGCACCGTGCTGGTCTGTGCGATACGTTTCCACGCCATAAGCGTCGAGTGTCGACAAAACATCGGGAGACGGATGTCCGTACCGGTTCTTTCCGACCGAGATCACGGCGAGTGTCGGTCGGTAGTGTTCGACAAACGCCGGCTTGGTCGTAAACCGAGACCCGTGGTGGGCAACCTTCAAGACATCGATAGCCGGCAGACCGAGATTGATTAGTTCGTTCTCGACCTCTGCCGTCGCATCAGCCGTATACAAGAATGTGACGCCGCCCACCTCGAGGTAAAGTTGTAGTGACAAGTCGTTTTGGTCGTCACTGAGCGAATCAATCGGCAGCACGGTAAGACGTGCCGCACGATGCTCCATCTGATCGCGACTCGACAACTTCATCACAGGCACATTATGTTTGGCTGCCGACTCCAATAGATGATAGGACAAGTCGGTATCACCGAAACGAGAGATATTTGAGTCATCCACATCACTTGTTTCGCTCATATTCAACGCGCGTTTCAGCGTCTCGTCTCCGATCGCCATCGTCTTTATCACCCCAAGCTCAACAAGGTCGATGATCCCTCCCGCATGGTCGGCGTGACCGTGGCTGACGATCGCCAAGTCAATTGAGGCGATTCCCATCGCCTTCATGAAAGGCCATATCGTGCGAAAGCCGTGGCCGCGATCTCCACCGTCGATCAACCAGACGGTTCGATCGCTAAACTGAATGAGCGCAGCGTCGCCCTGCCCGACATCGAGCTGCCAGATCACCATGGGTGGCGCGAAAAAGCGTGAGGCATACGGCACAAAAGTGATCGTGAACACCAATAGCCACAGTGCCAAACGAAGTGGCTTCTCTCTTTTTCTTTTTCGCCTTATTCCAAAGAGCGGACGAAAGAAGAAGTACAAAAGGAAGATGTAGAACCCCCATGAAAAAAGACTCGCGTGACCGGGCAACCAATAGAGCCATGACGGAAAACGATAGGCGGATACGCCCTCGAATACACGGATGAGAAATATAACGGGGTATCTAAGTAATGACAACACAATCCCCTGGGCAGAAAACAACGTCAGAATTGGCAGAACGGATACGAGGCAAAGCGAGATAAGCGTCATTGCCTGTGCTGAAAAAGATAAAAAGACGTTTGCCAATAGGGCGAACGGCGTGATCACCTCATTCATCAAAATGAGAAGCGGAAGCACGAAAAACTGGGCGACGGCTGTGACGGAAATAACAGCTGCTAGCGGTTGAGGCATGAATGGCAAGCGTCGTTTAATGGCTTCGGCAAGTGGCGCCGCGAAGCGCCTGATGCCGAGCGCTGCTAAAAGGCTCAGCCAAAACCCGATCTGGTAGATCGCATAACCCTTCATGAGGAGAATCAAGATGCCGGCAGCGAAACCTTCTTCCAGTGCGCCGAGTTCATAACCGCGGTCACTCGCCG
>DUQI01000040.1 GCA_012837885.1 Fastidiosipila sp.
AGTCAACGTCAGTTGCTGCTAACGTTCCTTCAGACATCACCGCCGGTGTCGCTGCCGGCAGCACGCCCGTCGAAGCGGCAGCTACACCTCTCATCGAAGAACAGCCGATCGAGACACCGGCTCCGGTCGTCGCGGCGGCGTCGGCGCCGTCACTTCCTTCCGATATCCCTGTCCACTACGTTGCCTCACGTGCCGTCGGTGAGACCGTTTATCGACCGGCGCTGTTCGGTATCGTCGACGTCCACTTCAACGATCAACGAAACGGCATCGACTATTCGCGTGAAGAACACTACGCCACCTTACTGACCGATGGCCTGATAAGTGCGGACTGGTCGAAACCGACCGAAAATGAAGTCCTGCCGGAGCAGCTCACTTCATCACCGGACGGTGCCGGTGTCTTTGAAAACCTGCCGGCCGACGCCATGAAGAAAGCCTCCTACAACGGCTGGTCGAGAGATCTGCAGGATCATGTGTTTAGGACGAGCCATCTGCCGTTATTCAAAAACAACGCCCTAAAGAGCCTCTCACGACCTGAAGAATCGGAGCGAGACTTTGTCATCCGCCTCCAGATGGAATCGCGTGAACAACGAGATAAAGATCTCGAAGCGCTGCGTAGTAAATACGAGTCGGCTCGTCGCACGATTGAAGAGCGGGTGAGAAAAGCTAAGCAGACGGTCGAACGTCAAAAGCAGGCAGCGAATGAGTCGAAACTCCAGACCATGATCTCGATCGGCTCCACAATCCTCGGTTCCTTCCTCGGGAAGAAGGCTGTCTCCTCCGGCACGATCGGACGTGCCACAACGGCCGCGCGTTCGGCCAGCCGGACAGCCCGCCAATCTGGGAATGTCGATCGGGCAGAAGAGACCGTTGAAACACTCGAAGCACGCATCCAGGAAATGGAAGAAGAATTCAACAAGGATATCGAAGCACTGAACGCCAAGTACGATGGCAAAACGGAAGCGCTCGAACACTTTGAACTACGTCCGTTGAAAAGAGACGTGTTAGTCCGCGCAGTAACACTGACCTGGCTCCCATATGAGCGCCAGGCCAGTGGAGAATTAAGAGAAGCGTGGTAAAACTCTAGACGATACGGCCGTCTCTCAAGCGGCGGCCGTTCAATGTCGCCAAATTAGTCCGTCGGCCTTCGAGGGCAGAACGAAGTACTTTCTGCTCCTCCTGCCGGCGGATTTTTAATGTCGTCGTCTTTACAAATTCGTCCTCGGTGAACAAGAAGTGCTTGATCCGTCTAAAGACCGGCATCCGCTCATTGATCTGGTGGATCTGATCCAAAAGATAGACCTTAACCTGCTCGTCTTCGTTTGGCACAGGCAGGTGTTCCGTATCCAGCTTGATCAAAGCGGAGATATCGACATCATCACGTTGATTCTCCTCACCCCAGACCATCGACTCGGCGACACCCGGTACGGCGTTCAGCAGCGTTTCGATCTCTTCCGGGAACGCTTTTTTGCCGTTCGCCAAAACGATCATGGACTTGGCGCGGCCGGTAATGTGGAGACAGTCTTTTTTATCGATAAAGCCGATATCACCGGAGCGAAGCCAGCCGTCGACCAACACCTCGGCCGTCGCCTCCGGATTCTCGTAATAACCGAGCATCACGTTGTCACCCTTGATCAGGATCTCACCCGTGTTGTCGCGGTCGCGTCCATGCGGATCGTCGATCGCAATCGTCACACCGGCGATCGGCTGACCGACGCTGCCTTGGACATCCATCACCTGATTACAGGCCGAGGCGACCGGCGATGACTCGGTCAGACCATATCCTGCCCAGCAGGTAATACCAATACCGTCCATGAACTCGATTACCTTTTTGTCGAGCGCAGCGGCGCCGACGACGGTCAACCAGAGTTCACCGCCCAAGGCATCGTGAATCTCCTTGAACAGTTTTCTTCTCGGATCGAGACCGATTTTTCTGAAGAATTTGAGGATTGGGATCAGGCGATCGATCGTTTGTAGCTTGCCTTTCTTCTCGGCATTCTTTCGGATCTGACGATAGATATTTTCGATCAGGAGGGGGACAGAGATCACCAACGTGATCTTATATTCCTTCAGATTGTCGGAAAGATATCTCAGTCCATCCATGAAGCAGGTCGTCACACCGTAGGCCCAGAAGACATAGATACCGACCGTGTTTTCAAACGTGTGGTGCAGAGGCAGAACAGAGATCGCCCTCTCTTCACCGGGTCTTACCTTCAAGGTGCGCATCACCTGTACGACGTTTGAGCTGATATTTTTGTGACTCAACATGACGCCCTTCGAGACGGCTGTCGTGCCTGACGTGAAGATCAAGGCGGCCATCGGGTCGGGATCGATCTCTACGTCCACAAATTGGCGGTCACCTTCTTTTAGACGACGGTTTCCGTCGGCCAGTACATCGTCCATCAAAATGAAACGAGGATCGTCCGGAAGTGTTACCCCAGCCCCTTCCTTCATCAAAATAAAGTGGCGGATCTGGTCATTGTTTTCTGCGACATGGCTTGCGATAGCCGCATGGCCGTGGTGGTAGACGAAGATCGTGGCTTTACCGCGGCGGGTCAATTCGAGCACTTCATCGGCCGGCAACTGACGGTCGATCGGGATGGAAAGGCCGGCACCGAAGAGCGCGGCATTTGCCGATACGACCCACTCGTAGCAGTTCGCACCGATCGTCACAATCCGCTCTTGCCCCGGTGTCTCGGACAGCGCCAACAAGCCGGTGCCGAACGCATTGATATCCGCTTCCGTCTCACGATACGTTTTGGTCAGTACCTTTGCACCTGGCTCGCGACGAAACTTATATGCTTCATGGTCACCGTACGTACGCACGGCATAGCGTAGAATATCTCTCAGGTTTTTCACCGGTTCATCAAATCGTAGATGAGCCTCACCCGTCACTTGATACATGTCTGTCCTCTTTCCATCTCACATCAATTTTTCATGGTTGTACTTAAGACAGAAATTTACCATATACGACTCGAATACGCCAACCTTGGAACGGCTGAAACACTTGCCATCAGTGCATTTCAAGTGAGCCGTCACTCATTCAGGTGTGCCTTTTAGTGAAGCGACTTACCAGCCTTCGGCACGAATCAGATCGGCTAAATCCTCTGCCATCTTTTTTCTGCTGACGCCGTAGTTCGTCTCTGAATCGGCACCGGCCAGTATGGCCTCTGCCAACTCCATCGAATTGAAGCGCAGACCTTCGAGATGCGCCGGCTGTGCCGTGATATAGTCGCTGTCCAAGGCGTCCGCGTAAAGTGCGGCACGCTGCACGACGCCATCTGCCACTTCCAGTTGCAGATCGATCAATCCCCAGTCCAACCGGTGTTTCAGTTGGGTAGAAAAAGCAAACGTCCTGCCGTAGCGCCACTCCCATGAGGCGTAGCGCGCTTCAAGCGCCTTGAGTCTCTCCTTAACCGGGAAACTATCGTCATCCAATCGATCGACCTCGGCCTGAGGTGCAAAAAAGCCCGGAAACAATTCGAGCGCTTTTTCGATAATCGCGTCGATCGTCAAATCCTCTTTGACGGCTTTCAGGTTCGTGATGCGTGAGCGGACAGACGTCACCGCCTTTGACTTCAGCTTCTCTGAGGAGACAGTCAGATAACGACCGACACGGCCGTAATCCGAGTCGACAAGTAGCGTCCCGTGATGCAGTCCGACGCCGTCCAGCTTCCGAAAGGCGTTACCGGAGAACTTCTTGCCGTCGACCAAAATATCATTTCGGCCGGAGCGCTCCGCATCGATACCGAGAGATCTGACGAGGTCCAAAATGTAGTTAAACGTCTTATCGAGATCGAATTTGTCCTCAGGCAGGATCAAGGAGAAATTCAAGTTGCCGAGATCGTGAGAGACAGCGCCGCCGCCGGTACCTCGTCTTGCCAGAAATCCGCCTTCTTCTTCGAGCAATTCTGTCTTCGCTTCGGCCCAGGCATTCTGGTTTCGTCCGATCACGACGGTGTTGTCGTTTTGCCATAAAAAGAGGATCGCTTCATAGATTCTGTCCGGATCGTCTTTGAACGTCGATCGGCAAAGCCCCATCAGGTATTCTTCAATGGCCAGATTGTTATATGGATTGACCTTCTTGGTCGTCAATAATAAAAGCTTCACAGAAACCTCCGTCGCACTTATACGTCTTACCTCGTATAAGTGTAACGATGAGGGTAGAGGTGAAACGTATCGTAACGCCCACAATTGAGCACAATCCTGCTACGGCAAAACGAATGCTCATCTTGATTTGTTTTTGTTTTGCTGGATTTTGGACATGCCACGGCCAAAACCCGGATCGAGGGTCTTGGCCATGGAACTGCAAACCGGCGCGGTATGGTTAGTCGCTATGCGCCGAGAAGCGGTCTATTGGTAGTGATAAGGTACGTCTGAACGAGAGTCAGAGATTCTGTATCGTAGACTAGTATACTACGCTAAATCGTTAGCAAATACTATAGTTGTTACTATATATTGCTATACGTGAGAATATATGTGACTTGTGTTTCACTTTTCGCATAAATGTGTCTTGTTTCGAAAATGCGGTGTCGTTTGTTGTGTTTTTCCTTGTGCTACACTTGGTGCTAGCGGAGGTAATGCATGCGCCTGCAAGGAGAAGTTTATCACCAGAGTAAGCTGGTAAGCCTCGGACTAGTCGACGTGGAATCGTCTGACGCGCCGCTCGGAAAGCGCCTCGATACAGCGCTTTTGAAGCTTTGCAAGCAGCTCGTGGTACCGATACCCGTCTGGCTCGACAATAATACAAAACAGTTTGCCAACTTCCGCATGACCGTATTCTTTCCCGACCAGTTCGTCGATCAGGTGCACTTCGATCAATTTCAGATCAGGCTTTTGAGCGACGACGGCGGCAAATGATGCTTCACTTTGGGGTTATATTCATATGATGCTTGAACCGGACTTTTTAGAAAAAGACAGCTACACATTTGAAGATGTCGTCACCTTGATGGCTTTTTTACGTTCAGAGAACGGCTGCCCATGGGATAAAAAACAGGATCATCAGACGCTTAGAAAGAACCTGATCGAAGAAGCGTACGAAGGCGTCGACGCGATTATGTCAAATGATCCGAAGCGCATCGCCGATGAGATGGGCGATATCCTGATGCAGGTCGTCTTTCATGCGCAGATAGGCTCGGAGAATGAAACGTTCAATATCGACGATGTGACGACCGGGCTTTGTAAAAAGTTAATCCGGCGGCATACGCATCTGTTCGGCAGTGACAAGGTGGAAGATGCTGAAGAAGCGCTTCTGACCTGGGAAGGCAATAAGAAAATTGAAAAGGGACACGAATCTCAAGCCGACGTCTTAAGAGATGTGCCCCATGCCTTGCCGGCGCTCACCAGAGCCTACAAAGTACAAAAGAAAGCGGCAGATGTCGGCTTTGACTGGCCGGATCCTTCCGGGGCAAAAGAGAAGGTGAAAGAAGAACTCGGCGAGATTGAGCAGGCGACGCCGGAATCAAAAGAAGAGGAGATCGGCGATTTCCTCTTCGCAGCGGTGAACTTCGTGCGTCTCATGGGATTTGAACCGGAGGTCGCTCTAAGTGCCAGCATTGAAAAGTTCATTCGCCGCTTCAGTGACATGGAGGCGCTCGCGCTCAGTAACGGCAGCGAGCTGGAGAGCATGGGGCTGGAAGCGATGGACAAACTGTGGGATCAGGTGAAAAGGAAAGATCATGAGAATCGATAAATTCTTGAAAGTATCCAGAATTATAAAGAGAAGAACGGTAGCGAGCGAGATGGCACAAGCCGGACGCGTGTCTGTCAATGGCAATCGAGCTAAGCCAGCGACGGTGGTCAAACCGGGAGACATCGTGGAGATAGGATTCGGACAGGGCAAAACGAGAATCCGGGTCAAAGAACTGCGACCGACCGTGCGAAAAGAAGAAGCAGTAGAGCTCTACGAACTACTCGAAGACGACGCATAATTATTACAATTTGATTACAAGCACTGAAATGTGCTCGCAACATGCCCACAAGCGCGCTTAAATCGGCTATGATGACTTTTATAAGGACGTACTAACAACAGGAGGTCATATGGCCGGTTTCCGCGCAGGACAAGTGAAACTGAAGCAAACGAAGCGCCAGGGCGGCCTTTTGGCACGAGTCCTTATCGGTTCTTTCCTGATTATTTTGACTGCCATCGTGATCGTCATCGGCTTTGAGCAACGCGCTGAACTCGCGCGTATTGAGGAGCGTAGGCTTGAACTCGTAGCCGAGCGCGACCGTCTGGCGGCGATCGACGCCGACCTGCAACACCTCCAATCGATTATGGATACAGACGACTACTGGGAGCATATCGCGCGTAGCGAACTTGGTATGGCGCGCCCGCACGAGATTATTATCCGCGTCGACGACTAACGGTATTTCTGCATATATTGATTGCTTTCCCGTTGCGAATGCAACGGGTTTTTTATTGACTTGAAGTTACAGATTGCTGTGGCAATATGCATATATGAACAATCATTCAAGTGATGAGAAAAACAGAAAACTTGCCGACCTCTACAAATGCTTTGCCGATGAGACAAGGATCAAGATTCTGCGTCAACTTTTCGAAGAAGGTGAAGTGTCAGTCGGGCTCTTGGCTTCATCGCTCGGCATGTCCGATTCGGCGATCTCGCATCAGCTTCGCTATTTAAGGCAGATGCGCCTCGTGTCTCTACGCAAGGACGGCAAGTACCACCACTATCGATTAAACGACAACCATATACACCAGATGATTTTGCAGGGATTGGAGCATATAGATGAGTAATAAGACTTTGCGTTTACGGCCGGCGTTCGATTATCGAGCGCATATCGACAGTGCGATGTTGGTTCGCGCCTTGATCGGTATTCTTGGTCTTCTCGCGTTGCTCCTCATCGACATGGAGCCGGTACTAAAGATCTCGGTCGGCCTGATCAGTTATGTGATCGTCGG
>DUQI01000041.1 GCA_012837885.1 Fastidiosipila sp.
GCACAGCCGTCGTCAATTTACTGCAACTGATGCCGGGCGAGAAGATTGAAGGCATGATCCCGATCGAGTCGTTCGACCAGGGCGGCAGTCTGATCATGGCGACGAGAAACGGTCTCGTCAAAAAGACGCTCCTGATCGACTATCAGAATATTCAGCGAAACGGCCTGATCGCGATCAACCTGCGAGAGGGCGATGAGATGGTCGGCGTCAAGCTGGCGGAAGAAGGCTCTGAAGTCATTCTGGTGACGCGTCGCGGCATGTCGATTCGCTTCGAAGCCGACATGGTGCGGGAGACAGGCAGAAACACGATGGGTGTCAGAGGCATCGACCTCAGAGATGACGACGAGGTGATCGGCATGGTGATCGCCGAAGGCGGCGGCTCGATGCTGGTCGTGACCGAAAATGGCTTCGGCAAGCGCTCCGATCTGGACGATTACCGTCTGCAAAACAGAGGCGGCCGCGGTCTCATCACGTACCGGGTCAGTCATAAGACAGGCCTGATCGTCGATTGTGCGCTCGTCTCGGACGAATTGGATGTCCTCTTGATCAACGATCGGGGCGTGATCATCCGATTCTCCGCTTCTGATATCCCGACCCTCGGCAGAAACACACAGGGCGTCACCTTGATGCGTAGCCGCGACGGCGTAGTCGTCGACATGGCGATCGTCGAGCATGAAGACGAGGATGAAGAAGATGAATCGCCTTCAGTAACCGAGGCGACTGAAGACGCTGAAGAGAGCGTTGAACATGAAACGAGAACTGTCGAAACCGACGTGGCTGAAGACGACGTCGAAGCGAAGACAGGGGAGGAAACATCAGAATGATCGATCTTTACAAAAGATATATGAAAAAATTTGACGTGAAAGCCGATGTGGGAAGCAACGATGTGCCGAACCGTGCCGATGTGAACGTCGAGGAGACGTGGGATGTCGAAGCGATTTTTGCGACGCCCGACGCGTTTGAAAGCGCATTCACATCACTGAAGGAGCGTCTGCCGAAATACAAGGAATATGTCGGCAAGCTGAAAGACGCGAAGGTGCTCGCCGAATTTCTCACTGTGTCGCGTGACGACATGATCGACATGGGCAAGCTTTATGTGTATGCCCATCTGAAAAACGATGAGAACACTGCGGATACGACAAACATGGGGCTTTTCATGCGGGCGAGGCAGCTCCACGCCGAAATTGGTTCGGCGCTCTCTTTTTATCGCCCGGAGATCGCCTCCTGGGCTGAAGGCGAGGTCGAATCCCTGATTGGCGCCGATGAAACGCTCGTCGAATGGACGAAGTTTTTGGACGAGATCACGCGCTTTTCGCCGCATACGCTGACCGAGAACGAAGAGAAGATCCTGGCGGAGTTTTCACCTGTTCTGAACACGGGATCATCGGTGTTCTCCGTGTTGACGAACGCCGACTTCAAGTTCCCGCAAGTGCCGGATGAAGATGGCAAGGAGATCGAACTGACGGCGAGCCGCTACGGACGTCTGATGCAAAGCAAGAATCGCGACGTCCGGAAGGCCGCATTCTTGGGCATGTACAAAGTGTATGGCCAGTATAGAAATACGATCGCAGGGACGCTTGCCTCGGCCGTCAAGCAGCATAACGTCGAAAAGAGCATCAGGAATTTCCCGAGTGCACGTGCCCACGCGCTATTTGAAAATGCAATACCGGAAGCCGTGTACGACAATCTGGTGTCCTCGATCAATGACAACCTGTCGCTCCTGCACCGCTATACGGCGATGCGCAAGAAGCGTCTCGGCCTCGATGAGCTGCACAGCTACGACATGTACCCGCCTCTGGTCGAAGACGTCGACATGAAGTTTACGTTCGACGAGGCGAAGGACATGATCATGCAGGCGATGAAGCCGCTCGGTGACGATTATCTTTCGATCTTGGACGAGGCTTT
Organism: Fastidiosipila sp.; assembly: GCA_012837885.1. Taxonomy (GTDB): domain Bacteria; phylum Bacillota; class Clostridia; order Saccharofermentanales; family DTU023; genus DUPJ01. Next base: position 1,906 of record DUQI01000041.1, read on the forward strand.
TGCGAATCGTTGGATCGACCGCGCCGAAAACCGTGGCAAACGCTCCGGTGCCTATTCGAGCGGTACGTACGGAACCCTGCCTTATATCCTCTTGAACTGGCAGGGAAAACTCGATGATATTTTCACGCTGGCGCATGAACTAGGTCACAGTGTGCATTCTTATCTTTCTCGAAAGCATCAGCCGGCTCAATACTCCGATTACTCGATCTTCCTCGCGGAGATCGCGTCGACCTTGAATGAGAACCTGTTGTCGAACTATCTCCTGCAGCAGTGGGATGATCCGGACAAGCGGCTGTACGTGATCAATGAATTTGTGGACGGTTTCAAAGGCACTGTTTTCAGAC
>DUQI01000042.1 GCA_012837885.1 Fastidiosipila sp.
GCACAGCCGTCGTCAATTTACTGCAACTGATGCCGGGCGAGAAGATTGAAGGCATGATCCCGATCGAGTCGTTCGACCAGGGCGGCAGTCTGATCATGGCGACGAGAAACGGTCTCGTCAAAAAGACCTTACTACTCGACTACCAGAATATTCAGAAGAACGGCCTGATCGCGATCAATTTGCGAGAAGGCGACGAATTGATGGGAGTCAAATTAGCTGAAGAAGCGTCTGAGGTCATCTTGGTGACGAGGCGCGGCATGTCGATTCGCTTTCATGCCGATACGGTGAGAGAGACGGGACGAAACACGATGGGTGTACGTGGCATCGACTTAAGAGATGACGATGTCGTGATCGGCATGGTCATCGCTGAGGGCGAAGGCTCGATGCTCGTTGTCACAGAAAACGGCTTCGGTAAGCGTTCAGACTTAGACGATTACCGTCTACAAAATAGAGGCGGCAAAGGGCTTATTACGTACCGCGTTAGCCATAAGACAGGGCTCATCGTCGATTGCGCCCTGGTCAGCGACGAGCTAGACGTCCTTTTAATCAACGACAAGGGCGTGATTATACGCTTTAGCGCTTCCGATATCCCGACGCTCGGCAGAAACACGCAAGGCGTGACCTTGATGCGTAGCCGTGACGGCGTCGTCGTCGATATGGCGATCGTCGAGCATGAGGATGAAGAGGCGGAAGTGGAGACGGAAGAAGAGAAGGAAGAAACGATCGTCTCGGAAGGAGCAAGTGGAGAGGTAATGCCTCTTCTCGAAGCGACTGATGAGGCGAAAACGACAGCCGAACCTGAGGGGGAATCAACATAATGACAGACTTGTACAAACTATTGAATGAAAAAGTGGATGCCAAGGCGGTGGGCGGCGACAGCGTGCCGAACCGTGCCGATGTGAAGCTTGAAGAGACGTGGGACGTTGAGGCGATCTTCGCCGACGTCGAAGCCTTTGAGGCGGCGTTCGCCTCTCTCAAAGAGCGGCTGCCGAAGTACAGCCAGTACGTCGGCAAGCTAAAAGATGCTGAAGTGCTCAACGATTTTCTCACTAAGTCACGCGATGATTTAATCGATATGGGAAAGCTCTATGTCTACGCGCACCTTAAAAACGACGAGGATACGGCGGACACGAAGAACATGGGGCTCTTCATGCGAGCCAGACAGCTCTACTCTGAGTTTGGCTCGGCGCTCGCTTTTTATCGTCCGGAGATCGCCGCGTGGGAGGAAGACGAGGTCAAGCGCCTGCTCGAGTCAGCCGATCTCAGTGAATGGGAAAAGTTTTTAGATGAGATCACGCGCTTTGCGCCGCATACATTGACTGACAATGAGGAAAAGATCTTGGCCGAGTTCTCGCCCGTCTTGAACACCGGCGCCAGCGTGTTTTCTGTGTTGACAAACGCTGACTTTAAATTTCCGATGGTACCGGACGATGACGGTAAAGAGATTGAGCTCACCTCGAGCCGCTATGGCCGTTTGATGCAAAGCAAGAACAGAGACGTCAGGAAGGCGGCCTTCCTCGGCAAATACCAGGTGTACGGCCAGTTTAAAAACACGATTGCCGGCACCCTCGCGTCGGCGGTCAAACAACACAACGTGGAGAAGACGATTCGCCACTTCCCGAGCGCGAGAGCGCACGCGCTGTTTGAAAACGCGATTCCGGAAGCCGTGTACGATAATCTGGTCAAATCGATCAACGACAACTTGTCGCTCTTGCACCGTTACACGGCGATGCGCAAGAAGAGACTCGGCGTGGAAGCGCTCCATAGCTACGATATGTATCCGTCTTTGGTCGAAGACGTCGACCTCAAATTCAGCTTTAAAGAGGCCGAAGACATGATCATGGCGGCGATGAAACCGCTCGGAGACGACTACCTACAGATCTTGGAAGAAGCGTTTGCGAACCGCTGGATCGATCGCGCGGAGAATCGCGGTAAGCGTTCAGGCGCTTACTCGAGCGGCACGTACGGCACCTTGCCGTATATTCTTCTGAACTGGCAGGGCAAATTGGACGACATCTTTACCTTGGCGCACGAGCTCGGCCACAGCGTCCACTCCTACTTGTCGCGCAAGACGCAACCGGCTCAATACGCCGACTACTCGATTTTCTTGGCTGAGATCGCTTCGACGCTAAACGAGAGTTTGCTCTCGAAGTATCTACTCGATACGTGGACCGACCCGAAACAGCGCTTATACGTGATCAATGAGTACGTCGACGGATTTAAAGGTACGGTGTTCAGGCAGACGCAATTTGCCGAGTTCGAACAGTTGATCCACGAGGCAGACGACAGGGGAGAGGCGCTGACCGCAGAGTTTCTCTCTGAGCATTACGCAGAGATGAATAGACGCTACTACGGTGAGGCGCTGACCTTTGACGAGGAGATCGCACTCGAGTGGGCGAGAATTCCTCATTTTTATTACGACTTCTATGTCTACCAGTACGCGACCGGATTTTCCGCCGCGGCGGCTTTCTCAAAGCGTATTCTGGCTGGAGAAGAAGGCGCGGTCGAGCGCTACAAAGATGTCTTGCGCGCCGGCTCAAGTGATTATCCGATCGAGGTCTTGAAAAAGGCGGGGCTCGATATGACCAGCCCTGAAGTCGTGTCCGATGCGCTACAGACCTTTGAATCGTATCTGGAACAGATGGAGTAAGCTTAGAGCCAGAGACCGAAGCGGCTGAGCCGATTTAGGAAGTAACCTACATATTTTTAGAAAGATAAACGTCGGGTTAACCGGCGTTTATCGCTTTAAACCGGCATCTGATCCAAGAAACCTTGGCGGATGATTCGATAGTCTCCCGTCTCAGGATCGAGATCGTAGATGTTGAAATTGTCTTTTAAATTAAAGCCGTCGTAGTGCGTCGCGAGGTTTACCGAGATAGAACCGTGATCACCACTTTTGACGCGGTGAAAGACATAGCGTGGCCAGACCAAAATAGCCGGCTCGTCGATCAGGATCCGGCCGTTTCTTTCTATCCGATCCGGTGTCACGGTAAAGGATTCGATCTTGCCATGCGATTGGTTGTAGAGCTCGACCTCGCGTCTGCCGGAGAGCA
>DUQI01000043.1 GCA_012837885.1 Fastidiosipila sp.
ACAAAGATCTAGACAAAGCATCGCGTCTCGTGCCGGTGGAAGATCGTCCGGCAGAGATGGGCGACATCGTGACCCTCGATTACACCGGTTTCGTCGACGGCGAAGCGTTTGAGGGAGGCAAGGGTGAAGATCACGAGTTGACGCTCGGCTCCGGTCAGTTTATCCCCGGCTTTGAAGAAGGCGTCGTCGGCCACACCAAGGGTGAGGAATTCAATATTGACGTGACCTTCCCCGAAGATTACGGACACGAAGCACTGGCCGGCAAAGAGGCGATGTTCGAAGTCGTCATTAAAGATATTAATATTAAAGAGCGCCCCGAAGCGGACGATGAATTCGCCAAGGATATGAGCGAAGACGCCGAGACGTTTGATGAATACAAAGCGGCGATCCGCACGCGTCTCGAAAAAGCGGCTAAAGACAGAGCCGATAACCGCTTCCGAAATGAAGTCGTGGCCAAGGTCGTCTCGGAAGCAGACCTCGATCTGCCGCCCGTGATGGTCGACGAAAGAATCAGCGAGATGATCTCGGATCAGGCGTTGCAGCTGCGTAATATGGGACTCGAGTTCGAGCAGTACCTGCAGTACACCGGCATGACGCTGAATGACTTCCGCGCCCAGATGAGACCGCAGGCGCATTCGCAGGTTCGGTCCAGTGTCGTCTTGAACGCGCTGGCGAAAGAAAAAGGCCTCACGGTGTCGGATGAAGAAATCGATGAGGTGCTGACCGAGATCGCCGAACGCCAGGGAATTACCCTTGAAGTCGCCAAAGAGCAGATTCTGCCGCACTATAAAACGGAGATTGTATCCGACAAACTGGCGCAAAAAGCCGTTGAACTTTTGATGGAAAGTGCCGTCCCGACCGATGTGGAGCCGGTGCATGACCACGATCACCATCATGACCACGACCATGACCACGATCACGATCACGATCATGACGAGACACCTGACACAGAAGAGGTAGAGCAGGACACGGAGGAATAAAGATTGAATAAACACGTAGAAAGAGAACACATGAACCTTGTGCCGATGGTCATCGAACAGACGAACCGCGGCGAACGTTCTTATGATATTTTTTCGCGGTTGTTGAAAGAGCGCATCATCATTTTAAGTTCGGACGTCAATCACGTCACGGCCAGCTTGATCATGGCGCAGCTCTTGTTTCTAGAAGCGGAAGACCCGGAAAAAGACATTCAGTTTTATATCAACAGTCCGGGTGGCGAAATCGCCTCGGGACTGATGATTTTCGATACGATGCAGCATATCAAGTGCGACGTGCAGACGATTTGCATGGGGATGGCGGCCAGCATGGGCGCGTTCCTCGTGGCAGCCGGCACGATCGGCAAACGCTTCATTTTGCCGAACGCCGAGATCATGATTCATCAACCGCTCGGCGGCGTGCAAGGCCAGGCGAGCGATATTACGATCGCTGCCGAACACATTTTGAAATTGCGCGACCGCTTGAACAAGATCCTCGCCGAACGCTGTAACCAGCCGATCGAGGTCATTGAAGCGGATACCGACAGAGACCGCTGGATGGATGCCGAAGAGGCACTCGCCTACGGTATTGTCGACAAAATAATGGAGCAGCGTAAGACCAATGCCTGATAGCAGAAACGGACAAGGGAGCGGCGAGCGGGCGGCATGCTCGTTTTGCGGTAAGAGTGAGATGGCGGTCAGCCGGCTGATTGCCGGTCCCGGCGTCTACATTTGCAATGAGTGCATTATGCTCTGTGAAGAGCTTTTGGACGTCGATTATGTGAGCGAAGAGACCGATGATCTCGACGATTTCATCTTGCCGACGCCGGCTGAACTGAAAGCCGAGCTCGATAAGTACGTGATCGGACAGGAGCGGGCGAAACGCTCACTCTCGGTCGCCGTCTACAACCATTACAAACGCATCGACCGGAAACATCAGATCGATCCGAATGTTGAAATCGCTAAGAGTAACGTGCTGCTTCTGGGACCGACCGGAAGCGGTAAGACACTTCTCGCTCAGGTCATGGCGAGGATTCTCGAGGTGCCGTTTGCGATCGCCGACGCCACCGCGTTGACGGAAGCCGGCTACGTCGGAGAAGACGTGGAGAATATCCTGCTTCGCCTGATCCAAAACGCCGACTTCAACATCGAGGCGGCGCAAAAAGGCATTATCTACATCGATGAGATCGACAAGATTTCGCGCCGCTCCGATAACCCATCGATTACGCGAGACGTGAGCGGTGAAGGTGTACAACAGGCGCTATTGAAGATCTTGGAGAGCTCGATCGCGAACGTTCCGCCGCAAGGTGGCAGAAAACACCCGCATCAGGAGTTTATCCAGATCGATACGACGAACATTCTCTTTATACTGGGCGGGGCCTTCGACGGACTCGAAAAGACGATCATGGATCGCATCGGAGAGAAGTCGATGGGCTTTTTAGCCGATGTTCAGGCCCAGACGAAGAAATCGACCGGTGAGCTCCTGGCCGAAGTGTTGCCGGAAGATCTACTGAAATTCGGTCTGATTCCGGAATTCGTCGGTCGTGTCCCGGTGATCGTCAGTCTCGATGAGCTGGACGAAAAAGCGCTGGTCCGAATCCTGCAGGAGCCGAAGAATGCCTTGTTGAAGCAGTATAAGGAACTGCTGAAACAAGACGACGTCAAGCTCCACTTCGAAGAAGATGCCGTGACCGCAATCGCCAAACGTGCGCTCGGTCTGAAGACCGGCGCGAGAGGACTGAGAAACATAATCGAAGACATCATGCTCGATATCATGTTCGAGGTCCCGTCGCGGCACGATGTGCGTGAAGTCATCGTGACGAAGAAAACAGTGGAATCGGGTAAGCCGCCGAAACTGGTGCTGCACCGCAGCTCGGAAAGCCACGTATCGTGACGACTTAAGGCATCTTCTGACATAGTTTGTCTGACGCGGGACGGTGAGCAAAGCCGTCCCGTTTTCTATGCTCGATAGATGAAAGTAAGAAAAAAGGCACAAACCCGCCGATCGTATGCCGTACTCGATCTGAAAGACGACCGGCATCGTTACGTGGTCAAACCGGCCGACGATTTTGCCGATCCCGAGCTGGCCTGGTTGTTGCATCAGGTGACTGACCCGCGTCTGCCGAGACTTTTCGGATGTACAGGGCAGGTTGTCGACCGTCTGAAGTCTTTTTCTTTTTTACCTTATATCGAACCGGCCGAGATCGGCCTTGATCGCTATCGCCGGATCGCTGCCCAACCGCTTCTTTTGTTCGAGTACGTACCGGGTGAATCGCTCGACCGGATCGACTGCTTTACGCCGCGCATGGCCGTCGCTTTACATGAGTGCTTTTATAAACTCGGCAAGCGCCTATTCGGCATCGTCAGGCGTCCCGTTTTGCATCTCGACCTGAAACCGTCGAATATCCTTTTGACGCCGGACGGATCTTTTTGCTTTATCGATTGGTCAATCGGCCGCGTTGGAGAGAGTATTGAACGGGTGAAAGCCGGTACCAAGGGATATCTGGGTGATCATCGAGCGGGAGCGACGCTCAGACGGGATCGCTATGCGCTGGCGATGACGATCATTTCCTTGCTCCAGGAAAAACCGGCGGCCTCGATTCATACTGTCGATCGTCTGCTCGCTTTGAAGGTCTTACCGAAGGATCTCCGCCTGAAATTGACTCGCGATCTGACCTATGGCCGGAGGACACGGATCAAGCGACAGGTGATGAAGAAAGTAAGAGCGAAAACGTCCGGATCGGATGAGCCGATGACGGTCATCGTCATCCCCTGGGAGGAGGCCGAAAACAAACGAAACATACGTATCTCAATCGACGAGTAAGCTGTGTTACGATGTGCCTAATTTAAGTGAAAGGTGCTGACGAAGGTGATGCACAATAGACAAGTGAATAGACTATTGCTTTCGGCTGTCGGAATGATTCTGGTGGCCGTCTCGTTTCTGGTCGCATGCACGCCACCTGCAGGACCGCCCACGACTTCCGATACAGGAGGAAATAACATGATGATTAATCCTGCTCATATGCCGGAGAATCCGAATCTGGCATTAGATTACGAAGGAAAAGAACTACAGACGATCGTGCTCGCGGGAGGCTGCTTTTGGGGCACGGAAGCTTATATGGAGCGCGTCGCCGGCGTTGCCGGGACGAGAGTCGTCTACGCGAATGGAGATCCGTCCTACGATAAGGTGAGTTACGAGGAAGTCTGCACCGGCCGTACCGGTTTTGCCGAAGCGGTAGAAGTTGAATACGACCCGGAAAAGATCTCGCTCAATACACTGCTCGAGGCGTTTTTCAAGACGATCGATCCGACCGTGAAGAATCGTCAGGGAAATGACGTCGGAAGTCAGTACCGCACCGGTATCTACTACGTGAACGATCTGCACCGCGAGACGATCGACCGCTTCATTGAAGAAAAACAAAAAGAGTATTCGAGACCGATCGTCACCGAAGTTGAACCGCTGACGAATCTCTTTCCGGCCGAAGACTATCACCAAAAATATCTTGATAAGAATCCCGGCGGGTACTGTCACGTCTCGTTCGACACGCTGAGTGAGCACAAGGACGTGGAACGTGAACCGCGCACCTCATTCACCGTGCCGTCGGATGAGGAGCTGAAGCTCAAGCTGAACGAGCTGCAGTACAACGTGACGCAACGCGATTATACGGAACCGCCGTATCGCAACGAATACGATGAAGTCTTCAAACCGGGCATCTACGTCGATATCGTCAGTGAACAGCCGCTCTTTGTCTCGACCGACAAGTATGACAGCGGTTGCGGCTGGCCGGCGTTTTCGAAACCGATCGATCCCGATCTCCTCGTGGAGATCAAGGATACGAGTCACGGTATGGTGAGAACGGAAGTCAGATCGAAGCTCGCCGACTCGCATCTAGGCCATGTGTTCAATGACGGACCGGTCGAGGCGGGAGGCCTGCGCTATTGCATCAACAGCGCGTCGCTTCGCTTCATTCCGAGAGAAGATATGATAAAAGAAGGCTATGGCGACTGGATCGCCCTGGTCGATGAGGAGGCACCATAATGGATAAAGCAAAAATTGAGCGCGCGGTACGCGACATTCTGGAAGCGATTGGTGAAGATCCGGATAGAGACGGTTTACTCGATACACCGAAAAGAGTCGCCAATATGTACGCGGAAGTCTTCTCCGGGCTGGAGGGTGAGTACGAAGTAAACGGCGAAGTGCGTACGTTTGACGTACCGGGCAGCGACGAGATGATTCTGGTCGGTGATATTCCGTTTTATTCCATGTGTGAACACCACCTCGTTCCGTTCTTCGGCAAGGCGCATATCGTTTATATCCCGAAAGGCGGGAAGGTGATCGGTCTGTCGAAGGTCGCCCGCATTCTGGAACATCAGGCCAAGCGGCCGCAGGTTCAGGAGCGGTTGACGACTGAAGTCGCAAATATAATTGACGAAGCCGTTCATCCTTACGGCGTCGCCGTGGTCATTGAAGCAGAGCATATGTGCATGACGATGCGCGGCGTAAAAAAACCGGGATCGATGACCGTGACGTCTGCACTGCGCGGTATCTGTAAGAAAGATGCCAGGTCGCGCGCTGAAGCGCTGTCACTCATCTGGCGCGGCAGAAATGCGTAGACGGCATACCCTTCATGTGAGGGGCGGTACGCTGCCGCTCGGTGAAAAAACGGCGCTGATGGGCATCTTGAATGTGACCCCCGACTCGTTTTCGGACGGCGGTCAGTTCGACACGGCCGATCGCGCCATCGCGCATGCCCATGAATTGATCGAGGCCGGTGCCGACCTCGTCGATATCGGCGGCGAATCGACGAGACCCGGCAGTACACCGGTATCGGCCGAAGATGAACTGGCACGCATTTTGCCGGTCATTGAAGCATTGGCCGATAAAAAGGTGTTGCTCTCCGTCGATACTTGGAAAAGTGAAGTGGCCGACCGGGCGCTGAAAGCCGGCGCGCATCTTGTGAATGACATCACGGCGTTGCAGGGAGATCCCGATATGGCCGCGGTGGTCAAGGAACATGAAGCCGGTATCTGCCTGATGCATAATCCGGTGTTGTATCGGGGCGGGGCGGCGCCGGGGCACTTTCCTGAATTCGGCAAGACAACCAGAAAACGGCTCGATGCGTTGGCCGATCTCGACATACTCGAATCATTGGAGCGTTATTTCGATATCGTCCTCGATACGGCATTTAACGCCGGCATCGAAGCGACACGTATCATACTCGATCCCGGTTTCGGGTTCGGTGTGACGGAAGCCGAGAATTTTCGCTTGTTCAACCATCTCACGACACTTTTAAACCGTCCGTTTCCCTTGCTCGTCGCACTGTCACGCAAGCGTTTCGTGCAAAGGCTGACACCGGAAGGCGGCTCATTCGACGAGACGACCGCGATGCTCGGTCAGACCTCCGCCTTTTTCGGCGTGCATATGCTGCGCGTCCACGATGTCGCAACACAGGCGAAGTTTGTGCGCGTTGCCGATGAGGTGATGGCCGGATGAAAACGCTCGACACGATCCATCTGAAAGATCTTCGTTTTTTCTCGCATGTCGGGGTGTTTCCGGAGGAGAAAGCCGACGGTCAATACTTTAATCTCGATATCGATCTTTTCTTCGCCGAACCATTAAAGGCTGTCGATAGCGACTTGTTGGAAGAATCGGTCAGTTATGCCGACGTCTACGATCTGGTCGAAGCCCTGGTGTCGGGAGCCAGATACGACCTGATCGAGCGTCTGGCAGGTGCGGTGGCCGATCTTCTGCTCGATCACTTTCCCTGCAGTGCCGTACGGGTCACGGTCAAAAAGCCGGAGGCACCGATCGACGGCGAATTCGCTTATATGGGTGTCACGATCATGCGCGAGAGAAAACCGGTATTCGAAGGAAAGACCGTCTACCTCGGTCTCGGCGGAAATCTGGGCGAGAGAGAAGCAACACTGCGTCAGGCTTTGATCGATCTCGATCGACACGTGAAGGTGAAGGTGGAGGCAGTCTCCTCGCTCTATGAGACAAAGGCGTGGGGGGTGACCGATCAGCCTGATTTCCTGAACGCCGTCGCCAAAATTTCTACATCCTTGGATCCGTTCGCTTTGCTCCAGGTGCTACAGACGATTGAAAAAAGGCACGGCCGGGTGCGTGAAGTACGCTGGGGAGCCCGCACCCTCGATCTCGATATACTGGAGATCGAAGAAACCACGATCGCAGCGCCGACACTCGAGGTGCCGCATCCGCGCATCAAAGAACGTGCCTTTGTCATGATTCCTTTGGCTGAAGTGAAAGGCGAGCCGGTCGGATCGGATCCCGAAGTCAGGTTTTATAAAAAGGACTGGTATTGTCCGAGTCAGGAGCGCAAGGTAGAATAGAGCGTGCGCGGTCCGATGACTGTCGCTTGAAGAGAGGAATATTGATGTCGAGTCCAGAACAAAAGCAAGGTGCACCGGCTGCCGGTGACAATAGACAGAAACGATCCAATCCGCGAAGAAGAAAGAGACGTCCGCGTCCCGAGTCTGCTGAAAACAGACAAAAGCAGACGCAACAGGCGGGCAAGCCTCAGGGGGAACGTCAGGATCGTCCGCAACGCACACATAAAAAAGAGAGAAATCAGCGCAATCGCCGACCAAAGCGCGAGGTTGCGCCGGTGCCTGAAACGTATGAAGATGTGCTACGCGACAATACGCGTCTGGAAAAAGAAATACGCCTCGATATAGACGGGTTCTCCCAAATCACTTTAGATCTTTAATCGTATGAACCGACCAACTGCGTCCGATCTGCCGCTATTTTCTGCGCTGGAACAAAGCCGCAACCGGGTCGGTTTTCATATGCCGGGACATGCCGGTGGTAAAGGTTTTGCCTCCTGGTTTCGTGAAGCGGCCTGGTCTTTTGATAATACAGAGATCGACATTCTCGATAATTTGAACGATCCGCAGGGGGCGGCCAGACGCTCGATGGAGCAGACGGCGGCAATTTTCGGTTCGGCTTTTACCTGGTACGTACCGTCCGGTTCGACCGTCGGCTTAAAGACCGCGATCGGGTCGGTCGTGCCGGCCGGTGGGCGACTACTTTTGAGCCGCGTCGCGCATAAATCGATCATTCATGCGTTAGCCGAATTATCGATTGAGCCGCTCTTCTTAACGGATGTGATGCGTGACGACGGCCTCTTACCGCTGCCGCTCGCACCGATTGATACCGCCGGCTACGAGGATATCGATGCTGTGATCGTGACCTCACCCGATTATTACGGACGCCTGATCGATCTGAAGCCGTTCGTTCGCTTCGCTGAATCGCTCTCGATCCCGCTGATCGTCGATGCGGCACACGGCGCACATCTGCTCGTCGATCCTCACCTTTCAAAAAAAAGTGCACTCGCGGCCGGTGCGGATCTCGTGATCGAGAGCGCGCATAAGACTCTGGCGGCGCTGACTCCCGGTTCCTATCTTCATATCTCGGAAAAAGCGCTTGCCTCGGGTCGGGTGAACAATGAGCGTGTGCAGACGATATTGAACGTCTATCAGACGTCGTCGCCTTCTTTCCCGATCGCCGCCTCGCTCGAGTATGCGGCCTGGTCGCTGGAAAAAGAGGGGAGATTGCTGCATCGAAAGCGTGTCGCCGAGATCGAACAGTTTATCGCAAGTCTGCCTGAGTCGATCGGCGCCGTACGTGGTTCCGACCGCGATCCGTTGCGACTCGTGCTCGACCTTAGCCGGACAAAGATGACGACGCGGCGATTTCAGGCTGAACTGATGCACCACGGCATCGATATCGAGATGGCCGACTTTCGCGATCTCGTCCTGATCGTATCCTTGCATCAGGATCCGGCAGATTTTTCGTCGCTCCTGAACGCGATTGAAGCGATCCTGCATCTGCCGGAAGACGAAGCCAAAGCGCTTGATGAGGCGAAAACGATGGCTGCTTTGACCTCCGACGTTTTACTCACGCCGCCTTCAATTGTCTGTTCCATGCGCCACGCCCTCTTCGGTGACGTGAAGCGTCAACTTGTTTCGATTGAGGAAGCGGAAGGCTTGATCTCGTCAAGCGTCGTGTCGCCGACACCGCCTTGCATCCCGCTTCTTTGGCCGGGCGAGATTATTGAGAAGAAGCATCTGACACTACTTCAAAATGTCTTACCGGAAGGCCGGATGCTCAGCGTCATCGTCCCTGAGAGCGTCTCTGAAGACGGCCGGCATTCGTGTTAAAATAAGGCCACCGGACGAGGAGGGACATGGGCACATTGACAGAAGCAAAGCGCGGCCGCTTAATCACATTTGAAGGAATTGACGGGAGCGGCAAAACGACGCAGATTCAACTGCTCCATCAATGGCTCGAGGCTGAAGGCTACGATGTGCTGTTGCTTCGTGAACCGGGCGGAACACCGATCGGTGAGCAGATCAGGGACATTTTGCTCTCGGTCAATAACACCGACATGTCGGCGGTGACGGAGCTTTTGCTGTTTGAGGCGGCACGGGCGCAACTCGTCAAGGAAGTGATTGCGCCGGCACTCGATGAAGGACGCATCGTGATCTGTGATCGCTTCATGGACTCGACGGTCGCCTATCAGGGATACGGCCGCGGTCTCGATCCGGATCTGGTCGATCGGTTGAATTTGTTGGCTGTCGGCGATATCCTGCCGGATCTCACGATCTGGCTCGATGCACCGGATGACGCCTTATTTAGGAGAATATCACGGAGGAAAGACGGTGCCGATCGTCTCGACCGTGAAAAGGAAAGTTTCAGACAACGCACGATTCAGGGATTTTTGAAACAGTGCGAAGCGTATCCCGAACGTATCCGACGTATCGATACGAGCGGGAGTAAAGAGGAGACAGCGAAACTGATAGAAAAACTGGTTAGGAGGACACTTCCGTGAAACTTATCTATGCCATTGTCAATGATGAGGACAGCCCGCGCCTGATGGCTGAGATCAATCGAGCCGGCAACCGGGTGACGAAGCTTGCCTCTTCTGGCGGATTCTTGCGCTCCGGCAACACCACCTTGATGACGGTCGTGACGGATGACCAGTTGGAAGGCGTGTTGGAGATCATCCGCAAGTATTCGAAGAGCCGGAAAGCGGCGATCAATGCGAATGTTGCACCGACATCCATGGGTGGCAACTACATGCCGTATCCGGTAGAGGTTCAGGTGGGCGGCGCCACCGTTTTTGTCGTCAACGTCGAGCATTTTGAAAAAATCTGAGCCGCGGGGTTTTGCCCGCCTGATCGGACAAGACGAAGCGAAAGCGAGACTGAAAGAAGCGCTCGAAAAGCCGGGCGCCTCGTTTCATTTGTTGACGGGGCCTGCCGGTAGCGGAAAACGCCTGGCGGCGAAACTCTTTGCCAAAGCGTTGCTTTGTGAACGTCCCGATTCTGACGGCGCGTGCGATGTGTGCCGCTCGTGCCAGCTTTTTGATGCCGGCACCCACGTCGATTATCGTGAGCTCGTATCCGACAACAAAGGCTTGATCCCGACCGCCGACGTGCGCGAGGCGATCGCTGATCTGCATACGGCGCCACGCCTCGGAGACCGGCAGGTCATCTCGATCGACGGTGAACAACTGAACGAACAAGGGCAGAATGCTCTTTTGAAATCACTCGAGACGCCGCCATCATTCGTCGCGTTTATCATGACGGCAGCGAGTGAACAGATGCTTTTACCGACGGTCAGATCACGTGCCGTCAAGATTCGCCTAACCAACAGGACGTCCGAAGAACTGGACGCTATTTTGCTCTTGCACGGTGTGCGCGATGTCACCGAGCGAGAACGCGCCGTCGCTTATGCCGACGGCAATCCGGGACGGGCACTGACACTCGTCGCCGATGAAGCGTATCCGGAACTTCGCGAAACAGCGCTCCAGCTCTTCTTTCGGCTGCCGACGAGGCGTCTTGCCGATCTCTTGACCGAGGATGCCGGTATTTTAAAACGGTATAAAGACGCAGGTGGGTCAAGACTTTTTGCCCTGATTGAGGTCTGGGGCGAGCAAATTCGTGACGCGCTTGTTATGATATCCGGTAAGGATCCTCGCGACTCGACTGAAAACGAACGGTTGTCGCATTTCGTTTCGGACGTGTTAAAGAGGGAAGATGCCGCCTTACGACTGGCGCGTTGTCAGACGGCGTTGATAGAAATGAAGCGTGCGCTCGGTGCCCACGGAAGTGTCGATACGGTACTGGCGCATACGCTTTTGACATTAAGGAAGGAACTACATGTATAACGTAGTGAACGTGCGTTTGCACGGACGCGGTAAACCACAGCAGTTCGACTGCCGTGATCTTATATTGCACGCAGGCGATGGAGTCGTCGTGGAGACGGCTCAGGGTATCGAGTTCGGCGTCGTGTCGACGACGCCGGTGGCAATGGATACTGACGATCGGCTGCCTCATGTCATCCGACTCGCTACCGATGACGATTATCGGCATTATGAAGCGAATCAACGGCTGGAGACGGAAGCGTTCAGCATCTGCAAGGAGCGTATCGCCCATTTCGGGCTGGAGATGACGCTTCTCGATGCGCAGTATTTATTCGACAACCGGAAGCTGATCTTCTATTTCATGGCCGACGGTCGTGTCGACTTTCGCGAACTCGTCAAGGATCTGGCCTCGATCTTCCATGTCAGAATCGAGCTGAGACAGATCGGCGTGAGAGATGAGGCGCGCCTTGTCGGAGGCATCGGTCAGTGCGGACGGGAGCTTTGCTGCGGATCATTTCTCAAAGACTTCTATCCGGTCACGATCAAGATGGTGAAAGAGCAAAACCTGTCGATGAATCCGCAAAAGATCTCCGGTGCGTGCGGGCGGCTCCTTTGCTGTTTGAATTACGAACAGGCCGCATATGAAGACCTGAATCGACGGTTACCGGCGAAAAACTCGATCGTGCGGACACCGTCCGGCAAAGGCGTCGTGATCGCGCTCCACCTTTTAAAGGAACTGGTGCAGGTACGTCTCGAAGGTGACGAGGCCGAGACGGTGCTCGTTTCAGCAAGTGAGGTCGAAGTGCTCGTAAGCGCCAAGCAGAGACGTTCCGGAAAACGCTGATTATGCAAAACCGATAAATAATCATAGGAAACGGCTAATATTTGCCTTGAGGTTGAATCAGGCGTATGACGGTGTTAATATGGCCGTGCAAGTTCTATAAGGATGGAGGAATAAATATGGCACATGTAATTAGTGCGGAGTGCATCAGCTGCGGAAGCTGTGAACCGGAATGCCCGACGAGCGCAATTTCGGCAGGTGATACACAATACATCATCGATGCGGAAGCATGTATCGATTGCGGCGCATGTGCGGCCGTATGTCCGGTGGACTGCATTACCCAAGAGTAATACAGCCCTGAAGAGGATAAACATAGTAAGGGAGAGCGCTTTGCTTTCCCTTTTTTTGTCGAATGGAAAGTAAAGGAACGTTAATCTTAATCGGCATGCCGCTCGGTAATGCCGACGATATCTCGCTTCGTGCTAAAGAGCGCCTGGCGGCGGTCGATCTTTTGCTCTGCGAAGATACGCGTGTCAGTGGCAGGCAGCTTGGCCAGTTGGGCATACAGGTGCCGCTTTTGTCCTATCACCAGCACAATGAAGCGAGTCGCGAGCAGGACATTATCGCCAGGCTAAAGGCCGGCGATACGATCGGTCTCGTCACCGATGCCGGCATGCCGGCTATTTCGGATCCCGGCAGCCGACTGGTGGCGGCCTGCGTTAAAGAGGGCATTGTGGTGACCGCCGTACCCGGCCCTTCAGCCGGTATCACGGCACTCGCGCTTTCCGGACTCGACTCACGTCGCTATCTATTCGAAGGTTTCCTTGCGCCAAAGGGCGCCGAACGAAAAGCAAGACTGGCCTATATCGCCGGTTTCCCGCATACGATCGTTTTGTATGAAGCGCCGCATCGGCTGGTACGTACATTGAACGATCTAGCGGCGGCAGGGCTAGGCGACAGGAAACTGGCGATAGCCAGGGAACTGACGAAGCGATACGAGGAAGTGCTTTATCTGACTGTCCGAGATGCGATCCTGATGTATGAAGACGCACCGATCCGCGGCGAGTTCGTGCTTGTGCTCGAAGGTAAAGACGCCTTTCATCAAAGAGTGCCCGAGCAAAGAGACGAAGACAAAGCCGATGAAGACATCGAGCAGTTCATTCGAGAACAATTGCAGGCCGGTCAAAAGAAAACCGCCATTCGGAAAGCGTTGGAGGCTCGATTCGGCATGACGAGAAACGATGCATACGATCTTGTCCTAAGTGTGGAGCAAGACCGCGATATGCTAGAATAACCGGGATTGACGCGATTTCAAGGAGTATTTGCCAGATGGCCGAGACATTTTATATTACGACCCCCATTTACTATCCGAGCAATAAACTGCATATCGGAAATGCCTATACGACGGTCGCCTGTGATGCGCTCGCACGTTTTAAGCGCCTGCAGGGATACGACGTCATGTTTCTGACCGGAACCGATGAACACGGACAGAAGATCGAAGAGAGCGCCCGTGAGGCGAATCTCACACCGCAGGCATTCGTCGATCGCATGTATGCCGACATCGATCAACTCTGGAAACGACTGAATATCTCAAACGACCGTTTCATCCGTACAACCGACGCTGATCATGAGAAGGCAGTTGCCGAGATCTACCAGCGTCTGTACGACCAGGGGGACATCTATAAAAGTGAGTACGAGGGCTGGTACTGTATCTCGGACGAAGCGTTCTGGACGAAATCTCAGTTGTCGGACGGGCGTTGCCCCGATTGCGGTGGCGAGGTGCACCTGACGAAGGAATCGTCCTATTTCTTCCGCTTGTCGAAGTATGCAGAGCGCCTCGAAGCGCTCCTCGAATCCGGTGATTTTGTCGTTCCGAAGTCGCGCGCCAACGAGATGATCCAAAACTTCATCAAACCGGGGCTCGCCGATGTCGCAGTGACGCGTACGAGTTTTGACTGGGGTGTGCGCTTGCCGTTCGATCCCGAACATGTGGCGTATGTCTGGATCGATGCGCTATCCAACTATATTACGGCGCTCGGTTATCCGAATCTGGATGATGACATGAAAAAATACTGGCCGGCCGATGTACAGCTGATCGGCAAAGATATTGTCCGCTTTCATGTGCTGATCTGGCCGGCGCTTCTGATGGCGCTCGATCTTCCCCTGCCAAAGCAGATATATGCTCACGGCTGGCTGCTCATGGACGGCGGCAAGATGTCGAAGTCGAAAGGCAACGTCGTCGATCCCATGATCCTGACCGATCTCTACGGCGTCGATGCGGTGCGCTACTTCTTACTGAGAGAGATGCCGTTTGGTCAAGACGGAAACTTTACGAACGAATCTCTGATTCTGAGAATCAATAGTGATTTGGCGAATGATCTCGGTAATCTGTTGAGCCGCACCGTCGCCATGATCGAAAAGTATTTCCCGCAAGGCCTTCCCAATGATCGTCAGGCGGGACCTGAAGACGATGAGCTGCTCGGCTTGGCTGAGGCTACGGCTGAGAAGATGGCAGATGCCTTAGATCACTATAACTTCAGTGCGGCGCTCGGTCATATCTTCACACTCGTTTCACGCGCAAACAAATATATCGATGAGACGATGCCCTGGGTATTGGCGAAAAATGAAGACGACCGTCCACGTCTGGCCGCTGTGCTCTACAATCTGGCTGACGTGCTCCGGATCGTGGCTGTGCTCGTGTCGCCCTTTATGACGGAAACGCCCGGAAAGATCAGGGAAGCGCTCGGCCTGAAGGAGACGGATGCGAGCGGCTTGAAACTGGACAGCTGGGAGAGCGCAAAGAAGACGGGACTTTTTGTAAGCAGCGGCGTCAAAAAAGGCGAAAATCTGTTCCCGCGTCTCGATCTCGAAGAAAGTCTTGAAGTATTAGAGAAGATCGCGCCGGGCAAAAAGGAAGACGAGACAGAGCCTGAAGAAGAAGTGCCGATCGTGGAATTCGACGATTTCTTAAAACTGAGACTTCAGATCGGCACGGTGATCAATGCCGAGTCGATCCCGAAAGCGAAAAAACTCCTCAAACTCGAAGTCGATTTCGGCAAAGAACAACGCCAGATCGTCTCGGGGATCGCAAAACAGTATCAGCCGGATGAATTGGTCGGAAAACAATTCGTGTTCGTGACGAACTTGAAGCCGCGCAAAGTATTCGGTTTTGAATCGCAGGGCATGATCCTGACGGCCCAAAAAGGCGAGGATGGACTGACCTTGCTTTCCATTCTGGATGAAGTCGAACCGGGTGCAGCGATCTCATGATCTCCTGGATCGACACACACGTTCATCTGCAGGACGATCGATATGACGACGATTTAGAGGCCGTCCTAGAGAGGGCGAAAGAAGCATCCGTCGAAAAAATCGTCCTCGCCACGTCGAGCCTTGAAGACTCAAAATATACGGTCGAGCTCGCCTTGAAACATGGGCTCTATTCGACGATCGGCATTCATCCGCATGACGCGAAGACATTCAATGACTCTTCGATCGATGAGTTGAGGGATCTGGCGAAGTGGGCTGAGAATGAAGCGAAAGCGCGGGGACGTGACCCGGTGGTCGTGGCGGTTGGAGAGATCGGTCTCGATTATCATTACGATTTTTCACCGCGTGATACGCAGCGTCACGTCTTCTACGAGCAGATGAAGCTGGCGAAAGAACTGAACCTACCGATCGTCTTTCATTTGCGGGAAGCCTTCAAAGATTTTCTCGACCTGATCGAAAAGGCGAAAGAAGAAGATCTGTTTCTTGCAGAATACCCCGGGATCGTGCACTGCTACTCAGGATCGGTCGAAACGGCGAAGCTTCTCATGCCATACGGCTTCATGTTTGGCTTTGACGGACCGATCACGTTCAAGAACGCCAGACAGCCGATAGAAGTCGTTGACTGGCTCCCGCTCGACCGATTACTCGTGGAAACAGACGGCCCCTATCTGACGCCGGTTCCATACAGAGGCAAAAGAAATGAGCCGGCCTATCTGCCTTATATCGGCGAGAAGATGGCAGAAATTAAGGGAGTCTCGGTAGAACAAATAGCGAAAGAAACGACCAGGAATGCAAAGAACGTCTTTCGGTTACGCTGAATGAATTGCATTTTTGCGAAGCAACACGTAAGATAGCAAATGCCAAAAGGGAGCGTAGCTCAGCTGGCAGAGCGCCAGTTTTACACACTGGATGTCGTCGGTTCAAGCCCGGCCGCTCCCACCAAAAAAGCCCTTCAGAGCTGATCTGCGGGGCTTTTTTTAAACAATTGACAAACGAATAGTCCTTTGATATCTTAGGTGAGCGTCTTCAGAGAAGATGCGGCAAACGGCGCAGTAGTTCAGTTGGTTAGAATGCCAGCCTGTCACGCTGGAGGTCGAGGGTTCGAGCCCCTTCTGCGTCGCCA
>DUQI01000044.1 GCA_012837885.1 Fastidiosipila sp.
ATGCTCGAGCAATTCGCCAACGGACACGATGATATCGCGCGCATCGCCTTGGAGAAGATCGCCGGTGACTATCCGTTGTTTGTCGAAGCCAAGCATATGTACGCGTTGTCTCTCGCTTCGGAAGGCCGCTTCGGCAAGGCCGAAAAACTGTTGCGGGAACTCTTGCTTTTAGATCTCACCGACGAGGAGACAGCCGTCGTCGAAGATCAGCTGGCGGCCGTCCACCAGGAAGCGAGACGTCAGGCTGCCGCACGGAAGCGCTCGCGTAATAAGAGCCAGCAACTGTTGCCGGTGCGCGCCAAACTGGCGACTGCTTCGATCCTGGAGCAGGCCGGTTCCGACCGAAACGTCGCGATGGCGTCGGAAAAAGAGATCGAAGAAGTAAAGCGCCGCATCGAGAGCGGCGAGATCGAAGATCATGTGGAAGTGCAAGCGATGCGAAGCCCGGTCAGGAGCAAGGCCGGTCCGATCTCCTTTTTGATCGCCATGCTGATCGTGATCGCCGCCGTCGTCTACATTCTGTTTATCATGCCCTCGCAGTCGGCTAGAAGAAACAATGAGCGCAAGCTGTTCTGGTTGGAACAGCAGATCGCCGGTCAGCCGAACAGCGAGGATATTCAAGCCTTGAAAGAAGCCTACGATCGTTTCGTCTTGACGCTTGATTAACAAAAAGGAGTTTTCATGAAATACGTCAGCACCCGGGACAAATCTGCTCCGGTCAGCGCCGCGGAAGCGATTCTCACCGGCGTCGCACCGGATGGCGGTCTGTATGTGCCGGAAATCATTCCCGAAGTCGACATGCAGCTGATGTCAAACCGCGAACACAGTTATTTTCCTCAGGTAGTCGAGACGATCATCAAGATGTTTATCCCCGAATGGTCGGAAGCGGATATCAGCGCATTGGTCGGCGACACGTATGCCGAGGATCAATTCGGTGATCATCCGGCCGGCGTCGAGCAGCTCAATCCCTACATCGAAAGAGAATACCTTCTGCGGCTCGACCAGGGACCGACCGGCTCGTATAAGGATTACGCGTTAAGACTTCTGCCGGGACTGGTTAGACAAGCGGCAAAATCGTTAAACCGCGAGTCGCAGTGGCTCTTACTCGCGGTGACGAGCGGCAACACCGGGAACGCCGCCTTAAAGACGATGGCCGACTCGAGCGATCTCGCCCTAATGGTCTTTTTTCCACGCGGTGGTCTGACGCCTTTGCAGGTCGCACAGATGGTCTATCTGACCGGTCCGAACTCGTATGTCTCGGCCAGTCCACTGACTTTCGATCAACTGCAGGCGGAGCTTCGTGAATGTCTGACCGATCAGGAGCTGCGCGAAGTACTCCAATCCCACGATGTCGGCCTGACGACGGCGAACTCTCTAAACTTCGCCCGCCTGATCCCGCAGATCGCGATCTACTTTCACGCCTACGGACAGCTCTTACGTCAGGATAAATTGATCCCGGGCGAGACGGTCAATCTGGTGATCCCGGCCGGAAACTTCGGGAACGCGCTGGCCGCCTGGTACGCCGCGCAGATGGGACTGCCGGTCAACCGCCTGATATTGGCCACCAACCGTAATCGTGCGCTTCTCGATATCGTCAAGCACGGGCGTGTGCGTCCGAGTAGAAAAGCGAACCACACGATGACGCCCGGCATGGACGTCTTAATGCCGGCGAATATCGAGCGACTGCTTTACGCCGTCGCCTCGCCGCCGACGAAGTATGCCGAGTTCTTTGAAGCCGGCAAGGATTTTCAACTCGATAAAAAAGATTTAAAGACGATCGGTGATATCTTCTCGGTTGGTGCGATCGATGAGGAGCCGACCTCGCGTGCGATCCGTAGGATCTACGACCAGACCGATTATCTGGTCGACCCGCATACGGCAGCCGGCATGGATATCTACGAGCGCTATCAGAACCAGACGAAGGACGAGACGAAGACGCTTTTCGTGTCCGTCGCAAGTCCGCTCCGCTATGTCAGAACATGCGGCGTGTCACTCTTCGGAGAGCGCGCGTCGCAGGCGTTGTCGGATGCAGAGCTGACGGAAAAACTCGCCATCGAGGCGGGGCTCGAAGATGAACTCGCCAAATGGCAGGGCGAAGAAAAAGGCGTCTTGCCTGAACTGTCGGCCGGCAATATGCAGCGCACGATATTGGAGCAGCTCGGCGTCTATCACGCGGAGCCAGAAGCGGTAGCTGAAGCCGAAGCGTAGATTAGACGGGCGGTCTCTCTTCCAAAATGATCCCCGGGTTTCGATCTTTCGCCCATGTTTCCGCCCAGCCTGATTCCAAGAGTAGAACTGGACGGCCGTCCTCGTCGCGGACGAGGCGTGTCGTCGAGCTGAGCTGAAGATCTTCTACCTTTTTTCCTTCCGGCATATGGACCCAGCGCGCCAGGCGATAGGGTAGAGACGCCTGACGGATTTTTACGCCGTACTCGAGTTCCAGACGGTAGGCCAACACGTCGAACTGCAAGACACCGACGACACCGATGACGAGTGTTTCCGTACCGATGTCCGGTTCACGATAGACCTGGATAGCGCCCTCTTCAGCGAGCTGCGAGATGCCCTTTTGAAAATGCTTGCGTTTCATCGAGTCCTGCGGTGATACTCTGGCAAAATGCTCAGGCGGGAAGACCGGCATCGGTTCGAAGTTAAAGGGCGTCCCTTCGACCAGGGAGTCACCGAGACGATACTGTCCGTTATCGAAGAGTCCGATGATGTCGCCGGCATACGCCGTCTCGACGAGATGTCGATCCTGAGCTAAAAACTGCTGCGGCTGTGACAATCTGACTTTTCGGTTTTCTCTTACGAGATGTACATCCATATCCTTTTCAAATTTACCGGAACAGATGCGGATAAAAGCTAAGCGATCGCGGTGTGCCGGGTTCATGTTGGCCTGAATCTTAAAGACGAAACCGGAGAATCGGTTTTCGAGCGGATCGACCTCGCCTTCGTCCGTCTTGCGGGGACCGGGAGGCGGCGACATTGAGAGAAACGTCTGCAAGAAAAACTCGACACCGAAGTTCGTCAGAGCGCTCCCGAAAAAGAGCGGCGTCTGCAGACCCGCAGCGACCTTGGCCGGATCGAGCGCATCACCGGCGATATCGAGTAGTTCGATGTCTTCCGCTAATTGCACTCTATAGTCGTCGCCGATCACGGAAGATAGGCGCGGATCTTCGAGTCCGATCGCTTCCGTCTTGATGCGGCTGGCGCCATGGTCAAACGCTCTTTCGGCGTAGACGTCAACGGAATCGGTCTGGCGGTTGTAGAGGCCTTTGAAGTCACCGTGTACACCGATCGGCCAATTGATCGGCACGGCGAAGATACCGAGTACTTTTTCCAATTCATCCATCAGGTCGAACGGACTTTTGGTCGCGCGGTCCATCTTATTGACGAAGGTGAAGATAGGGATGCCTCTGAGGCGGCAGACTTTGAACAACTTAACCGTCTGTTCCTCGACACCTTTGGCTCCGTCGATCATCATGATCGCGGCATCGGCCGCGATTAAGGTGCGGTACGTGTCTTCCGAGAAATCCTGATGCCCCGGCGTATCGAGGATATTGACGAGATAACCATCGTAATCGAATTGCAAGACTGAACTCGAGACCGAGATGCCGCGCTGTTTTTCGATATCCATCCAGTCCGAGGTCGCGTGTCTCGCCGCTTTTCTGCCTTTGACCGTACCGGCAAGATGCACCTGTCCGCCGTAGAGCAAGAGCTTTTCGGTCATCGTCGTCTTACCGGCGTCCGGGTGGGAGATAATGGCAAATGTGCGCCGTCTTTTGATTTCTTGTTCAGTCGTCATGCGTCAATCCTTCCGCTTTTTCTAAGCGTAGCAATTATTCTAGCTCGTATGCGTATTGTCAATGACGAATGCGCTATGGCTCTATCTTCAAGGAAGTGCTTTATAAGCAGACCGTTTGATCTGTGCAAGTGCTGCTGTCACCGCAACGTTGCCGCTTTGTAAGGTACTTGTCTTTTCATTTCGAAATTTACCCCGGTGAAAATCTCGAACGATGTTATAATGCCCGTATGCAACTTGAAAGGACTAAGTTTTCCCTATGGCTAAACGCTCCTTTGCCAGAATAGGTGTCAGCAGAAAACGCCGCACCTTTTTTATCGTGGCCGCCGTTATTTTGCTGGCCACGCTACTGGCATTTACCGGACTTACCTTGCCGATTCCCGGAAGGGTCGGCATGTCTCGTTTGAAAGGCGCCCCTGATATCCGCTTCGGCATCGATATTCGAGGCGGCGTCGAAGCCGTCTTTACCCCGCGCGATTTCGACGGGCAGGTGACGGCGGAACAGATGGATGCCGCCTCACGTGTCTTGAACAAACGACTCGATGATCTGCAAATCCTGGATCGCGAAGTGATCGTCGGATCTGGTTCCGACCGGATCACGGTGCGCTTTCCGTGGCGCTCGGATGAAGTCGACTTCAATCCGGAACAGGCGCTTCAGGAATTGGGGCAGATGGCGTTATTGACGTTTCGCTCGCCCGACGGGCAGGTGCTTTTGACCGGTGCCGACGTGCAAAACGCGCGTTTCGGTGTCAGTCAGGTGAATAACGTACCGCTCGTCCAACTAGAGCTGAATGCGACCGGTGCCGAGAAGTTTGAAGACGCGACGAGAACGTATCTCGGCCAGTCGATCGGTATCTATATGGATGAACGCCTGATCTCCGATCCGGTCGTGCAGGCCGTGATCTCCGGTGGTCAGGCCGTGATCGAGGGGAATTTCACGGCGGAGACGGCGAACGATCTGGCTCAGACGATCAATGCCGGCGCCCTGCCCTTCGCGCTGGAAGCGACTTCCTCCTCGACGATCTCGCCGATGCTCGGGCAAGACTCCCTGCGTGTCATGGTGATGGCCGGCACAGTCGCGTTCGCCTTGATCTGCCTCTTCATGCTTCTTTATTACCGTCTACCCGGTTTTGTCGCCTGTCTCTCCCTATTGGCGCAGGTATCCGGTATTTTGCTCGCGATCTCGATCCCGCAGCAGACGTTAACGCTGCAGGGTATCGCCGGTATCATCTTGTCGATCGGTATGGGCGTTGACGCGAACGTCATCATCGCCGAGCGGATTAAAGAAGAGATCCGTTCTGGTGCGCCGTTGAAGCTCGCCTTGACGCAGGGCTTTGAACGAGCGTTCTCGTCGGTCTGGGACGGTAACGTGACGGTCGCGATCGCCGCGATCGTCCTGATGATCTTCGGCTCCGGCACGATGCTCTCGTTCGGTTACTCGCTGCTCGTCGGCGTTATCCTGAACGGCATCACCGGCGTCTGGCTCTCGCGCCTGATGATCGGCTCGCTTTCGACCTGGCCCAGTCTCCAGTCCACGTGGCTTTACGGCGGTCAGAAGAAAGGCAAGGTGGAGCAGCATGTTTAGTTTTTATAAGCACCGCAAAGTCTTTATCGGCGTGTCGCTCGCGATCATCGTGATCGGCTTAATCCTGTCTTTTACGTTTGGCATCAACCTCGATATTCAGTTCAGAGGCGGCAGCATTATCACGTATCAATATGTTGGTGACTTGAGTTTGCAAGATGCCGAAGATACGGCCGAGGAAGCACTCGGTCAAAATGTGACGGCACAGATGACCGAGTCGGTCGTCGATGACCGCACGACACTCATCATCTCGGTCGCCGGTAACGA
The DNA here is from genome assembly GCA_012837885.1 of Fastidiosipila sp. Classification (GTDB taxonomy): domain Bacteria; phylum Bacillota; class Clostridia; order Saccharofermentanales; family DTU023; genus DUPJ01. Next base: position 5,649 of record DUQI01000044.1, read on the forward strand.
AGCATTGCTACCGGCTGAGATGGAGGCACTGAGTGACGCTCTGACGAAGTCGTTTCCGGACTTGAATGTCCGGCTCGTCTCGTCCGATCTCGTCGCACCGTTTATCGGTCGCGAGATGTTGACGAACGGTATTCTGGCTATTTTGGTCTCATCCGTCCTGATCATTATCTATGTCTGGTTTTCCTTCCGCTCGATCTCCGGCCCATCGGCCGGCGTGATGGCCCTGATCGCGCTCTTGCACGACGTGACCATCGCCTTCTTCGTGTTCGTCGCGATGCGCACGCCGCTGAACGAGACGCTGGTCGCCGTCGTCTTGACGATTCTCGGTTTCTCGATCAATGACACGATTGTCGTCTACGACCGGATCCGGGAGAATGTGCGACTGACGAACGGCAGCATGCCGCTCGACGAGCTGGTCGATATGTCGATCCGACAGTCGCTGACCCGCTCGATCAATACGTCGGTCGCAACCTTTTCAGCCGTCGCCGTGGCGTTTATTTTCGCCACGATCTTCGGCATCGACAGCATTGCCGAGTTCGCGCTGCCACTGATGGTCGGCATCATCGCCGGCGCGTATTCGTCGCTGGCTCTGGCGAGCCCGCTCTGGGTCGCCTGGAAGACGAGGGGAGGCCGTACCGGTTATGAAGCGTAGGACGACAGTCCTTCTTCTCATGATTCTGATCGTCTCGCTTCTGGGCGGTGCGGTCAGTGCGTACTGGCCCGGGATCGACGATGTCAAGGCGGCCGCCTATCTTGTGATGGACGCCGACACCGGTACGATACTCGTCCAAAATAATATCGATGAGAAACTGCGCATCGCGAGTTTGACGAAAATCGTTACGGCGATGGTCATCTTGACGCATCCCGATTACGATCCGGCCAAGATGGTCGTCGCCTCAAGCGAAGGCACGACATTTCCCGACCCGAACTCGGCTAAAGTCGGCCTTCGAGACGGCGAACTGATCTCAACCTGGGATGCGCTTCGCGCCCTGCTCGTGATGTCGGCCAATGATGCGGCCTACACGCTCGCCGAAAACTATGCGAGCGGCACGACGCATGAAGAAAAGGTCGAAGATTTTGCAGAACAGATGACGACGTTTGCGCACGGACTCGGAGCGACCAGTTCGATCTTCTCGAATCCGGCCGGCTTCGACCGCGGCGAGCATTATTCGACGGCGCGCGACATGGCGATATTAGCCGGTCACGCGATGCAAAACGAGACGTTCAGACAACTCGTCTCCATGAGTCACGTCCGGCTCGATCCGACGAATCTGCATCCGAACAGCGACTGGGCGATCATGCGAAACACGAATATGCTCGTGCAGTATGGCGCCGATATCTTCGATTCCGAATATTTTACGTCGTACGACGGGATCAAGACGGGGACGACGCCTGGTGCCGGCAACTGTCTTATCGCCTCCGGCCAGACGCCGGACGGCCGCCGCCTGATCGGCGTACTTTTAAATACGACCCTTAATGTCGATGGGCGTGCCGTCAACATTTCGATTCCGATGCGTACGCTGTTGGAAGAAGGCGGTCGTGTTTTCAGAGAAGCCAATCCGTTGACGGCACCGATCGAGACGCCGCCTGCGACCGAAGAGACGCCTCTCGAAACGGATCCTGAAATCACCTTCACCGATCCGCCGGCGTTGGATGAAACGCTCCCTCCGTCGGAAATTATCGTCGAAGCCGACAAGTACGATCCGACCATTATCTTCATTCTGGCCGGTGTCGGCGTCTTACTCCTGGTGATCATGATCTATCTCTTAATCGAGCATCGACGTAAGGTCAGAGCGAGAAAGCGAAGACAAGCGGCGAGGAAGCTTAGAGAAATGAAGGATATTCGAGATCAGTGGAGAAATCCGCCGTATCGTTGATCTAATCTAAAAAAGTAGTTGACAAGTCATAAATCGCCCGCTATAGTGTTGCTTGCGCGCTAAACGGCGGGCTTTTTTATGAGTAACGATAGATTATAAATGAGAACAAGGAGACAGCCATGAAAACATTCGTCGCGAAACCCGACAGCGAGGCCAAAGCCTGGTACGTCGTGGACGCAGAAGGAAAAGTACTGGGGCGTCTGGCGAGTGAGATCGCGGCCGTACTCAGAGGCAAAAACAAACCGGAATTTTCGCCGTTCCAGGATATGGGCGACTTCGTCGTCGTGATCAACGCCGAGAAGGTGAAAGTCACGGGCAATAAGGCGGAGCAAAAGCTCTACCGCCGTCACTCCGGTTATCCGGGTGGTCTGAAAGAGACGACCTACGCCCATATGATGAAGACCCATCCGATCCGCATCATCGAGGCCGCCGTCAGAGGCATGCTGCCGAAGAACGCCCTCGGCAGACAGATGTTTCGCAAACTGAAAGTATACGCCGGCGCGGAGCATCCGCATCAGGCGCAACAGCCGGTCGAACTGAGCTTCGACGCGTAAAGGAGAGTAAGAGATGAGTAAGAACACCACTGTATACGCGGCGACAGGCAGAAGAAAGCAGTCGATCGCCCGCGTCCGTCTGATGCCCGGTAACGGCGACATCATTATCAACGACAAACCGCTCGACGAGTACCTGCCGATCGATACGATGAAGTACATCGTGCGTCAGCCGCTGAACGCGGTCGGCGCGACGACACTCTTCACGATCAAGGTGAACGTTAAAGGCGGCGGCGTCGCCGGTCAGGCCGGCGCGATCCGTCACGGCATCGCGAGAGCCCTCGTGTTGGCCGACGAAGAGCAGTACAAAGCGATTTTGAAGAGCGAGGGCTTTTTGACCCGCGACTCGAGAGTCAAGGAAAGAAAAAAGCCGGGACTCAAGAAGGCGAGAAAAGCATCCCAGTTCTCGAAGCGTTAAGCAAAGGGACGATTCAGACAAGGCCGGAGCATTCCGGCTTTGTTTTCTAAGAAAGGCAGTTATGAAACTTCTGATCGAAAACGCAAAACTTTTGACGATGACGCCGGACAGCCCGGAAAGGGGTTATTTGCTGGTCGACGACGGGATCATTCAGCAGGTCGGCCACGGCTCCTGTCCGGCCGACGCGGCGAACGGTGCCCAGTACTTCGATGCCTTCGGTCGCGTCGTCATGCCCGGCATGATCGATGCGCACTGCCATCTCGGTGTGTTCAACAGCGGATTGCGCTGGGAAGGTCATGACGGTAACGAACTGACCGATCCGATCACGCCCGATCTGAATGCCGTCGACAGCATTTTCCCGGATGACGTCGCGGTCGGTGAAGCGGCGCGCTTCGGCATCACCTCGGTGATGACCGGTCCCGGCAGCGGTAATGTGATCGGCGGTACGTTCGCCCATATCCATACGCACGGCCGCACCGTCGAAGACATGCTGATCCGTGAAAAACCGGCGATGAAAGCCGCCTTCGGTGAGAACCCGAAGAGTGTCTACGGCCAGAGTGAAAAGAGCCCGGCGACCCGCATGTCGTCGGCCGCGCATTTCAGACGCGCACTCGACGAAGCGCTGTGGTACAAAAAACAAAAGGAAACAAAACCGGACGAGACGAAGCCCGAGGCGAAGTGGGAAGCCCTGTTGCCTGTCTTGACCGGTGAGCGCCTGATCAAGATCCACGCCCACCGTATGGATGACATCCTGACTGCGATGCGGTTGGCCGATGCCTACGGCCTTCGCTTCACCCTGGATCACTGTACGGAAGGTTATCTGATCGCCGACATCCTGAAGCGTTATTACGAGACGCACAGAGGCGACGAGTTCGGCAAAGGCGAACCCGGTAAGGGGAAACTAGTCGGCATCATCACCGGCCCCCTGATGACCGATCGAAGCAAACCGGAAGTGAACCGTCAGTCGATCAAGAATCCGGCACTTTTGGCCGAGACCGGTATTCCGGTCGCGATCGCGACCGACCATCCGGTGATCCCGATTGAGTATCTGCCGGTCACGGCCGCCATGGCGATCCGCGCCGGCATGCCGGAATATCTGGCGCTGGCGGCGATCACCAGTAATGCCGCGCTCTGCTCCGATGCCGGAGAGACGCACGGCCGCCTGGCGCACGGTTATGCCGCCGACATACTCGTCCTGTCCGGCGATCCGTTTGACTTTAGGACGACGCCCGATCTCGTGATGATCGGCGGCGAGATGGTCTACGAACGGCGTTGATGCAACCGACCTTGTTGATCACGAAGAGCCCGGAGGAGACGAAGACTTTGGCTTTTGAGATCGCCCGCGTGCTTCACGCGGGCGATTGTTTAGCCCTCTACGGCGATCTCGGCAGCGGCAAGACCGTCTTTGCTTCAGGTTTAAAAGAGGCGCTCGGCGCTGAAGGCGAGATGCAGAGTCCGACCTTTACCTTGCTTCGCAGCTACGATAAAAACGGCGGCACCTACGGTTTTTATCATTTCGATGCGTACCGCCTGGGCGGCGCCGACGAATGGTTCGATCTCGGTTTTGACGATCTGGTCGAAGGCGACCATGTCTCCTTGATCGAGTGGGCCGATATCGTCGAAGACGCGTTGCCGGAACGGACGATCCGCGTGAAGATCGAGCGGTCTATCGAAAGTGATGATGACAACGTCCGTTCGATCGAGCTTTTGTTCCCGAAAGGAGATCCGCGTGCTGATCTTGAGTTTTGATACGGCGACGAAGGCCTTGTCGATCGCATTGACCGAAAACGGGCAGCTCATTGATAAGATCGAGAGCTTTAGCGAGAAGACGCACTCCGAGCGACTGATGCCGGCGATCGATGAAATCCTAAAAAGAAATGAGATTACTTTTTCCGCGATCGACCTGATCGCCGTCGGAAACGGCCCCGGTTCCTACACCGGTATCCGGATCGCCTTGTCGACGGCGCTGGGGCTCGTACACAGCACGAGCACGCCCTTGATCACTGTCTCGACGTTGCAGGCGATGACGAGTGAGGATAACGTTCTGGAGTTTTCTTTACTCGATGCCAGAGGCGGCAGACTGTTTGTCGGTGGCTACATGGGAGACGACTCCGTCTTCGACGATCAGCAGACGACAGCGGATGTGCTCGCAACAACGATTCACAAAGACTTTTCGGATAGAAAAATTCGTTTACTCGGAAACGGTGCGCCGATTCTGGCACCGCTTTTGGATATCGTGGATCTCGAGGTCAGCGAAGAGCGCTGGCCCGACGCCTTCCGCTTGGCCCTGCTCGCCGAGCGTAAATATGAGGCTCGCGGTCAGGGGATGGATCTGACGTCGGTGCGGCCGTTTTATGCAGCGCCGACTCAGGCTGAACGGATGGCCAAAGACAAGTGATCGTACGCGAGGCGAAAAAGGCGGATGCGAAGATCATCCACCGGATCCACGAGCGATCGTTACCGAGCCCGTGGTCACTCGACTCGATTCGCGACTGGCTTTCTGAACCATCCTGGCTCTGGCTCGTCGCGGTGCAAGACGAGCGGATCATCGGCTTTCTTTCATCACGTTTTTTAGGTGATACGGTCGAGCTCTTAAATATCGCGGTGTTGGAAGAGGCGCGTCGCTTCGGTGCCGGTCAAGCCCTGATCGATGCACTCGTCGCGCGTGTCGCGCAAGAACCGGAAGTGGAACAGATCATCTTGGAAGTGCGCTACGGGAACGAGGCGGCACGAGCGCTTTACGTCAAATCGGGGTTTCGTTTAGTCCGCGCCCAGCCCGGTTACTACCCTGATACGGGAGAGGCAATGTGGCAAATGGCACTGGAGTGTGGACATAGTGCATAGAAAAAGCACCGTTATACGTGCCTGACTGGGGATCTTGGCGAATTGACAAGCTTTTTTTAGGACGGCTATACTTTGAGCAAGCTTAACGGGCTGGACGGAGGTACAAATGGTCACAAAAACAGTTATTTTTCGTTGTGATGACGATTGGCAGATGAAGTCGGCGGCATTGCTGACTCAGAAAGCGTCCGCTTTTCGGGCTAGTATTTTTCTCGGTAAGGATGAACGCCGCGCCAACGCGAAGAGTCTTCTCGGTGTGATGTCACTCGGCATGATCGACGGTGATGAACTGGTCGTCTCGGTCGATGGTGAAGATGAAGAGGCTGCGCTCGAAGCGGTGACGAACTACCTGGAACAGGCGGACAAGGATCAGTAAAGAGAGTAAAATGCCGAAGCGACCTGATGTTCGCCTCGATTTGATACCAGAAGAACCCGGGGTGTACCTGATGAAGGACAGTTCGGGTTCTGTTATTTATGTCGGCAAAGCCGGCAATCTGAGAGCCAGACTGAGCTTTTATTTTTCAGCGAGACCGGAAGGTGACAAAAAAGTCCTAGCTCTAATCTCTCATATCGCCGATTTTGAGTACGTCGTTACGAAGCATGAGATGGAGGCATTCATTCTCGAAGCCAACCTGATCAAGGAGTACGATCCGAAATACAATGTCTTGCTCCGAGACGACCGCGAATACCCGTATATCTGTGTCACCTGGCAGGAGATGTATCCCCGGGTGATGAAGAAGTTTCACATCGAGCCGGATGTGAAAGAAGGTGCCCGCTATTACGGTCCGTATCTGTCGGGCGATCTCTATTTCGCCTTGAAGTCGCTGCATGAGATCTTTCCACTCAAAACATGTAAGCGTGTGTTCCCGCGCGACATCGGCAAGGAGCGCCCCTGCCTGAATTACTATATCGGCCGCTGCATCGGTCCCTGCCGCGGCGATGTGTCGGCCGAGGCGTATCGTGCGGTGATTCGAGACGTCTGCCGCTTCCTCGAAGGTCGCTATGACGATCTTTTGAAAGGAATCCGCGGCAAGATGCTCGAAGCGTCCGACGATCTGCGTTTTGAAGAGGCGGCGCACTGGCGCGATCGGCTGCAGTCTCTGGAAAAACTTCTAAAGACGCAGCATGTCGTGATCGCTGATAAGACGGATCGGGATGTGCTCGGTCTCGCGGCGAACGAAGTCGAGTCCTGCCTGATCAAGGTCGAGGTGAGAGAGGGGCGGGCGATCCGCGTCGTGCCGTTTTTCTTCGCTAAAGGCGATGAAAAAGAAGCGATCGTCTCCGCCTTCATTGCGCAGCACTACATCACCGTGCCGTTTATCCCGGCCGAGATCTTGCTGCCGCTCGAACTTTCTGACAAGGAGGCGCTCGCGTCCAGTCTTTCCGAGTTGAAGGGAAGACGCGTCCAGCTTTTGGCTCCGCAACGAGGAGAAAAGGCTCAGCTTCTCAACTTTGCGAACGAGAACGCAAGACAGAATCTCGTCCGCCATACGCTTTTGGGCGGTGGCGGTGCGACCCAGATCACGGAGACGCTGAAAAGACTCGCCGAACTTGTCGACCAGCCGCAGGGACTCGATCGGATTGAGGCATACGACGTATCGCATCTGGGCGGTGTCGACCGCACGGCGTCGATGGTCGTGTTCTCCGGTGGCAAGCCGGAACGAAAATCGTACCGTCATTTCAAAATCGTGCAGGGCGAAGGCGGCGATGACTACGAGTCGATGCGAGAGGTGATCAGCAGACGTCTGAATCGTCTCGACGACAAATCGTTCGGCGACAAACCGGACTTGATCTTAATCGACGGCGGTAAAGGGCATGTCGCGAGCATCGTGCCACTCGTCAAAGACCTTGGTATCCCGGTCGCCGGTATCGTCAAGGATAGAAAACACCGCACGAGAGGACTCGTCACGAGTGACGGCGTGATCCATGAATTGAGTGTTACCGACGGCGACCCTGACCGTGCCGAAAAGATCGCGATCTGGCGGCTTTTGACGGCGATTCAGGATGAGGCGCACCGTTTTGCGGGAAGGCTTAGAAAACAGGTGACGACGAAACGACAGACAAGATGGACGCTGGAGACGATCCCGGGGATAGGGCCGGCGAGGAGAAAACAGTTGATGGCGGCGTTCGGTACGCTCGGTGCGATCGAGAAAGCGAGTATCGAGGAGATGCTCGAAAAAGGGATCAGTGAGCATATTGCGAAAGCCGTCTACGATCATTTTCACGGAGATGAGACATGAGACTTTTTGCCCTGTCCGATCCGCATTTATCATTTTCCTCGGACAAACCGATGGATGTGTTCGGTCCCGGCTGGCACGATCATGTCAACCGGTTGACGGCGAACTGGACGAAAGCCGTCGCCGCCGATGACGTCGTCTTGATCGCCGGCGATATCTCGTGGGCGACAAAACTCGAAGACGCAGTCGCCGATCTACGCTATCTGGCGAACCTGCCGGGTCAAAAGATCCTGCTTCGCGGTAACCACGATTACTGGTGGAGCACGGTCGCCAAGATGGAAAAGGTGCTCGCCAAAGAGAAGATCGAGTCGCTGACCTTCATGCGTTATAAAGCGCTGCAGGTGATGCCGCGCGTCTTTTTGGCCGGAAGCCGCGGCTGGGAACTGCCGACAGAGAGCCAGGATCCGGAAGAAGCCGAGAGCTTATACCGACGTGAGTTGCTTCGTTTTGAATTGGCTTTCTCCGACGCCAAAGCGAGGATGCAAGAAGGCGATCTTTTGATCGCCGTCAGTCACTATCCGCCGCTCGGTAAAACGAAGGTGAAAACGCCGCTCTCCGATCTGATCAAAGAGTCGGGGGCGACACTCTGCCTGCATGGTCACGTGCATACGGAAGGGCCGTTGATCCACGAATTGGACGGCGTCCAGTATGTTAATACGGCGTCCGATCAGCTTCAATTCACGCCGTTATTGATCTTCGACGGCGAAACGCTTCGTATATAATGGATGAGGTGAAGGAGGTTTGCCGCCCATGATTAACAGCATGACCGGATTCGGTGAAGGTGAAGTGACGACCGACAAAGGGACCGTCTCGATCGCGATCAAGAGTGTCAATCACCGCTACCTCGACATGAATTTTCGCCTACCGTTTGCTTTCCACGCGTTTGAGCCGGCGCTTAGAAAGACGATCCAAGCACGTCTTTCGCGTGGCAAACTCGACATAAGTGTCTATTTTAAATCGGCCAGAAACGACGACGGCCATCTCCATTTCGATCGCGAGGCGGCTGAGACAGCGTTTCAGGGGCTGAAGGAACTGCAGGAGATGACGGGTACGATCATCTTCAATAAGGCGGCTGTCCTGGCACAATTGGACGGCGTCTTTGCAGCGAAACCTCCGGAGCGTGCCGATGAGTCGATGCAGGAGGTGCTCATTTCTGCACTCGATCTGGCGCTCGAACACCTTTCGCATATGAGAGCCGAAGAGGGAAGCGCGTTGCGTGATAATCTGCAGGCGCTTTTGAGCCAGATGGAAGCGACCCTAGAGGAGATGGCGACCGAGATGGAAGCCGCACCGGCTTATCTCGAAAAGAAGTTGAAAGAGAGAATCGAGACGCTGCTCGGCGAACAGATGGAAGAGTACTATCCGGGGCAGAGGCTTGCGGCAGAAGTGGCGCTTTTGATCGATCGGCAGGCGATCGATGAAGAATATGTCCGACTGAAAAGCCATGTCAGAAGCTTCGCCGATGCTTTAAACGAAAAAGGGGCGGTCGGCAAACGGCTCGACTTTTTAGCCCAGGAGATGAATCGAGAGGCGAATACGATCGCGGCCAAGGGGGCGGAGAAAATCAACCGTCTGGCACTCGATCTGAAACATATCATCGAACAAATACGGGAGCAGGTACAAAATATTGAATGAGACACCGTTTTTACCTATAGGCTTCGGCAACGCCGTATCGAAAGCTCGCCTGATCGCCGTGATCGGAGCGGAAGGCGCTCCGGTGCGCCGTCTGATCCAGGATGCGAGAGAAAGAGGCACCCTGATCGACGCGACGAGCGGCAAGAGGACGAGGTCGGTCCTGATCATGGACTCGGATCATATCGTGTTGTCGACGATCGAACCGGAGGAGTTGACGAGCGAGATCAACAGCGAGGAAGTATCGGATGGATGAGAAAGTCAAAGGACTGATCCTCTGTATCTCCGGACCGTCCGGAGTGGGGAAGGACACGATCATCAATGAATTGTTGAAGGTGCGCATGGGCATGCTCCACTCGGTGTCGATGACGACGCGTCCGCCCCGAGGCGAAGAGCGCCACGGCGTCGATTATCTGTTTACCGATAAAGCGACGTTCGAAGCGATGATCGCATCGGGCGAGATTCTGGAACACGACACGTATCTCGATCATTATTACGGCACGCCGGCGAAACCGATTCTCGAGATGAGTGAAGAGGGCACCGACGTCATCCTGGACATCACGATCAAGGGGGCGCATGAAGTCGTCGCCAAACTGCCGGATGCGATCACCATCTTTTTGATGCCGCCGTCGATCCGTTCGTTGGAACAGAGGCTTAGAATGCGCGGCACCGATCCGGACGATAAGATCGAGGAACGTCTGGAGCAGGCGATGCTCGAGATTATGGAAGCGCCGAAGTTCGATTACATTATCGTGAACGAGCGTATCCCGGACACGATCGAGACGATTCTCGCGATCTATGCGGCTGAACAGCATCGTGCCAAGCGCCTGACCGATATCGCGGCGAAGATCACGTCCGGTCAGTGGAAATAAGAAGAGCGGTACCTAGTCGTCATCTGACTGCGATGTTCCAGTAACATAAGCGCGATTCGTCATTTTATTGACCTGTTTGTTTCGTCAATCATACGAAGTCTGCCGGTCGATTGCCGCCTGGCTTACACAGGTTGCATAACGTGGCCTCAAATGATACTGTAAGAGGCTGATTTCACGCGATTTTTCAATTGTCGCACGTTTTGTCGTGTGCTAAAATGTAGCGCGATTGCGCGCTTAAGGAGAAGTGTTAATTTTATGCTCATTGATCCACCACTCGAACGACTACTGCCGAAAGCGGAGAACCGCTATGTCCTGACGATGCTCACAGCGAAAAGAGCGCGTCAACTGACGGGCGGCGCGAACCCGATGGTCGAGTCCGAGACACCGAATTTCGTCTCGCTCGCCGCGGAAGAGATCGACCGCGATAAGGTCGAATACAGAAAAGGTAAATTGGAACCGTTCATTCCGCTGCGCCCCGAAATCGAGGCGGCTATTTTGCAGGCGGAAAGAGACGCGGAAGAAAAACGTGCGCAGGAACTGTTGGAAGAGACGAGACGGATCGTCGATGTCGATGAGCAGACCCTGGTGCGGGCGATCAATTCATTTGATAACGATACGTTCACGACGATGGATGCCGATGAACTGGCTCGCCAGTTTATCCAGTTCGTCGACGCGACCGAGAATGAAGAAGAAGAGGCGGAGGACGATAAAAACTGATGCCTGACGCCAAACGACTTACCCCGAGCGATTTCGATATGGATAGATTGGTCGCGCTCGCGAAGAATCGCGGGTTCGTCTATTCCGGTTCCGAGATCTACGGCGGGCTGGCCAATGCCTGGGATTACGGTCCCTACGGCAGTGCGCTTTTGTTATCCCTGAAACTTGCCTGGTGGAAGCGTTTTGTCACCACCAGCCCTTTTAATGTCGGTATCGATGCGCAGATTCTGATGAATCCCGAAGTCTGGGTCGCTTCCGGTCATGTCGGTGGTTTTTCCGATCCGATGATCGACTGTAAAGCGTGTAAGGCGAGATACCGCGCCGACCAATTGATCGAAAACGAGCTGGAAAAACGCGGTGAACCGCGTGATCTCGGCGATGTCGATGAGGCCGGACTGAAAGCGCTCCTCGAGTCCGAAGCGATCGCCTGTCCGTCCTGCGGAAAGCGCGATTTCACCGATATCCGTCAGTTCAACCTGATGTTCAAGACGTTCCAAGGTGTGACCGAAGAAAGTCAATCGACCTTGTACCTACGCCCCGAGACGGCACAGGGCATCTTCGTCAACTTTTTGAATGTGCAGAGGACATCCAGAAAGAAGATCCCGTTCGGCATCGCTCAGATCGGCAAAAGTTTTAGAAACGAGATCACGCCGGGGAACTTCATCTTCAGGACGCGTGAGTTCGAGCAGATGGAACTCGAGTTTTTCTGCGAGCCGGGAACCGATATGGAATGGTTCGACTACTGGCGCGAGGCGAGTTTCCAGTGGCTTTTGGATATCGGACTTAGAAAAGAACATCTCAGCTTACGTGACCACGGTCCGGAAGAGCTGTCCTTTTACTCGAAGGCGACGACCGATATCGAGTTTTTGTATCCGTTCGGCTGGGGTGAGCTCTGGGGTATTGCGAACCGCACCGACTACGATCTGAAGCAGCATATGGAACATAGCCGTCAGGATCTTAGCTATTTCGATCCGCAGAAAAACGAAAAGTACGTTCCGTACGTCGTCGAACCGTCGCTCGGCGTGAACCGTCTACTGCTCGCCGTATTGGCCGATGCGTATGACGAAGAGACGCTGGAAAACGGTGAAAAGAGAACGGTACTTCGCTTCTCGCCGGCGCTCGCGCCCGTCAAGGTCGCCGTGTTGCCGTTGTCGGCCAAACTGAGTGAAGCGGCAATGCCGGTCTTTGAGTCGCTGACGAAGCAGTTTACGTGTGAGTTTGATGACCGCCAGTCGATCGGTAAGCGGTACCGCCGTCAAGACGAAATCGGCACGCCTTACTGCGTGACGTTCGACTTCGATTCGCTGGAAGACCATATGGTGACGGTTAGAGAGCGTGACACGATGCAGCAGGAGCGTCTGCCGATCGATCGGCTTGACGCATATTTTGCAGGCAAATTCGATCTTCCCTGATGGGGGGATCGTTTTTTTATAACACCTGAGTAAGATCTCAGGCAACGATTTGACAAATGCAAGCGATGGACGCTTAAGCAATGTTAGGAGGAATAGATGACAAAGTACGTTTATATGTTCGCTGAAGGTAATGCGACGATGAGAAACCTGCTCGGCGGTAAGGGAGCGAACCTGGCTGAGATGGTCTCGCTCGGCCTGCCGGTTCCGGGTGGTTTCACCGTGACGACGGAGGCGTGCAACAAATACTATGACGACGGCCAGGAGATTGCGCCGGAAGTCAAAGAGCAGATTCTGGAAGCGTTGAAAAAGCAGGAACAGCTTTCGGGCAAGGTGTTCGGTGATCCCGAAAAACCGCTCCTCGTGTCGGTTCGTTCCGGTGCCAGAGCGTCGATGCCCGGCATGATGGATACGATCTTAAACCTCGGTCTGAATAAGGAAGTCGTCGAAGGTCTGGCTAAGCTGACCGATAATCCGCGATTCGCCTATGACAGCTACCGCCGTTTCATCATGATGTTCTCGGACGTCGTCATGGAGATCAGCAAGGATCATTACGAAGAAGAACTGGAAAGAATCAAGGAGAGAGAAGGCGCGAAACTCGATACCGATCTGACGGACGAGCATATGAAGGAAGTCGCCGACCGTTTCCTTGAAATCTATAAAGAGCATAAGGGCGAAGCGTTCCCGCAGGATCCGACCGAGCAGCTGTTACTCTCGATCGAAGCCGTGTTCCGTTCCTGGAACAACCGAAGAGCGATCTACTACCGCCGCATGCACGGTATCCCGGGCGACTGGGGCACCGCGGTCAACGTGCAGGAGATGGTCTACGGTAACATGGGCGAGACGTCCGGTACCGGCGTGGCCTTCTCGAGAAACCCGGCGACCGGTGAAAACCAGCTGTACGGTGAGTACCTGATGAACGCGCAGGGCGAAGACGTCGTCGCCGGTATCAGAACACCGGAGGCGATCGACCATCTGAACGACCTGATGCCGGAAGTCTATCAGGAGTTCCACGATATCGCGGAGCGCCTCGAACAGCACTACGGCGATATGCAAGACCTCGAGTTTACGATTGAAAACGGCAAACTGTACGTCCTCCAGACGCGTTCCGGTAAGCGTACGGCGACGGCGGCGCTCAGAGTCGCGGTCGATATGGTCGAATCCGGCATGCTCTCGAAGGAAGATGCCCTGCTGAAGATCGATCCGAGCCAGCTCGATGCTCTCCTGCATCCGACGTTCAATCCGGACGCACTGGCCAAGGCGACACCGCTTGCCAAAGGTCTGCCGGCTTCCCCTGGTGCGGCGACCGGTATCGTGACCTTCACGGCCGACGAAGCGTATGAAGAGCACCAGAACGGTAAACAGGTCATTTTGGTGAGAACCGAGACGAGCCCCGAGGATATCCAGGGCATGAACGTGTCGGCCGGTATCTTGACCTCGCGCGGCGGTATGACGAGCCACGCGGCCGTCGTGGCCCGCGGCATGGGTACCTGCTGTGTGTCGGGTGCTTCCGAATGTAAGATCGATGAAAAAGCCGGTACGCTGACGATCGGTGACAAGGTCTTCAAGAGCGGCGACTGGATTTCGCTCGACGGTACCTCCGGTAACGTCTATGAAGGCCAGATCGAGACGCAGAAAGCCGAACTGACGGACGACTTCAAGAAGATCATGGAGTGGTCGGATGAGTTCAGAACGATGAAGATCAGAACGAACGCCGATACACCGGCCGACGCGACGACGGCGAGAACGCTCGGCGCTGAAGGCATCGGTCTGACGCGTACGGAGCATATGTTCTTTGAAGCCGACCGCATCTTCGCCTTCCGCCAGATGATCGTGGCGCGAGACGTCGAAGCGAGAGAGAAGGCACTCGCCAAGATCCTGCCGATCCAGAAGGACGACTTCGTCGGTATCTTTGAAGCGATGAAGGGTCTGCCGGTGACGATCCGTCTCCTCGACCCGCCGCTGCATGAGTTCTTGCCGAGTGAGCCGGAGCAGGTGAAAGCCCTGGCCGAAGAGCTCGGTATGGAAGAGCAGAAGCTGCAAAATATCATCAACGATCTGCACGAGATCAACCCGATGCTTGGTCACAGAGGCCTGCGTCTCGCCATCTCCTATCCGGAGATCGCCATAATGCAGACCGAGGCGATCATTAGAGCTGCGCTCGAAGTGACGACCGATGAGTACCCGGTGATCCCGGAGATCATGATTCCGCTCGTCTCGGAAGAAAAAGAGATCGAGTTTGTCAGAGACGTGATCGTCAAGCGTGCCGACGAAGTGATCAGGGAGAGCGGTAAGAAGCTCGACTACCAGGTCGGTACGATGATCGAGATTCCGAGAGCATGTCTCACGGCCGATCGCATCGCGATGCACGCTGACTTCTTTAGCTTCGGCACGAACGACCTGACTCAGATGACCTACGGTCTGTCCCGAGATGACGCCGGTCAGATCCTCGAGACGTACTACAACGAGGGTATCTTCGAGAACGATCCGACAGCCAGACTCGACAGAGCAGGCGTCGGCAAGCTGATGGAAATCGGCTGTGAACTCGGCAGAAAGACGAAGCCGGAACTGAAGATCGGTATCTGTGGTGAGCACGGTGGTGATCCGAGCTCGATCGAAGTCTGTCAGGAGCTTGGCTTCAATTACGTGTCCTGCTCCCCGTTCAGAGTCCCGATCGCGAAGCTCGCGGCTGCCCAGTCGGCCTTGAAGCAGAGGGAAGATAAAGCGCACATGACACCGACGACCGTGTAAGACGGAAACATATATCGGATGTTTAGAGTCGGAGCCGCCACATGGCGGCTCCGGTATTTTTACGCCAAAAATGTCGGGTTGTTGCAAAACTTAACAAACTAAATATTGGTTATGGCAAAATATATCAACATTCTTTATAATAAATTTGTACAGTGGGTATAGAGGAAACGCGAAGCTTGGTCGATACGTTGTGTTGATCTTCACTACGACAGAGAATTGAAAAAGACGTCTTGGATGTCTTTAGCAATTTTCAACCGTTTTCGCCGATTCCTGCCGATTTCAAGTCGTTGATCGCATTAAGCATTTATCCCTGGTTCACGGAGAAGATGGCGGCTGAGCTGCTC
>DUQI01000045.1 GCA_012837885.1 Fastidiosipila sp.
ATATGGTCTGGTACTTTAGTGCGACGGGCAATAGTGAACATGTAGCCAAGACGCTGGCAGAACAGCTTGGCGAGGAAATTGCGCCGATCGAGGCGTCGACCTTGATTGACACGCGCCACGGCGAACGCACCGTTGTTGTGACTCCTGTCTATTATTTTTCAGCACCTGAGATCGTACTGAATTGTTTGCGACGTTCAACGTTCCAAAGCGATGACGTATTGCATGTTGTCTTCACGTCCGGAAGAATGGCCGGTGGCGCAGATCATACGGTACGTGAAGCGGCTTCGAATGCAACCGTGCTGACTCATCATATATCTATGCTAACGAATTACATCGTGTTCTATAAAATGCCGAAACAGGCGGAAGTCGATAAATTGCTGGCCGGTGCTGATCAGGCATTCGAGCAAATCATTGAAAGTATAGTTTCAAATGTCGGGACTTATGCAAGTGAGTCCTGGTGGAAGTATGTTGGCATTCCTGCACGTTGGCTTTATCAGATGCATACCAAGACACGTCGCTTCACTGCGACCAATCGATGTAACAGTTGCGGTATATGCGTTAAAGGATGCCCAGTCGGTGCGATTCGGCTGATTGATGGACATCCACAATGGGTGAAAGATAGATGCGAGCACTGCCTGAAGTGCCTGCACCGCTGTCCGACGCTGGCGATCGAATATGGTAAGAGCACGCGTGGGAAGGATCGTTATGTCTATCCTCGTGTAATGTCGAACCGGTAACATTTGGAGTGTGGTTTCCATGAAGATTATCTTAATTAACGGCAGTCCCAACCAGAAGGGATGCACTTATACAGCTTTGTCTGAGGTGGCTTTTGCGCTTGAAAAAGAGGGTGTAGAAAGCGAAATCATATGGCTCGGTAAGCGAGGTGTTCCTGACTGCACGGATTGCGGTTATTGCGAAAGAGAAGAAACGTGTGTTTTTGACGATGAGGTGAACCGACTGCTTTTGAGCGCAGATGAATGGGATGGGCTCGTTGTCGGCTCTCCCGTCTATTACGCTGGTCCATCGGGTGCCATAACGTCGTTTTTGAATCGTCTGTTTTTTGCAGGCGGTCGTAAGATGGTAGGAAAGGTGGGAGCAGCAGTCGTGTCTTGCAGACGCGGTGGTGCAACAGCCGCTTTTGATCGTCTGAACAAATACTTTTCGATCAGCAACATGATCATTGCGACTTCACAGTACTGGAATCAGGTGCACGGAAGCACAGCGGAAGAAGTGAAGAGGGATCTGGAAGGCATGCAGACGATGCGTCGGCTCGGTGCGAATATCGCCTATTTGTTGAAACTTCAGAAGGCCGGCGAAAAGGCTGGTATCTCGTTGCCGGAACCGGAGCCCCGGGAGTGGACGAACTTCATTCGCTAGTTCGCCATAATTGACCGCAAAACGTAACGTATACGCAACAAAAAACGCCGCAAATCGGTCTTTTGTGTCCTCTGCGACGGTTGTTAGCAACCGTAACATTTGCTATTCTGTGTAACAATACCTGAATGAAGTGAGGGTTTATGAAAAGAATCTGCGACATCCTTGGTTCGACCGCCTTGTTGGAGGGGTTGACGCATGAGTTGTATCACGACTTTTGTAGCACTACCAACATTAGGACGGTCTGGAAAGGTGAAGTGATAGCGGAGGAAGGAAGTACGGCGCGCGGCGTTTATGTGATCTTGGAAGGTCAGATCGCCGAGCAAAAGCATTCCAGCTCCGGAGAATTTACCACTATTAATTTATACGGCCCACTTGAGATGTTTGGTGAAGATCTCGTCTTTGCAACGAGAAAAAAATACCAGACGACGTTCGAAGCGGTAACCAATTCCAAACTCGTGTTTTTATCGAGAGAGCAGCTGCTGGCCATGATCTCGAAAAGCGCACAGCTGTTACATAATTTCATGCGTGTGCTCTCGGATCGCCTGACGGCTCAGAAAAGACGCATTAATCTTTTGTCCCAGAAAAGTCTGAGACAAAAGATTGCAAGCTATCTGCTCGATCTTTTGCACGATCAGCTTGAACAAAATGGCCAGACATTCGAAGAAGCGTCGCGCGTCATCTCTACGCACGCCGTTGAATTACCTGTTTCGAAGGAAGTCGTCTCAAGACTTCTCGCGATGCCGCGTCCGTCGTTTTCCAGAGAATTGATCTCGATGGAAAGAGACGGATTGATCAGGGTGAGTGGTCGTGTGATCTGGCTGATGGACGTTGAAAGTCTTGCCAAAGGCTTGATAGAAGGATTTATAACGGCATAATATAGCGCTGACATGGCCGTACAGTATGTCGACCGTGAATGTTAAACGCAAAGAAATACGGAGGATAATGGCTTTATGGAAGAAGTCAGATACTTAATAGAGGAAGTAGCCAAGTTTTTGGACCGTCCGGCAGGTGTAATCAATCGTGACGGTATGGTCGTGGTCAGCACGGAAAAGAGTCAGGAAGGCAAAAAGGATGAGCACTTTACTGAACTCGGTGAAGTCGGTGAACTCCTGATCTCGGCCGGCAATAGAACGTATGCGATGCTTGAACATGCGGAGGCAGGTCCTTTTGCTGCCTACATCGACGGCACCGATGAGACGAGCCGCAACTATCTGGAGCTCATCTTGCGCTATCTGAAGTCGGAGTTGAAGGAACGCGATTCCGAAGCAGGAAGGCTCGCTTTCTTGAAGAACGTCCTTTTGGAAAACGAATTGCCTGGGGATATCCCGCTCAAAGCGAGAGAGCATAAAGTCCTCTATTCGACGCGTCGTCAGGCCTTCTTGATTCAGTTTGAAGACGGCAATGCTCAGTCGTATGTCGATACGCTGAAAGAAGCGCTGGAAAGCTGGGGCAAGGATTATATCCTGCCGATGGATGAAGAAAATATCGTCGTCTTGCTCGAACTTGACGAAAGCGAGGATCAGGGCGAGTCGGTCGATCAGCTGGCGCAGCGCATCTTCGATACATTGAATGACGAAGAGATGCCGAAGGTCTATATCGGCATCGGCTTGCCTGCCGAGACCTTGAAAGAGACAGCGAAGAGCTACCGCGAAGCATCACTTGCGTTGACGGTCGGCAGCATCTTCGAGAGTGAATCTTATATCATGCGCTATGACAAACTGGGTCTTGGCCGTCTGATTTATCAGTTGCCGCCGACCCTGTGTCACATGTTTTTGTCCGAAGTCTTCCGACCGGGTGCCTATGAAGCACTCGACAACGAGACGCTCCTGACGATTCAAAAATTCTTTGAAAACAACCTGAACGGCAGTGAAACGAGCCGTCAGTTGTTTGTCCACAGAAACACACTCGTCTATCGTCTCGACAAGGTTCAGAAAATCACCGGTCTCGACCTTAGAAACTTTGACGATGCCGTCTTGTTTAAACTGGCGGCGATGGTTAGAAAATACCTGGAAAAACAAGGTACCGCCTTTTCCGGCGGCGGAAAGTGGTAAAAGGCGGCTGAACGAAGCCGCTCACACACATGGCTGACAGTATTAATTTCGTCCGCGTGTCGAAACGATACGCGAATGGCGTCGTCGCATTAAGAGATGTCTCTTTTTCGATTGCGGACGGCGAGTTCGTGTTCGTCATCGGTGAAAGCGGAGCAGGCAAGTCGACGATCGTCAAATTGTTGACGCGCGAAGAAAAGACGTCTTCCGGTAAGATCCTGCTCAATAACTTCGACATCACCGGACTTTACGAAAAACACGTGCCCTATATGCGGCGCAAGATCGGCATGATCTTTCAAGACTACCGTCTGATCGATACGAAGACCGTTTACGAGAACGTGGCCTTTGCCATGGAAATTGTCGGTGCACCACCGCGCGTGATCGCGCGTCGTGTCCCGATCGTCTTGCGTATGGTCGGTCTAAAGCATCGTTCGAATGCGTACCCGACCCAATTGTCGGGTGGCGAGGCGCAACGCGTCGGCATCGCCAGAGCGGTCGTCAACAATCCGCGCATCATTCTGGCCGATGAACCGACCGGCAACCTTGATCCGGCGAACGGTGAGTCGATCATGGCGGCGCTCAATAAGGTAAATAAGGAAGGAACGACGGTTCTTTGTTGCACCCACGATATCGAACTGGTGCGGCGCATGAACCATCGTGTTCTCGAGTTCAAAGACGGCCACTTGATCTCCGATACAGGAGGCGGTTATACGTCTTTGCCTTTGCCACCACGTCATGAGATGGCTGAAGTGCAGCCAAACATGGATCTCGAACGCATTCTGCGACGACGTCGTGAACCGGTCAGAGAAGAGCCTGTCGTCTCGGCTTCAACGATTCAGGATGATATCGAGAGAATTCTTAGTCGCTTGCCGCGGCGTGAAGCTACTGAAGCCGATGAGACGTTGGAGACAGTCGAGGCGCCCGAACTCGATACTGAAACGGAAGAAGACACATCGGTAGAAGAGGTGCTGACTGTCGAGAACGAAGAAGAGGTTTCTGATGATGAGAGCGATGGGCTCGCTGAAACAGAGGCTGAAACGGCGAAAGACACGTCGGAAACCGATGCTGACGATAATATTGATGACGATTCAGCCAAGCTTGAATCGGAAGACCAGGCGGCGGTGTAACGGCTATGAGAAAGTATGAAGTTCGTTATTCACTACGCGACAGCTGGCAAAACATCGTGCGACACCCGCTCGTGCTTATTGCCTCGGTCACAACCGTCGCCCTGATGCTCCTCCTGATGAGCTTTTATGTCGCTTTCAGCCTAAACGCGGCGCATCTTGTCGAAGTTGCTTCAAAGCAGCCGCCGATTCAATTGACCATGAACACCGACATCGATGAACAGCAATTGATCGAAATGGATCAGTTCCTGACTAATGATGAACGGGTCATGGAGTTTCAACGATTTTCTCCCGAAGAAAACCTCGAGAACTTCAAAGTAGACATGGGCAAGGAAGAGCTCTTTGAAGAAGAGTCTTTGCTTCACGTATTTCCTTATACGTATAGTATCCGCTTGAACGATGCTGCATTCAGTGAGGAATTCAGTGAAGACGTCGAGATCATGCCGGGCGTATTTAAGGTCAAGCTGCAACTCGCAATCATGGAATGGCTCGATAGTCTGACCAGAACCGTCAATCAGGTGGGTATCGCAGCGTTTGCGGTGCTGGCCATCATTTCGATTCTCGTCGTGGCGAACATGGTGCGTGTTTCCGTCCTCTCACGTGCGACGGAGATCGGCATCATGAAATATGTCGGGGCCACCAACCTCTATGTGCGTATCCCGTTTATCGTCGAAGGCATGTTCGCCGGATTCATCGGCGCCTTTGTCGCGACTCTCGTATCAGGGCTTGTCTATAGCGGTCTGACTTCGGCAAGTGGAGGTCAGGCGGATAACGTATTAGGCCGTATGGCAGAGGAGTTTGCCTTATTACCAACTTCTCAAATCGTGCTCACCGTGCTAATATTGAATATTGTAATTGGCTTGAGCCTCTGTGTGCTCGCCAGTTTAATGTCGGTCAAACGGCATATAAACGTGTAGAAGCCTGCACGGACCTTGAAAGGAATGTCATGTTGAAGACTGTACGTCCGTTTCGCTTGTTGGTCGCGCTGGCCATGATGCTGGCCTTATTCGCGACACCGGTTACGGCTTCGTCGTCACAAACGGCACGCGAAATAGAGAGCGCAAAAGCAACAAGAGATCGATATAATCAGCGCCTCGCTGAAGCCCGAGCTAATCAAAATGCCCTGCAAAATCAAACGAATCAGTTGTCCTCGGATTTGGCTTGGATTCAAAGCCGAAATGAGGAACAGCGGGAACTTTGCGAGCTTCTTTTGCAACAAAAAAATGACGCGCTCATGGTGATGGCGCAGACGGCGAACGATTATGCTGATGCGGTTGAAGCGCTGGAAGAAAAAAAGGGACAGTATGCGGCGAGACTGCGCATCATGTTCGACTATACAGGACAATCGATGTTCGACGCTTTCCTCGAAGCCGATTCGCTTCAGGGGTTTTTCACTACCGTTGAATTCATGAAACTGATCTCGGACTCCGACGAGCAGATGATCGAGGAGTTGACGGCGGCGCGCGAAGAATGTGATCTGAGAAAAGCCGACGCTGAAGCGGCCGCCACCGAGATGGAGCGTCTGGTCGAAGAAGCCGATGCCGCACTCGCTGAATTGCAAAGTAACGAGATGATGGCGAATTCACGCATGTACGATCTCAAAAATGAATTGTCCGCTGCCAATAATGAAGCGGCCGCCTGGGCGGCTGAATCTGCCGCGATCAATAATGAGATCGCGAATTTGACTGCCCAATATAACTCACAGATTGAAGCCGAACGTCGTGCTGAAGCCGCCAGACAAGAAGCGGCCAGGCAGGAAGCGGCAAGACAAGAGGCAGCCAGACGGGAAGCGGCACGATTGGAAGCTGAACGTCAGGCGAGCCAGACTCAGACCAAGCCGGCTCAACCTGCGACACCACCGGCGGCTCCACCTCCGTCTTCGGGTGGCGGCTACGCCTGGCCTGTGCCGGGGCATTATCGCGTGTCGTCTTATTTTGGCTATCGTAATTTGTTCGGCGGCACATATCACTCGGGAATCGATGTACCTGCACCGAGCGGTACACCGATTGTCGCAGCAAAAAGCGGCGTCGTCTTGCTGACAGGTTTCCGTGGCAATTACGGCCGCCTGATCACGATCGCGCATAGCGACGGTACACAGACGTATTACGCACACTGTTCCGGTTTCGCTGTGTCGCCGGGACAGACCGTGAGTCGTGGTCAGACGATCGGCTACGTCGGAAATACGGGACGATCGACCGGGCCACATTTACACTTTGAAATTAGAAATGCCAAGGGAACCGCCGTCAATCCGATGAGCTATTATTAGCGGGAGGTTTACATGAGAGAATCAAGATACGAGCACAGTCAGACACGTTACGAGTCGCAGCCGACCACCGTGTACGGCGACCATCGAAACGGTAACCGTTGCTTTTGGAAGATACTGTTCGCGATTATCCTGACCGCGGCGATCACTTTCGCGCTGACGGCAGGTGCTGCGTATATGATCTATCTACGTCAATTGAATCCTCCTGCAACGGAAAGTCAGCGAGACCCGGCAAATGGTGCGCTGCTATCGGCGAAAGCCGCCAGCGATGTCGGCCTACAGTTTTCCGATGATCCGGAGACGGTGGCCGCCCTGCAAAAACTGGTCGATGTCTACAACATTT
The DNA here is from genome assembly GCA_012837885.1 of Fastidiosipila sp. GTDB lineage: Bacteria > Bacillota > Clostridia > Saccharofermentanales > DTU023 > DUPJ01. The sequence continues at coordinate 7,156 of DUQI01000045.1, forward strand.
TGAAAGACAACTACTATGAGGATCTGAGCGAAGCTGAAATGCTCGAGAAGATGGCCGAAGGACTCGCAAATACGATGGGCAGCAAGTTCACTTTCTATCTGACCAAGGAAGCGAACGAACAGATCGAGCAGTCCATGAGCGGCGAATACACCGGTATCGGTGCTGTGGTTAGCGAAGATGACGGTCCGATCTTTAGAATTACCGATCTTATCGCGGACTCTCCGGCCGTTGAAGCCGGTCTGCTCATCGGTGACATTATTGAGTCGGTAGACGGCACGCCGGCAAGCGAATTTGAGAATGTCACGCATTTGGCGAGTGTGATCCGCGGTGAAGAGGGAAGTGAAGTTGTGCTCGGTATCTACCGCAGTTCAGACAGTTCGCAATTCGAAGTCACTTTGGCTAGAAGAAAAATACTCACAGCCAACACGCGCTCGCGCATGATTACCGATGAAATCGGCTACGTCCAGGTCACCGAGTTTTCGCATAATGTCAGCGTGAACTTCATCGAGGCCGTCGACAACTTAGTCAAGAAAGGCGCGAAACGTCTTATTTTCGATCTAAGAAATAACGGCGGCGGACTGGCTGATGAGACGGTGAAGATGGTCGACTACCTGACCGATGACCAGATTGTAGCCAGTATCAAGGGGAGACGAGAAGGCAAGGAATTCAGTCATGAATGGCGTAGTGACGCGAAAGTCGGCGTACCGGACGATATGAGCTACGTGATCCTGGTAAACAGAAACTCGGCGAGTAGCAGTGAGCTGTTCTCCGGCGCTTTGCGCGATTACGGCAAAGCGACGCTGGTTGGCGAACAGACCTACGGTAAAGGGGTCGGCACGTTGACCTATGTTCTGAAAGACGGTTCGGCGGTACAGGTAACGAACTTCGAGTATTTCCTGCCGAATGGCAAGAGTATTCAAGGTATTGGCCTAGAGCCCGATGTCGAAGTGACGTTGCCGGATGAGACGGCAGGTCTGCCGATCTCGATGCTCGAGAAGGATATGGATACGCAAATGCAAAAAGCGATCGAGATCCTTGAGGATTCGTTAAAGAACGACTGAGCATTGGCGGTGGCTTGTGAGCAGACGATGGATTCTCCTGATTCTGGTGCTTGTGTTGGTGCTTTCTGCCTGCGCAAAGCCTTCACCCACAGTAGAGACGGAAATGGAGAGGAACGATCACGTGGTTGAACTGCCGGCTCCGGATAAGATCACGCCACGGAACGTCCGTGCATACCTGAATCGTGACGACTCGCTCTATATCGATATCCGAAATTACGAAGAGTACGTGCAGGGGCATCTAAGAAACTTTGAGTTGATCCCGTTTTCCGCCTTGATCTATGCATATCAGGCGGAGACGGAACCAAACAGTGTCCAGCTATACGGTGGTTTTCCGGAAGCACCGATCCCGGTCTTCCAAGAATCGGATGAAGTGCTTGAAAAGCTCTTTCCGAAAGACAAAAACCTATTCATCATCTGCCGAAGCGGTAACCGAAGTGCGGCGATGGTGCATCTGCTCATAGAAAGAGGCTGGGACAAAGAAAATCTCTATGATATCGGCGGTATTCTCGATTACGAGCGTAATCCAGAGTATCAGGATCTCCTTGTATCCTGGCCGATGTTTCGTAGCATCGCTAACTACGCGGTGCAGGGATTAACTAGAATCGAGCGTTAAATCAACAAACAACGTGCCAGATTACAGTCTCAGAGCCAGCTGCACGAGAGCAGCGGCTCCCGTCTTGAAGTGCGATTCGTCGACATCGAATTTCGCGTTGTGATGCGGATGCAGGCGTCCGTCGATCTCTCCCGGGTTACTCAAAAATAAGAAAAGCCCGGGAACTTCTTTCAGATAAAAGGCAAAATCTTCGCCACCCATCGTCAGCTTCTCAAGCTTTTTAACACGCTCACCGAACAACTCTGTGAGGGCTGGTACGGCACGGTCGACCGTTGCCTTGTCGTTGATTAAGGGTGGATAGAGATACTCATAATCGACAGTCGCTTCACAGCCGAGTCCACGTGCAATATTTGTCGCGATCAGATCGATTCGCGCTGCGATCTTCTTCTGCGTGCTTTCACGAAGAGCGCGAACTGTCCCTTCTATCTCCGCCTTCTCAGGGATAATATTCTGATTGAATCCGCTCTCTATTCGCGTCACTGACAAGACGGCTGGTTCGAGACCGCTTATGTTTCTGCTTCTAATATTCTGCAGTGCCATGACGATCTGACAGGCAGCGATAACAGGATCTTCGGAGCCGTGAGGGGAGGCACCGTGTGCACCTTTCCCTTTCACATCGATTTGAAAGCGATCCATCGAAGCCATCATCTTATCGTCGGTCCAGTAGATAGATCCAGGTTCCAAACCACCGACGATCTGCCCGGAATGTAAACCGGCGATAACCGACACTCCATGATCTCTTAACGCACCTTCTTCAATCATCGGCTTGGCACCACCGGGGTACTCCTCGCCCGGCTGAAAGATGAGAGCGACGTGATTAGGCAAGAGATCACGCCGATCATTCAACACCTTGGCGGCTCCGAGCAGCATGGCCATATGCGCGTCATGACCGCAGGCATGCATATTGCCATTTCTAGAAGCGAACGAAAGCCCCGTCTCTTCGGCAATAGGTAGCGCGTCCATATCGGCTCTAAGACCGACGGTCTTCACCTGATCATTGTGTTGACTTCTAATAAATCCGACGATCGCGTTGCTGTCCAGATAGCGTTTGAATGGTATCTTCATCGCTTCAAGTTCTGACGCTATAAAGGCGGATGTTTGAGGAAGACTAAGTCCAATCTCAGGCATTTGATGCAACGTGCGTCGCCAGCCAATAATCTCTGTTTCTATTTCTTTGACGGCTTTTTTTACATCAAAAGGCGCGTTCACTTTATGATTCATGCTAAGTATCCTCCACCTTAATGAACATCGATTCACTGAGCTCAGATTACTACGAATGTGTGTAGGTTGATAGATTCTCAAAATTGACAAAGGTTAATGACTGTACGACAATTTATACAATAGCCTGAAAAATTCTACGACATTAAATATGAATAGCTGAGGTATGACCTAATCGAATTGATGAGCCAGCCGGATGATGTATTGATTGAATTCTTTAAAACGCTGCAGGGCGATTTAATGATTCTCGGCATCGGCGGTAAGATTGGAACCGAGCTGGGGATTCTTGCTGTTAATGCAATCAAAGCATCCGGAGTGGATCGAAGAGTATATGGCGTGTCGCGTTTCTCACGTGATGGATCGGATGCCTTTCTAAAAGAAAATGGTATTGAGACAATTCGTTGCGATTTACAAGATAGAGAACAAGTAGAGGCCCTGCCGGAAGTTGAAAATATTATTTTCTTGGCAGGAAAGAAGTTTGGTTCGACAGACAATATAGAAGAGACATGGGGTATGAATGTTATTGTGCCCCATATCGTTGCGGAACGCTTTTCGAGAAGTCGTATGGTCATCTATTCTTCCGGCAACATTTATGCTTTTGTCGATCGCGGAAGTGGCGGATCGTTGGAGAAACAATTGATGGTTAAGGAGACCGCATCGCGTGCGATGCGGCCTCTTACCATAAATGATGGTGCTCATGCGAGCGGGCTTGTTTGGTCCTAAGACACCGTTCGTAGCACATTGCCAAAAGCGATTGGGCGATTTTTTTGAAAAATCGTCAAATTAAGCGGAAAACGGTGGCATTTAGGGCTTGTATCACCCGTTTTATTCCTGTATACTTTGCCTTGCGCGTTTTTCTGAGAAGGAAAATCCGCAGGTAGGGATCAAGATTGCGATGCGCTCGCTGCGGGCGTTTCGGTAACTTGATCGGAAGCACCCGGCGATGATCCGGGAACACCGGCAGCGGCGTTTGATGCCCAGCCCATATGATTTTTTGGCTGGGTTTTGATTTGGGGCAAGAAGATACGCCCGGATGCGTTGCAAGGTGAAGCAGAGATTGCAGGAGGGTTTAGATGGCAATCAATCAAAAAATCAGAATCCGTTTGAAGGCATTCGACCACCACATTCTGGACGAGAGCGCAGAGCGCATCGTCGAGACAGCGAAGCGCACCGGCGCGAGCGTCGCGGGACCGATCCCGCTGCCGACCGAGAAAGAGATCATCACGATCCTGCGTTCGCCGCATAAGCACAAGGATGCCCGTGAGCAGTTCGAAATCAGAACGCACAAACGGCTGATCGACATTCTGGCACCGAACCAGCGCACGATGGAGTCGCTGAAGAAGCTCGAGATGCCGGCAGGTGTCAACATCGAAATCAAAATGTAGTGCGCTTCGCGCTTTACATAGAAGGTCATGTTCGCCCCGAGGGTGAACCAATAACCAGGAGGATTGTAAGGAAATGAGTAAATTCATGCTCGGCAGAAAAGCCGGTATGACCCAGATCTTTGACGAGGACGGCATCGTCATTCCGGTCACCGTACTGGAGTGCGGTCCGCTTTATGTCGTTCAGAAGAAGACGGACGAGACGGACGGCTACGCCGCAGTCAAGGTCGGGTTCGAAGATAAGAAGCGTGTCAATCGCCCGAAGCAGGGTGAATTCGACAAAGCCGGCGTCACGCCGAAATGCGTGCTGCGCGAATTCCATACGGACGAAGCGTACGAACCGGGGCAGGAGATCAAGGTGTCCGACATGTTTGAAGTCGGCGACCAGGTCGATGTGTCCGGTGTATCAAAAGGTAAAGGCTATCAAGGATCGATCAAGCGTCACGGCTTTTCGAGAGGCCCGATGTCGCACGGTTCGAAATATCACAGAGGTCCCGGTTCGCGTGGTTCGTCCGCAACGCCCGGCCGTGTGATGAAAGGCAAAAAACTGCCTGGTCAGATGGGCTTTGAGCGCGTCACCGTGCAGAATTTGAGAGTCGTGCAGGTCGACGGTGAGAGAAACATTCTCGTGATCCGCGGCGCTGTGCCGGGTCCGAAGGGCGGCCTGCTTGAGATCAAGACGTCGACCAAGGTCCGCGGTTAAGGAGTAAGGCAATGGCAAAGACTAATGTAGTGAATATGAAAGGCGAAGTCGTCGGAGAGATTGAACTGGTCGACGCGATCTTCGGTATTGAGCCGAATCAGGACGTCATGAGCCGTGTGATCCGAAACCAGCTCGCGAATCGCCGACAGGGCACGCATAAGACGAAGACGCGTTCCGAAAGAAGAGGCGGCGGCAGAAAACCGTGGCGTCAAAAAGGTACCGGACGCGCCCGTCAGGGATCGATCCGCTCCGCACAGTGGGTCGGCGGCGGCATCATCTTTGGGCCGACGCCCAGAGATTACAGCTATACGCTGCCGAAGAAAATGCGTCGTCTGGCGCTGAAGTCGGCGCTCAGCGCGAAAGTTTTAGCCTCGTCGCTCGTCGTCGTCGACGAATTGAAACTCGACGAGATCAAAACGAAGAAGATGGTCGAATTCCTGAACGCCGTCGGCGTGGACAAGAGCGCGCTGCTCGTGATGGATGCCCGTGACGAGAAGATCGAGCGTTCCGCGGCCAATCTGCAGGGCGTGAAGACGGCACTGCCGAACACGATCAATGTGTTCGACATCCTGAAGTTTGACAAGTTTGTGGCGACCCGCGCCGCGATCGAGAACATAGAGGAGGTTTATAACAAATGAAAACTCCACAAGACATCATTTTGCGTCCGGTAATCACGGAGCAAAGCTCGATGCAGGCGGCCGAAGGCAAATACACGTTTGTCGTCGCCAAGACAGCCTCCAAACCGGAGATCCGTCAGGCGGTCGAGCGTCTGTTCGACGTCAAGGTCACCGGCGTCAACACCCTACGCTATGAAGGCAAGAAAAAACGCATCGGCGTCCATGCCGGTAAAACAGCAGGCTACAAAAAGGCCGTGGTGACGATCGACACCGACCCGACACCGGAGAAATTCCAGACGGCGGGCGGCAAAGAGACTCAGTCGGCCAAGAAATACAAGACGTCAATCGATGAATTCGGTTTTGGCGGCTAAGCCGTATTAGGAAGGAAGCAGGAGAATTATGGCACTTAAGCAATATCGCCCGACTTCACCGGCGAGAAGACAGATGACCGGCGCCGACTATTCGATTTTGACGAAGAAAGCCCCGGAGAAAAGTCTTTTAAAGAAAGTTAAGAAAACGGCCGGCCGAAACAACTACGGTCGCATCACCGTCCGTCACAGAGGCGGCGGCAATAGAAACAAACTGCGCATCATCGATTGGAAGAGAAAGCGCGACGGTATCCCGGCTAAAGTGGCGGCGATCGAGTACGATCCGAACCGCACGGCGTTCCTCGCTCTTTTACACTACGTCGACGGCGCGAAGAGCTACATCCTCGCACCGGAAGGCCTGAAGGCTGGCGACACGGTCGTCTCCGGCGAAGGCGCCGACATCCAGGCCGGCAACTGCCTGCCGATCTCGGCGATCCCGGTCGGTACGGAAGTGCACAATATCGAGATGAAGCCTGGCGCCGGCGGTAAGCTGGTGAGAGGCGCCGGTACCGGTGCGCAGCTTCTGGCCAAGGAAGGGAAACACGCGACCTTGCGTCTGCCTTCCGGCGAAGTGCGCCTGATCCCGGTGACCTGCCGCGCCACGATCGGCTCGGTCAGCAACCCGGAGAACGAAATTGTGAACATCGGTAAAGCCGGCAAGGTGCGTCACATGGGGCGCCGCCCGAAGGTCAGAGGTTCCGCGATGAACCCGGTCGACCATCCGCACGGCGGTGGTGAGGGTAAAGCCCCGATCGGTATGCCGGGTCCTGTCACGCCCTGGGGCGTGAAGACGCACGGCTACAAGACGAGAAAGAATAAGCGTTCGGATCAGTACATTATCCGTCGCAGAAAAAAATAAGGTGGAGGGTAATCTGATATGAGCCGTTCAACGAAAAAAGGGTTCTATGTCGAGGAACGTTTGATGAAGCGGATCCAAGACCTGAACGAGAAGAACGAGCACCGCGTGCTCAAGACATGGTCCAGATCGTCCACCATCTTCCCCGATATGGTCGGTCATACGATCGCCGTGCATGACGGCAGACGTCATGTACCGGTCTACATCACGGAAGAGATGGTCGGCCATAAACTCGGTGAATTTGCACCGACCAGAACTTACCGCGGCCATGCTGGCTCGGACAAGCGCTCACGCTAGGAGGGTATAGATGGCTAAGAAGGTAAGAAGCAGAGAGGAACTTCTGAAAAACCGCGAACAGCTGGTCGCCGATTATCATGCGACGCACCGCCGTTTCCAGAAAAAGCCGCTGCTCACGAAAAAGGAAAGAAAAGTGCTCGGCATCGGCAAGGATATTGGCAGAGCCGAAGCGAAATATGTCCGGATCAATCCGTTGAAAGTCAACGCCGTTATCCAGAACATCAAGGGAAAATCCCTGGACGACGCGCACGCCATTTTGATGTATTCACCGAAAGGGGCGTCGCCTGTTCTGGCGAAACTGCTGCGTTCGGCCGAAGCGAATGCCGTGAACAATAACAATCTGAATCGCGACAATCTGTATATCGCCGAGATGTACGCCAATGAGGGTCCGACACTGAAGCGCATCAGAGCCAGAGCCAGAGGGTCGGCGACGCGCATTCTGAAACGTACCAGCCACATCACCTGTGTGCTGCGCGAGAGAGAGTAGGGGGATCGAAGATGGGTCAGAAAGTTAATCCGCACGGCATGCGTGTAGGCGTCATCAAGGATTGGGATTCCAGATGGTACGCCGACAAAAAGGACTTCTCCAGATTCCTGGTAGAAGATAAAAACATCAGAGACTTCATTAAGAAGGAAGCTTATGACGCCGGCATCTCACGGATCGAAATCGACCGTGAAGGCGATAAGAAGACCGTGATCTCGATCACGACCGGAAAACCGGGTATCATCATCGGCCGTCAAGGGGCGAAGATCGAAGAACTGAAGGCGAAGCTCGCCAAGCGCTTCGGTAAGAATTTCTTCATCGACGTCAAAGAAGTGAAGAACGTCGACATCGACGCTCAGCTCGTGGCCGAAAACATCGCCAAGCAGCTGGAAGAGCGCGCCTCTTTCAGAAGAGCGATGAAACAGTCGATCTCACGCGCCATGAAAAACGGCGCCAAGGGAATCAAGGTGATGACCTCCGGCCGTCTGAACGGTGCTGAAATCGCCCGTGTCGAGCAGTATCACGAGGGTACGATCCCGATGCATACGCTCCGAGCCGACATCGACTACGGCTTTGCCGAAGCGAAGATGTCCTACGGCCGTCTCGGCGTCAAGGTCTGGGTGTACAAAGGCGAAGTTTTGCCGGTCGTGCGCCAGCCTGAACAACAGGAAGGAGAACAGATCTAATGCTACTTCCGAAACGTGTCAAATATCGTAAACAACACCGCGGACGTATGACCGGTAAGGCGACGCGCGGTAACAAGGTGACCTACGGCCAGTTCGGCCTGCAGGCTCTGGAATCGGGCTGGATCACCTCGAACCAGATCGAAGCGTCGCGTATTGCGATCAACCGTTACCTGAGAAGGGGCGGTAAGGTCTGGATCAAGATCTTCCCGGATAAATCCGTCACGGCGAAACCGGCCGAGACGCGCATGGGATCCGGTAAAGGGTCGCCCGAGTACTGGGTGGCCGTGGTTAAACCGGGACGCGTCTTGTTCGAAGTCGCCGGTACGACCGAAGAACAAGCCAAAGAAGCACTCCGTCTCGCCAGTCATAAGCTGCCGATCAAGACGAAGTTTGTGGAAAGTGAACGCGTGTTCACCGAAGAAGAGATCGCTGCCTTCGCTGAAGAAGTCCCGGATCAGGAAGTCGTCGAAGCCGTGATCGAAGACGTAGCGCTTGAAGATGGCGAAGCGGCGCCGGCTGAAGACGGTGCAGCAGTGGCGGAAGAAACGGAGGAACAAGCCGATGAAAGCAACTGAACTGCGTAGCAAAACGCGTGAAGAGCTCGACCAGGAGCTGCTCGAGCTGAAAGATGAATTGTTCAAACTGCGTTTTCAGCACGCGACGAACCAGTTGTCGAATCCGCAGCAGCTGAAATACGTGAAAAGAAATATCGCGCGCGTGTTGACCGTGATGCGCGAAATGGAAATAGCAGAGAAAGGCGGTAAGCACTGATGGAAGACAGAAACTTACGCAAACAACGGGTCGGTATCGTAACGTCTGACAAGATGGACAAGACCGTGGTGGTTAATGTCACCGAGCATGTGCGCCACCCGCTTTACAAAAAATACATCAAACGTACCTTCCGTCTGAAAGCGCACGACGAGCATAACCAGTGCGGTGAAGGCGATACGGTGCGCGTGATGGAAACACGTCCTATCAGTAAGGACAAACGCTGGCGCGTCGTCGATATCGTGACGAAGGCCGAGTAAGAGAAAGGCAGGAACGATTACATGATTCAAGTTCAATCGGCGCTGCGCTCGGCCGACAACACGGGTGCAAAGCGCCTGATGTGCATCAAGGTTTTGGGCGGCACAGGACGCCGTTACGCCAACATCGGTGATGTCATCGTCTGTTCGGTGAAAGACGCACAGCCGGGCGGCGTCGTGAAAAAAGGCGACGTCGTGCGTGCCGTGATCGTCAGATCGAAAAGCGGCGTGAGACGTAATGACGGATCGACGATCCGTTTCGATGAAAATGCCTGCGTCATCCTGAAAGACGATGGCAATCCGCAGGGCACGCGTATCTTCGGGCCCATCGCGCGTGAATTGAGAGAGAAGAACTACATGAAGATTCTCTCTCTGGCGCCGGAAGTGCTGTAAGGAGCGTGAGAGACATGAACCACAAAATACACGTAAAACGAGACGACAACGTCTATGTGCTCTCCGGTACCGAAGCCGGTAAGAGCGGCAAGGTGCTCCAGGTCGATCGCAAGAACGGCCGCGTGATCATCGAAGGCGTCAATCTCGTCAAAAAACATAAGAAACCGCGTTCGCGCACGCAAACCGGCGGCATCGTCGAGATGGAAGCCCCGATCAACGCTTCCAACGTGATGGTCGTCTGCCCGAAATGCAAAAGACCGGCGAAGACCGGTACGCGCGTACTGGACAGCGGTGAGCGCGTGCGTTTCTGCAAAGCTTGTGACGAGGACTATCAAGGTTCCGGTAAAGCGAAGAAGAAGTAGGGGGACGCATGAACAGATTAAAAGAAAAATATAGAGAAGAGATCGCGCCGGCGATGATGGAAAAGTTCAACTACCGCTCCGTCATGCAGGTGCCGAAACTCGAAAAAATCGTGCTGAACATGGGCGTCGGTGATGCGCGTGAAAATGCCAAAGCGATCGAAAACTCGGCGAGAGATCTCTCGGTCATCGCCGGCCAAAAAGCGATCATAACGAAGGCGAAGCGTTCCGTCGCGGCGTTCAAACTGCGTGAAGGCATGGAGATCGGTTGTAAGGTCACCTTGCGCGGCGACCGCATGTACCAGTTTTTGGACAAGCTGATCACGATCGCGCTGCCGCGAGTGAGAGACTTCCGCGGTATCAATCCGAACTCGTTCGACGGCCGTGGCAACTACGCCCTCGGCGCCAGAGAACAGCTGATCTTCCCGGAGATCGATTACGACCAGATCGACAAGATCAGAGGTCTCGACATCGTCATCGTGACGACCGCCGAGACAGATGAAGAAGCAAAAGCGCTGCTCGATCTTTTCGGCATGCCGTTCAGAAAGTAGGGGTAAGCACATATGGCAAAGAAATCAATGATCATAAGAGCCGAACGACCGGCCAAGTTCTCGACACGCGAGGTCAACCGCTGCAAACTGTGCGGCCGTCCGCGCGCGTACATCAGAAAATACGGCGTGTGTCGTGTGTGTTTCCGCGAACTGGCGTACAAGGGACAGATCCCTGGCGTCAGGAAGGCGAGCTGGTAAGGAGGACGAACCATGCAAATTACTGATGCTATCGCTGATATGCTGACCAGAATCAGAAACGCGGGCCGCGCCGGACATGCGTCCTGCGACATCCCGGCCTCGAATCTGAAGCGCGCCATCGCCGACATCCTGGTCGCTGAAGGCTATCTGGAGAAAGTCACGTTCAAAAAGGATCAACACCAAGGTGTCCTCACCGTGACGCTCCGTTACAAAGGTCAAAAACCGGTGATCACGGGCATTCGCCGCGTGTCGAAACCGGGACTGCGCGTCTACGCCGACCTCGATACCCTGCCCCGCGTGTTGGGCGGTCTTGGGATCGCGATCATCTCGACGTCGCAGGGACTGAAAACCGATAAACAGGCAAGACAAGCAGGCGTCGGCGGCGAAGTGCTGGCGTACGTCTGGTAAGACACTCTGAAAGGGGCCTTTACGGCTCGCAATCTTAAGAGCAGGAGGAATCAATGTCCAGAATTGGCAGAGCACCGATCAGTATCCCGGACGGGGTGACGGTGAAAGTGAACGGGCAAAACGTCGAAGTCTCAGACGGCAAGACGAAGTTGTCCCAGGAAATCCACCCGGCGATCAAGGTCGAGGTGAAAGATAACGAAGTGCTGGTGACGAGAAGCAGCGAAGATAAAGAAGATCGCGCGCTGCACGGTCTGATGCGTTCCCTGATCAATAACATGGTGATCGGTGTGAAAGAAGGCTTCCAGAAGACATTGGAAGTGAACGGCATCGGTTACCGGGCGCAGTTGCAGGGTTCGAAACTCGTGCTGAACGTCGGGTACTCGCATCCGATCGAATTCGAAGCACCCGCCGGCATCACACTCGAAGTACCGGCACCGAACCGTATTATCGTCAAAGGCGCGGATAAACAACTGGTCGGCGAAGCCGCCGCGAAGATCCGGGCCAGCCGTCTGCCGGACGCGTACAAGGGCAAGGGGATCAAGTATGATTACGAGGTCCTGAGGCTCAAGGAAGGCAAGTCAGGCGCGTAAGGGAAAGGATTAGGTCATGATTAAAAAACAATCGAAAAGCAAGATCCGTAAGCGAAACCATGCGCGCGTCAGAAAAACGCTGAGCGGCACGCCGGAGCGTCCGCGTCTCAGTGTGTTCAGAAGCCTGAACCACATGTACGCGCAGGTGATCGACGACAGTAAGGGAATTACCCTGGCTGCCGCATCGACGCTCGACCCCGAGGTGAAAGACGAGGTCAAGTTCGGTGGCAACATCGAGGCCGCCAAAATCGTCGGCAAACTGGTCGCTGAACGGGCGAAAGAAAAAGGCGTCGAAGCGGTCGTCTTCGATCGCAGCGGATACATATACCATGGTCGTGTCAAAGCACTGGCCGATGCAGCTCGCGAAGCCGGGCTGGCATTCTAAGGAGGAATGATTGATGCGTCCTGATCAACAAAGAAGAAGACAGCGTGATGAACAATCCGACGGCATTATGGAGAAAGTGATCCATATCGGTCGTGTGGCGAAAACGGTCAAAGGCGGACGTAACTTCCGCTTTACGGCGCTCGTCATCGTCGGTGACGGCGAAGGCAAGGTCGGCAAAGGCCTCGGTAAGGCAGCGGAAATTCCGGATGCCATCCGTAAAGGCATCGACGACGCCAAAAAGAACATGATCGAAGTGCCGCTGAAAGACGACACGATCCCGCACGAGGTGCTCGGTGTGTACGGCGCCGGTAAGGTTATCTTGAAACCGGCGGCACCCGGTACAGGCGTCATCGCCGGCGGTCCGGTGCGTGCGCTTTGCGAACTGTGCGGCATCAAGGATGTGCGTACGAAGTCGCTCGGCACCAATAACCCGAACAACATGGTCAACGCCGCGCTCGAAGGACTGAAGTCTCTGCGCTCGGCCGAACAGGTGGCGCGCTTACGCGGCAAGACAGTCGAAGAGATTCTGTAGGACGGTGGCTTATGAGTAAAAACGAAAAGACAATTATCGTGACACTTAAAAAGAGCCCGCTCGGCAGTAACCGTAAACAGGTGCGCACGGTGCAGGCGCTCGGTCTTACGAAGATCGGTCAGTCTGTGGAAAAACACGCGACGCCGACGATCCTCGGTATGGTTCGCCGCGTGGCGCATCTGGTCGAGGTGAAAGATCAGAAGGAGTCTGGCAATGAAGATTAATGAGATTAAGCCTACCGCGGGCTCGAACCCGAAGGCGTTTAGAAAAGGCAGAGGTCCGGGCAGCGGCGCCGGCAAGACGGCCGGGCGCGGTCATAAAGGACAAAAAGCGCGTTCCGGCGGCTTGGTCAGACCGCAGTTCGAGGGTGGCCAGATGCCGCTTTACCGCCGTATTCCGAAACGCGGGTTCTCGAATAAACGCTTCGCCAAAGATTATCTCGAAGTCAACGTCGGCGATCTCGATCGCTTCGACGACGGCAGCGTGATCGATCTGGCGGCGCTCAAAGAAGCCGGTGTTATCTCGGTACCGAAGGTCAACGACGGTCTGAAGGTGCTCGGTTACGGCAACCTGTCAAAGAAATTGACGGTTAACGCGACGAAGTTCACCGCCTCGGCGAAAGAGAAAATTGAAAAAGCCGGCGGAGAAGTCAAGGAGATCTGATCATGGGTGACATGCTGCAAACGATCCGCAATGCGTGGAAGATAGAAGACGTCAGACGTAAAGTGATGTTTACGCTGATCGCCATCCTGGTCTACCGCATCGGCATTGCAGTGCCGGTACCCGGTATCAGCACGACGGCCTTTACGGCCATGATCGCCCGTATGGGCCAGCTCGGACAGTTTATGGACATTATCTCGGGCGGTGCGTTCCGCACCGTCTCGATCATGTCGCTCGGTATTCAGCCGTACATCAACGCGTCGATTATCATGCAGCTTCTGACGGCCGCGATTCCCGCCCTGGAACGTCTGTCCAAGGAAGGCGAAGAAGGTCAAAAGAAGATCCAGCAGATCACGCGTTATGTCACGGTCGGTATCGCGCTCGCCATGTCGATCGCTTTCTGGTCGGCGACGAAGGATGCCTCCTATCAGGGTATTCCGGCTGTGTTGAACGCCATCGTCGTCATCCTGAGCTTTACGGCCGGTTCCGCCTTTATCATGTGGCTCGGTGAACAGATCAACGAACGGGGCATCGGTAACGGTATCTCGATCATTATCTTCACCGGTATCGTCAGCCGTCTGCCGTCCTACCTGCCGATGATGTATCAGTACTTCAGAGGCTGGCAGATCACGGCCAACACATTCGTGTCGATCATCGGCGTCTTGTTTGTCGTCGTGATGTTCGTCGCGGTGATCGCGCTCGTCGTCTTTGTACAGAGCGCGGAAAGAAGGATCCCGGTCAACTACGCCAAACGCGTCATCGGCCGCAAGATGTACGGCGGTCAGAGCACCTACCTGCCGATCAAAGTCAACCAGGCTGGTGTGCTGCCGGTGATCTTCGCCGTCTCGATTCTGATGCTGCCGTCGACGATCGTCTCTTTGACCGGTTCGAGCGGACGGGTCGCGCAGTGGTTCATGAACTTCTCGGCGAACCCGCTGTACTACGTACTCTATGCGCTCTTGATCATCGGCTTTACATTCTTCTATTCGATGATCTCCTTCAATCCGGTGGAGATTTCGAACAACCTGCAAAAGAACGGTGGCTTTATTCCGGGCATTCGTCCCGGCCGTCCGACCTCCGATTTCATCGGCCAGACGGCCAGACGCCTGTCCTGGGTCGACGCCCTGTTCCTGGTGCTGATCGTCCTTTTGCCGACATTGCTCGGCGCGATTACCGGTGCCGAAGGCATCTGGTTCGGTGGCACGGCCGTCTTGATCATGGTCGGCGTCGCGATGGACATCATCAACCAGCTTGAAGCCCAGCTGATGATGCGTCACTACAAGGGCTTCCTCGATTAAGGAGCTAGGCGATGAGACTTGTGTTTTTAGGTGCGCCCGGCACGGGCAAGGGAACGATGGCCTCGGTGATGGCCAAGCAACTGCAGATTCCGCATATCTCGACCGGTGATCTGTTCCGCCTGCATCTGGCGAACAAGACAGAGCTCGGGACACTTGCCGAGTCGTATATGAAAGACGGCAAGCTCGTCCCGGATGACGTCACGGTCGGCATGGTCAGGGAACGGTTGAAAGAAGATGACGCCCAGAAAGGCTTTATCTTCGACGGGTTCCCGCGCACGATCGAGCAGGGCAAAGCCCTTGACGCGATGCTGCAGGAGATGAATCTCTCGCTCGATGCGGTCGTCGATCTCGTCGTACCGGAAGAGGAACTGTTTCGCAGGATTACGACGCGCCGCGTCTGTAAAGACTGCGGTCAGATCTATAACACCGAGACGTTGAAACCGAAAGTGGAAGGCGTCTGTGATACGTGCGGCGGCGAGCTGATCCAGCGTGCCGACGACAACGCCGAGACGCTGCGCAAGCGACTCGACGTGTATACGGAGCAGACGGCGCCCCTGATCGATTTCTATGAAGAAAAAAAGCTGCTGCTGTCGTTTGACAACCATAACAAGATGGGCAGCGGTGTCGACGAGATCCTCGATCTCGTAGAAAAACACCGTCAGGCTTGATGCTCCGTTTAAAGAGCGAGTCTGACCTCAAGTATATGCGCGAAGCCGGGCGCGTCGTCGCGTCCGTTTTCGCCGCTTTGGAACCGTACATGGAACCTGGCGTCAGCACCGCGGAACTAAACGAGGTGGCCCGCCAGGTGATCCGCAAAGCCGGTGCGAAAGCGTCGTTCGAAGGCTACGGCTATCCGCCGTTTCCCGGCGCGATCTGCGTCTCGATCGACGAAGAGGTCGTACACGGTATTCCGGATGAGACGCGCTTACTGGAGTCGGGACAGATCGTCTCGATCGATGTCGGCGCCAAGCTCAAAGGCTTTCACGGCGATGCAGCCCGCACCTTCCAGATCGGCGACGTCAAACCGGAAGTGGAAGCGCTCGTCACAGCGACGAAGCAGAGTTTTTATGAGGCGTTGCCGCTGATGGCTCCTGGCTACAGGCTCGGTGACATCGCAGCGACGATCCAGAACTACTGCGAGGAGCGAGGCTACGGCGTCGTCAGAGAATTGACGGGACACGGTATCGGCACCGATCTGCATGAAGATCCGAACGTACCGAACTACGGTACGGCCGGCAGAGGGCTGAGGCTCCAGGTCGGTATGACACTGGCCGTCGAACCGATGATCACGCTCGGCGACTACCGGATCGAGCAGCTCTCGGACGGATGGACGATCGTCACGGCAGACCGACTGCCGGCGGCGCATTATGAAAACACGGTGGCCGTGACAAAAGACGGTCCGAAGATTCTGACCGCGCTGTGAGACAGACGTTTGACAGCGTGATCAATGAAGGCACTCTGGTCGAGTCGATCAGGGGGAGAGACAGAGGGCGTATCTACCTGATACTGAAGGTCGAACCGCCGTTTGTCTACGGCGCGGACGGTGTGTACCGTTCCGCGGCAGAACCGAAAAAGAAAAGGGCCACGCATGTCAGGCGCTGGTCCTCTCGTTTGACACCGGTCGAGTTGGATCCATCCTTCTACTCGGCCCAGCCGGCGGAAAAAGACCGGCAGATCAGACGCCTCATCGAAGAGGCGGCAAAAGAAGTAAGGAGGGAGGTAACGGATGCCTAAAGAGGATGTAATCGAAGTCAAAGGTGTCGTCATCGATACGCTGCCGAACGCGTTTTTCAAAGTGCAGCTCGAGAACGGACACGAAGTCATGGCGCATATTTCAGGCAAATTGCGTCAGCACTACATCAAGATTCTGACGGGCGACCATGTGACCCTTGAGCTCTCGCCATACGATTTGACGAGAGGCAGGATCACCTGGCGCGCGAAATAGCGGTTAACAGGCGATAATCACGGTCGGAAAAGACTTGCGATTATCGAAATTTCTGATACAATACTTTAGCGTGCGCCCAAAAATGAGGGCGCTGGTGAATGGAGCGGGAAAATGAAAGTTAGTTCATCGGTGAAACCGAGATGTGAAAAATGCAAAGTCATCAGACGCAGAGGGCGTGTGATGGTTATTTGTCAGGACCCGAAGCACAAGCAGCGGCAGGGTTGATAGAGAAAGGGAAGGGTGCGATTAATGGCACGTATAGCTGGAGTTGATCTGCCGAATGAGAAGCGCGTGGAAATCGGGTTGACGTATATTTACGGAATCGGCAGAACGAGTGCAAACAAAATACTGGAAGCGATCGATGTCAATCCCGACACACGTGTCAAGGATCTGACCGACGACGAAGTCACAAAAATCCGTGAAGAGATTGAAAATCATTTCACGGTCGAAGGTGACCTGCGCCGTGAGACGGCGATGAACATCAAGCGGTTGACGGAAATCGGCTGCTACCGTGGTCGTCGCCATCGCGTGGGGCTGCCGGTTCGCGGCCAGCGCACGAAGACGAACGCCAGGACGAGAAAAGGTCCGAGACGGACGATGGCCAACAAGAGAAAGTAAGGAGCGACCGGTAGATTATGGCACCAGGAAAAGGCAAAAGACCAACGACGAGAACGAGACGCCGCGACAGAAAGAACATCGATCGAGGCGCCGCTCATATTCATTCATCATTCAACAACACGATCGTCACGATCACCGACATGCAGGGGAACGCCATCTCATGGTCCTCGGCCGGCGGCCAGGGTATGAGAGGATCGCGTAAAGGTACGCCGTTCGCCGCGCAGCTGGCTGCGGAAGCCGCCGCCAGACAGGCCGCGGAACACGGCATGCGCACGGTCGAAGTTTACGTTAAAGGACCGGGATCCGGACGTGAATCGGCGATCCGCGCACTGCAGACCGCCGGTCTCGAAGTCGTCATGATCAAGGACGTCACACCGATTCCGCATAACGGTTGCCGCCCGCCGAAGAGAAGAAGAGTATAAGAGGAGAAAAGTAGAGTTATGGCAAGATATACGGACGCCGTTTGCCGGCTGTGCCGCCGTGAAGGCACGAAACTGTTTTTAAAAGGTCAGCGCTGTTATACCGATAAATGCCCGATGTCGAGCCGCCGAGGCAAACGTTCCGGTCAACCGGGCATGCATCAGGCAGGCCGCAGAAAAGAATCGGAATACGGCATGCAGCTGCGCGCCAAACAGCGTACGAAGCGCTTCTACGGCGTCCTCGAAAGTCAGTTTAGAAAAACGTATAACCGCGCCGAGAGAATGCCGGGTAAGACCGGTGAAAACCTCTTGTCGCTGCTCGAACTGCGCATGGATAATGTCGTCTATCGTCTCGGCCTCGCCGAGTCGAGAGCGATGGCCAGACAGCTTGTGACCCACGGTCACTTCACGCTGAACGGCGGCCGCATGGATATTCCTTCGGCCGAGCTCAAAGTAGGCGACGAGATTCAGGTGAAAGAGAATTCGAGAAAGCTCGCTCCGTTTACCGAGCTTGCTGCACGTCAGGTGCCGGGCTGGCTCTCCTTCAATGAAGAAAGCCTGAAAGGTTCAGTACTGAGTGTGCCGACCAGAGAAGAAATTGATGTCGAAGTCGAGGAGACGCTGATCGTCGAGCTCTACTCACGTTAAGTTAATTACGGATAAGGAGATTTACGATGATCGAAACAAGATACCCAATCGTCCGTCGCGGACAGCAAAATGAGGATGAATCATACGGCGAATTTATCGTCGAACCGCTGGATCGCGGTTACGGCATTACGTTAGGTAACGCCCTGCGCCGTGTGCTGCTCTCATCTTTGCCCGGCGCCGCGGTCACCTCGATCCGCATCGAAGGCATTTTTCAGGAGTTTTCCACCGTTCCGGGCGTCATTGAAGACATCACGGAAATTATTTTGAACGTCAAAGAGATCCGGGCTAAAATGCACGGCCACGGACCGAAGATCGTCTATATCTCGACCGAAGACGGCCGTACCGGCGAAGTCACAGCCGGTGACATCGTGCGCGATGACGACGTCGAGATCACGAATCCGGAGCAGGTCATCTGCACGCTGAACGGCGAAGCGAGACTGTTCATGGAGTTGACGGTCGATGAAGGCAGAGGATACGTTTCGGCTGAAAGAAACAAGACGCCGAACAGTCCGATCGGGGTGATTCCGATCGACTCGATCTTCACACCGGTCAAAAAGGTGAATTACCACGTCGCCGATACGCGCGTCGGTCAGTTCACCGATTTCGACAAACTGACGCTCGAAGTCTGGACGGACGGCACGATCTCATCGTCCGATGCGATCTCGCTCGCTTCCGATATCCTGATCGACCACCTCGGTCTGTTTACCGGCGTTTCGAATGCGCCGACCGAGCCGAAGAGTCAGAACAATGTCGGACACGACAGCAACCGTGAACTCCTGGAGACCCCGATCGAGGATCTCGGCTTTACGGTCAGAACGTACAATTGCCTGAAACGTGCCGCCATCAATGAGGTTGCCGATCTTGTCGCCAAGACGGAAGCCGACATGATGAAGGTGCGAAACTTAGGGAAAAAATCACTTGAAGAAGTGGTGCTTAAACTTGATGAAATGGGCCTGACGTTGGCGGATGCCGACGAAACGGTGTAGGAGGCAGATTAGCCATGAGTGGATATAGAAAACTGGGTCGTACGTCAGACCAGAGAAAAGCGATGCTGCGAGGACTGGTCACCTCCCTGATCGTCAACGGGAAGGTTGAGACGACCGATACGAGAGCAAAAGAAGTGCGTCGCATCGCCGAAAAACTGATCACGACAGCGATCAGAGAGCAAGATAATTTCACAGTGAAAGACGTACCGGTCTCCGCTGCGAAGCTCGACGCCAAAGGCAGAAAGATGCTGCGCTCGGCGACCTCGAAGCACGATGCGAAGTACGACGTCGTGGAACGCGAGATGAAGACAAAGCAGGTGCAAGTCGACAATCCGTCGAGACTGGCTGCCCGCCGCGAGATCATGAAGGTCTTGTATGAGAACCATACGGCCGAAGGTAAGCGCGTCAATTCCGTCAATCATCTGTTCAATGAGATCGCACCGAAGTATAGAAACCGCCAGGGCGGCTATACACGGATCATCAAGATCGGGCCGAGAAGAGGCGATGCCGCCAATATGGTCCTGCTCGAACTGGTCTAGAAGCAACTAAAGACATGAGAAACCGGCCAAGCGCCGGTTTTTTCATAGTGGGGAACTTTGCCGTACATGAGTGTCATGATTCGCTTCGATAGAGCGAGCTTTATCTATGATGAGGATTTGCCGCAGGAAGTGCATGCCGTGCGCGATATCAGCTTGGATGTTGAACGCGCGGGGCATGTCGCTATTTTGGGCAGAAACGGTTCCGGTAAATCGACGGTCGCGAGGCTCGTCAATGCCCTGCTCCTCGCCAAATCGGGAACGATCGAAGTCGGCGGCATCGAGCCGGTCGACGACGAGACGGTGTATCTCGTCAGACGCCAGTGCGGCATGGTCTTTCAAAACCCCGATAACCAGATCGTCGGTACGACGGTCGAAGAAGACGTCGCTTTCGGACCGGAGAATCTCGGGATGCCGTGGGAGCGGATGCAAAAGGCGGTGACCTCCGCCCTGGATGCGGTCGGTTTGAATCAGCTCCGCACCAGAGCGCCGCACGAGCTTTCCGGTGGACAAAAGCAGAAGCTTGCGATCGCCGGCGCGCTCGCCATGCAACCGCACTGCCTGATCCTCGATGAGGCGACGGCGATGCTCGATCCGGAGAGCGCCGTCGAGTTTTTACAGCTCGTCGAGCAGCTCAGAGAACGCCGCGGTCTGACCGTCTTAACGATCACCCACAATATGGAGGAGGCGCTGCTTGCCGACTACGTCTATGTCGTCGACCGCGGGCAGATCGCCCTGTCCGGTACGCCGAGTGACGTGTTTGACAACGCCGCGACTATTCTGCAGCTCGGCCTCGACGTGCCGCGCCATATCGAGATCGCGTCCGAGATCGCGCGACGCACGAATCAACCGCTTTTACCGGGCGAAGCGTTTACCTTCATGGATGCCGTGACGGCCGTTGAATCGAGGCTCGAATCGTTTGTGTCCAAAGGGGCGGGCGACCGGCTATATCAAACGGCTAAAACGATACAGACCGACGTGGACAAAGAAACGCCGAATGATCGAGATCCGGAAGAGATCTTGATCTCGGTCGACCATTTGTCGCACGCCTATGACGAAAAACAGCCCGATGTGAAATCGTTGGACGACGTGTCGTTTACCGTAAAGCGTGGTGAACTGCTCGGCATCGTCGGTCACAGCGGCTCCGGTAAATCGACTCTGATCCAGCATTTAAACGCGTTGATCCGCCCGCCGAAGGGCAAGGTAAAAGTGCTCGGTCTCGATGCATCGGAGAACAAGAATATCAAGGTTATTCGGCGCCATCTCGGATTGTTGTTTCAATATCCGGAACATCAGTTGTTTGAAGAGACGGTGGCGAAAGATATCGCTTTCGGTTTGGGGGGCGAGAAACTGACGCAGGAGGAGATCGATCTGCGGGTAGAAGAGGCGGCACGAAACGTCGGACTCGACAAAGCGCTGCTCGATCGTTCGCCGTTCGAATTGTCGGGAGGCCAAAAACGCCGCGCTGCGATCGCCGGTATTCTTGTGATGCGTCCCGACGTATTAGTCCTGGACGAACCGGCCGCCGGACTCGATCCGGAAGGTAAAAGAGACATTCTAAACGACGCCCTGCTTTTACAAAAACAGGGTGTGACCATCCTGATCGTCTCGCATAACATGGACGATATCGCGCGCGTTGCCGATCGTCTCCTTGTGTTGAACAAAGGCAGGGTGCATCAGTGGGGCACGCCGGCTGAAGTGTTCTCTGATGAGGTGCGACTACAGCAGGCCGGACTGGAAGTGCCGCGCTCAATGCGTTTTCTCCAGGCGTTTGAAGGGATCTATCCCGGGATCCGCACCGATCTGTTCCGGGCCGATCTGGCGGCGCTCGAATTGCTGCGTGCGGCGGCGGAGGCATCACATGGCGCGTAAGATCATGTTCGGCCGCTATATTCAGGCGGACTCGTTTATCCATCGTCTCGATCCGAGAGTCAAGCTGGCGGCGGCCGTCTTTATGATGGTCGTGTCGCTTCTGAGCCGGCAGTTTTGGCAGATTGCGCTCGTCACCTTGGCGACCGGTGTCTTTGTTTATCTGGCGAAGGTATCCTTGTCGGATGTCTTGAAGAGCATCCGCCCCATACTCTTTCTTTTGATCTTCGCCTTCCTCTTAAACGTATTTACCGGGGAGGGAGAGCCGCTTGTCAGCTTCCTGGGTCTGACCCTCACCCTGGACGGACTTTTGACCGGCATCAAGACGTTGTTTCGTCTCTCGTTGCTCGTCTTGAATACGACGCTTTTTATGACCTTGACGACGACGCCGATCCTGATCGCCGATGCGATGGAGCGTGTGATGAGTCCGCTCAAACGCGTGAAGTTTCCGGTGCACGAGATGGCGATGATGATGTCGATCGCACTCAGGTTTGTGCCGACCCTGCTCGATGAGGCGCAGAAGATCATGAAGGCGCAGTCGGCGCGCGGCGCCGATTATGATACGGGCGGACCGATTAAAAAAGCGAAGGGCCTCGTCTCGATCCTGATTCCGCTCTTTATCTCCGCCTTTCGCCGGGCCGACGATCTGGCGACGGCGATGGAGGCGAGATGCTATTCCGGCGGGGAAGGCAGGACGCGTTTTCGCGTCATGAAGATTCAAACGTCCGACGTTCTGTTTAGTATAATAGTGGCACTCGTCGGGATCGTCGTCTTCGTCGGTCCGTCATTTCTAAAGATGGCGTACTAAAAGACCGCGTATCATCCCCGACAGATCAATACGGTTGAGGTGACCTATGCGGTTATTATTTGGACTCGATATCGGCGGCACGAATATAAAAGCCGGCGTCGTCGATGAGGCGGGGACTATTCTTATTCAAGACAGCGTGAAGACCCATGCCGACACGAATTCAGCCGAAGATATTCTAAGCCTCGGTGTCGAGCTCTTTAATAAGCTGACGACTGAGATCGACGTCGCGGGGAAGATCTCAGCGATCGGAGTCGGTTCACCCGGTGTCGTCCATAAAGACCGAAGGCGCATCGTGCGAGCTTTCAATCTGCCTTTCAATAATCTCGATGCGGCCTCTTATCTCGAGGAAAAACTCCAACTGCCCGTGATCGTCGGCAATGACGCCAATCTGGCGGCGCTTGCCGAAAGCAGGATCGGCGCCGGAAAAGGGGCGGTCAGCTCGATCACGGTGACTCTCGGCACCGGTTACGGCGGTGGCATCGTGATCAACGACCGTGTATACAGCGGCTTTAACGGCGCCGGCTGTGAACTGGGGCATACACTTTTAGTCGAAGGCGGTGAACCGTGCTCCTGCGGCCGAAACGGCTGTATCGAAGCGTATTGTGCCGCACCTGCCTTGATCCGGCAGACAAAGGAAGCGGGAGAAAAAGATCCCGACTCGAAACTCGGTCAATACGTCGCAGCCGGACACCGCGTGTCGGGTAGAACGGCCTTCGATTTCGCGGCCGACGGCTGTGAGACGGCGGCCGGCGTGATCGACCGTTATGTGCGCCATAACGGTGAAGCGCTGGCGAACTTTATTAACTCGATCAATCCGGAGCGCATCATGGTCGGTGGCGGCATCAGCCATCAGGGACCTGAATTCATCGCGGCCATCGAAAAGGTCGCGTTAGAAGAGGCGTTCCTCTTCGATCTGATCGACAATCCGGTGATCTTACCGGCGACACTCGGCAACGACGCCGGCATCGTCGGCGCGGCGATGTTCGCGCTCGATGCACTCGATGACGCCTGGCTGTGATCTCTTACGCGCTGAAGCTTTCCTATGACGGCTCGGCGTATGCCGGTTGGCAGCGTCAGATAAACGCGATGACGGTGCAGGAGACGGTCGAATCGACGTGGCAAAAGGTCTTTTCGGAATCGATAAAGACGACGGGTGCCAGTCGTACCGACGCCGGCGTACATGCCAGAGGACAGGTCGCGATGTTCAAGTCGGAAAAGGCTTTAACCCCGCGTCAGATGGTTTTAGCCATGAACAGCCATTTGCCGGACAGTATCGCGGTCGTAGACGCCGTGCCGGTAGACGAGGCGTTTCATGCGCGCTACGGGGCGCGCGGCAAACATTACACGTACCGACTCGCGACCGGTTTGATCCGTCCCGTCCTCGAGCGGACGACGATCGTCCATCAACCGGCGACGGTCGATATCGACAAAGTAAACGACCTGCTCAGGCTGCTCGAAGGGGAAAAAGATTTCACCGCGTTAATGGATCAGGGGAGTCCGTCGAAACGATACGTGCGTCGTATCTATGAGGCAAAAGCGAGTCAATTGGATGAGCGTATCGATTTTTCGATCAAGGGAGATGGATTCTTGTATCACATGGTGCGCATCATCGTCGGTACGGCGCTTATGGTAGGCAGAGGGAAGCTCTCACTGACTGAAGTGGAAGCAAATCTTTCAGCCAAAAAACGAGTCGGCCTCGGGCCGACGATGCCGCCCGGCGGGCTTTGTCTGGAACGGGTATATTACGAGCAGGCATTATTCGGTGATGACAGCGTGGATGCGCTCTTGGCATCCATGAGCGAGCGATAGGGGGACTATATGGATCAGAGACATTGGAATATGCAGACGAATCTGACGATGCTCACAGACTTCTATGAGCTGACGATGGGGAACGGCTATCTTGATCACGGGATGAAAGACACGATCGCCACCTTCGATTTGTTTTTCAGAAGTGTACCGGAATCGGGCGGCTATGCCGTGATGGCCGGCGTCGAGCAGATGGTCGATTATCTGCAGGATCTGGAATTCACCGAAGAAAACATCGAGTGGCTGAGAAACCTCAACATATTCAGCGAGGAGTATCTCGACTATTTGCGACATTTCAAGTTTGAGTGCGACGTCTGGTGTATTCCGGAAGGCACGCCGATCTTCCCGAGGGAGCCGATCGTGAAGGTGCGCGGTCCGTTGCCGCAGGCTCAGATGATCGAGACGATGCTCCTCGTCACGATCAACCATCAGTCCCTGATCGCGACCAAGTCGTCGCGTATCGTGCGTGCGGCGAAGGGCAAGACGATCCTCGAGTTCGGTGCCAGGCGTGCGCAGGGCTACGATGCCTCTGTGCTCGGTGCCCGAGCGGCCTACATAGCCGGTGTCGACGGTACGTCCTGTACGATCGCCTCGGAGCAGTTCAACATCCCGGCACTCGGAACGATGGCGCACAGCTGGGTGCAGGCTTTTGATTCCGAGTATGAGGCGTTTGTCGCTTACGCGAACACCTTCCCGAGCAGCACGGTGTTGCTGGTCGATACCTATAACACGTTGAAGTCGGGCGTACCGAATGCGATCCGTACGGCAAAAGAAGTCTTGATCCCGAACGGACACCGTCTGAAGGGCATCCGTATCGACTCGGGCGATCTGACGTATCTGTCGCAGAAAGCGCGCGCCATGCTCGATGAAGCAGGCCTCGAGGATTGCCGCATCACGGTCAGCAACTCGATCGATGAACACGTCATCGTCGATCTACTGAATCAGGGAGCGAAAATCGACAGTTTCGGTGTCGGCGAACGCCTGATTACGTCGCGTGCCGAGCCTGTCTTCGGCGGCGTCTATAAGCTCTGTTCGATCGAAAAAGACGGAGTCGAATATCCGAAGATGAAGATATCGGATAATCCCGATAAGGTGACCAACCCGGCGAACAAGGAGCTCTGGCGCTTCTACGATAACAAGACGGGAGACGCTCTGGCCGACCTGATCACCTTGCACGATGAAGAGATCGACACGTCGAAGCCTTACACCTTGTTCGATCCGCTTCACACCTGGAAAAGAAAGACGGTAGAGAACTATTCGGTGCGCCGCCTCCTGGAGCCGGTCTTCGTCAAAGGTAAATGTGTTTACCAGCCGCGAGACATTGAAGAGATCCGCGTCTATCATCAAAAGGAGATGAAGACACTCTGGGATTCATTCAAACGCTTCGATTTCCCGCAGATCTATTACGTCGATCTGTCGCAGAAGCTCTGGGATCTGAGAGACCGCCTGCTCAGGGAGAACATCGCAAAGATTTAAGCTCCAAGAGAAAAGAAGAGAACAAAGAGACAAAAGAGAACCGTGTCGTTGACAGCGGTTCTTTTTTCCTTGTAAGTTTCTCCAAGGATCGCCAAATCGCCTCACTTTCCCCGGTGATTCAGCCTCCGAGCGCTACATTTCACGATCGGATCAGGCTAGAATAAGATGAATCGTTTGCTGGAGGTGCCTTGTTATGTTCAGTCGTGCGGAAGTAGCCGGGAACCCGGTTGTCGCGTGGAATCATCAACCGGCCGGACTGATTCTCGTCAAATCCGGTCTTGCGCTTTTTCTCTGTTTCGTAGTCGCCTGGATACTGGGCAATACGACGACGGCTTTTCAAGCCGGCATCGCGACGATCCTCTGTTTAAAAGATGACCGTCCACAGACGTACGGGGAGGCGATCAACAGGACGCTCGGCACGGTCGTCGCCGGCGCGACCGCCTTTGGCTTTATCATGTTGACGACGAGGCAGATGGGACTTCAATTGGGAGACTGGCTCTACTATGTGCTCGATGTGATCGTCCTCATTTTGCTGATCGCGTTCTTTTTACTCCTACGCCGTCCCGGTGCGATCATCGTGTCGGTGATTGTCTTTTTACTCACGACTTATTTGAGTTCCGCCGTCGCCGATCCGTTCGCTTACGTCTCTCAACGCACGATCGATACGGTAATCGGCATTTTGATCGCCATGTTCGTCAACTGGCTGCCGCCATTAAACAACTGGTTCAAGTACGAGTTCTGGACGATGGAGCCGGTCGAGATCATGAAGAAACTGAGTTTCCAGAAAGAAAATGAATGGGTCGGCACATTCCTCGACGATCTTCGAGCGGGACAGCTCGATGCACTAAAAACAAGGTTGGCCGATGAATCGGCGCTTCACTGGTTGTGGCCGACGGAGACGGTGTATCACGGTTCTCGAGATGTGGCGAGTGTCATGATCGAACGGATCACGCCGCTCAAGGTCAGCGCGTATCAGATGGCGACGACCGAGGATAGTAAAGACATCCACGCCGTCCGTCTGCAGCTTCGAGCCGGCAATGATGAAAAATACACACTCCTTCTGAGAAGTGAAAATGGCCTCATCCAAACGGCCGTTTTCGTCTGAGCGCGTAAAAATCGACTTTACAAGTCTTTTTCTCATTGTTAAGATACGTGTGGATCAAACCTAAACCAATACGTTCTTTATCTCTAGTGCCTCCAAGCATAAGAGATCCTAAGGTCAGATGGGGTATGGATCTTGAACCAAATTATTGAAGGAGGCATAAGATATGCCCGACAAAACATTGTCCTGTAAGGACTGCGGAAGTGAGTTCGTGTTCAGCGAAGGCGAACAGGAATTCTACAAGGAAAAAGGCTTCGAGAACGAACCGTTGCGTTGCCCCGATTGCCGCAGACGTCGCAAGCAGAATCGCCGCCAGAACCAAAACCAGAATCGTTATGAGGAAGGTTCGAGCTGGTAAGCATCCGCTTCGATAACGCACAGGACATTTTCCTGTCCGATCGAAACGAAAGAAGACACCG
>DUQI01000046.1 GCA_012837885.1 Fastidiosipila sp.
ATGCGGCAGGCTGTGGAAGGTGACATGGTATTCGGCGTCGTTGACACTCACTAAGCGAATCGAAGGAAACGGCGTCACGAGCTCAGCCCGATAAGTATCCGGATCATACGTGCCCGACACACCGATCGCTTTGGCCAGCACCCCGTCCAGTTGCCCCGGCTCGCCGATCAGATAAGCAAGATCATCTTCCGGATACGCGCGCTCCCATGTGGCGACCAGCGTGAAATCATCGACTAAAGGCTTAAGCGGATCGAAACGATGGCCATTTTCGTACCAGCCTAGAAACGTGTAGCCTTCACGCACCGGATCCGGTGGCAACGTCAGTTCGCCCGACGCATCTACACTGATATCCGGTATGCTGTCACCTCCAGCCGTATCGAAAGAAATAGAGATACCTTCGATCGTCGTTTCGGTCGGATCCGTCTCGCTCGGCTCAGGTGTGGGCTCAGGTGTGGGTGACGGAGTCGGTGTAGGCGCCGGTGTTGGATGAGGCGGCACTTCCACTTTTTTCCACTCGGCTTTCAACGTCAAATTAGCATAGATCGGCAGGTCGAAAGTGAACTTTTGATTGGTGCCAGAGTTCGTCCAGAACCACCCTTCGAAAGTGTGGCCTTCGCGTACCGGATCGCTGGACGGTGGTGAAGCCAAATCTCCCAGTGCGACTTTCTGACTTGCGACCGGTGTGCCGCCGTTGCTGTCGAAGTCAATCGTAAACATCATCACACCGGCCGTTATGGAGACCGTCTCAGACGGGCCGCTTACGCCATCGTAGATGGCCTCCACAAAAACCTGATAGGTGTGTTCATCCTTTAGGTTGGGAATGCGAAACGCGCGCTCGCTGCCGGCCACATTGTAGGATCCAAAATCGCCGAAGATGCGGAATTGATGCGGCGCCGGGTAACCCGAATCGGCATGCGGTTCAAACGTGATGTGAATCGATTGCTTTTCGCCGACTGCGCTCGTGATCGTCGGCTTTCCCGGTTTTAAGATCACATCAAATGTGGCCATATATGTCACATCAGTGTTCGCTGTAAAACTCGTGACCATCGCTTTCCGGTCGGCCAGATCGTAAATTTCAGCGCCACCGGAAGGGTACGTGTCCCAGCCGGCAAACCGATAGTGGTTTATCGCGGGGTCATACATCGGTACGAGTTCTTCAGCCGCGCGGATCGTAACCGTCTCGCCGCTGGAGACGCCTCCTTGAGCACCCTCAGGCGAATCCGCTAATTGCGGCGATCTACCGCCGATCACTTGAATCGATACGGCGGCCTGAACGACCATCGGTGAAAACAAAAGCGTGAGCAAAATAACGACTGTCAAAATGACGGGACTTAGACGCAAAGACACGGAGCTTTTCATACACATTCCCTCCTCTTTGCAGTATACGCTCGACCGGACTTTAGCACAAGCGTTTACGGAGCGTTAAATGCGGCATGCTAGAATAGATTTCGGAGGAAAAAATGCAACCGATTATTCTCAAAGGCACGTATAATATCGCCAAAGTGTTTGCGGCTGATCTTGAACGGACGGCGAGAAAACAAATAGAGACACTTCTTGAGCAGCCGTTTGTCGAAGGCGCTTCCATTCGCATCATGCCAGATGTGCATGCCGGCGCCGGCTGCACGATCGGAACGACGATGACGATAAAAGACAAGGTCGTACCGAATCTGGTCGGTGTCGATATCGGCTGCGGTATGGAGACGATCCGCATAAAGGAAAAGTCTCTCGATCTGAAGGCACTCGACCGCCTGATTAAGCAGCGGATCCCTGCCGGTTTTGCGACGCGCAAGACGCCGCATCGCTATCTGGAAGATATCGATCTACATAAACTCAGATGCCGCGCCGGCGGAAAAAACGACAGTAAGTTGAAGCTCGACCGCGCCCGCCTCTCGCTCGGCACACTGGGCGGCGGCAATCACTTTATCGAGGTCAACCGTGATGAGAACGACCATCTGTACGTCGTCGTCCATTCAGGTTCACGTCATCTCGGATTGCAGGTTGCACTGCATTATCAGGCAGAAGCGGCTAAAGCAAA
>DUQI01000047.1 GCA_012837885.1 Fastidiosipila sp.
ATCCCGTGATCAGGATGCGTGGCGCCGAAGCGGAAACGGGACGATCTCCTTCTTCGTACGCTTTCTTGACCTTGTCGATCGCGTCTCGAATCTCATCGACTTTTTCCTGCCAGTCGAATTTAAACTGCGAGCCGAACAGAACCTGCAGCTGATGTAATCCCGTCATTGGAGGCGGGGACATCGTCGAAAGATTGTAAAATTCCTGAAGCAGTGATCGCTCTATATTCCGGCGTCGAATCGCGTCTTTCAAGTTCTCATCTGTGATCTTTACGCCGAAATCTTTTTCCACACGCTCGATCAGGCGGACGATCTCGGCACGCCACAGCGCTTTGGCTTCCGGCGTATCCTGTCGGCTCGGAAGCTCCAGAATATGAACGTTCTTTTCTTTGGCTAAAAGCTCATACATCTTTATTTTTCCGTCACATGTCGTTTCGCCGACGACCAGATCGGAAAAATACATGTATGGGCATTTGTCCGTAATGGCAAACCCATAACTAGATTTAATCAAGGGGCAAAGGTTTGCCGGCAGTATGGTTTCCGCCGCCGGAATCGTCTCGTCGCTGGTTGAACAAAGACCGACATGAACGAGATTCGCCGCCATAAAAATCTCGAGTGGCGTATAGGTGCAAAACTGACCGACGACGCCGATACCTTTATCCTTGATCGATTTCATCGCCATAAAACCGTTTTGTCTCGCTTCCGCGAAGCTTTCAAATACTTGGGGTAGATTTGTTCTTAAATTAATCATTCGGGGTTCTCCTTAATAAAGTGCTATATGGTGTTTTCCTTCGAAAGTAAGGTGATGAGCAGCGATTTTTTCAAAGATCGCCTCTTCCTTGGCAGGATCGGCGCACCAGGCGAGGCCGCAACCGGCATGGATCTCGGACGGCACCGGAATGATGCGGCCGAGCTCTGAACCGAGCACGCTGTCTGCGGCCATCGCGTCCGTCATCGTGGCAAACGTTAAGACGAGTTTTGTTGTTTTCTCACGTTTCATCTCAGTGATCCTTTGCGATCGAATGCACGGCTTCGATCGCCGCCTCTACGTCGGCTTCCGTAATCGTCAAACCGAAGCTGAAGCGCACCACGCCCTGTGACTTTGTGCCGAGTGCTTCGTGTGCCAGCGGGGCGCAGTGTGCACCCGGTCTCGTGCAGATCCCGAATTCATCCGCCAATACATGTGAGACGAATGATGCATCGATATCGGCGATATTCAAGGCGACGATGGAGACATGAGGATCCGCCTGATCACCGTAGATCTTTATATCCGGAAGTGAGGATATGCCCTCGATAAAAGCCGAGCGAAGCGCATCCGTCTTTTCCTTGATGTTCTCAATCCCGACCCGTTGGATGAACTGGATGCCGGCCAAAAGACCCGCGATACCGGGTCCGTTTCTCGTTCCTGCTTCCAGTGCTTCAGGCAGGTCTTCCGGCTGCGTCTTGGCGTAACTGTCGGTGCCGCTGCCACCTACGATCAAAGGAGATATATCGAGGCCTTTTCTGATACAAAGTCCGCCGGTGCCCTGCGGACCGAATAGCCCTTTATGACCGGTGAAGCAGAGCACGTCGATCCCATCGAGCGTTGCATCGATCGGCAATATGCCCGCTGTTTGGGCAGCATCGACGATCAAGAGGAGATCATGTGTTTTACAGAAAGTGGAAATAAATGACAGGTCTAAAATGCCTCCCGTGACATTCGAGGCATGTGTGCAGACGACGGCTTTCGTGTTCGGCTGGAGAAAACGTTCGAACTGCTCATAATCGAGAGATCCATTTTGATCGGCGGGAACGATCGACAGCTCCATCCCTTCTTGTTGCAAACGATAGAGAGGACGTAGGACAGAGTTATGCTCGAGCGCCGTGCTGATCACATGATCACCAGGTCCAAGCAGTCCTGAGATCGCAAGGTTCAGACTGTGTGTCGCGTTAGCGGTGAAGGCGACACGCTCGGGTGAAAAACCAAAGAGCGAAGCGACGGCCGCCCGCGCAGCGAATACATTCCGGTTGGCATTCATGGCCGCTTCGTGGACACCACGCCCGGCGCCGCCGTATGTCTGCAGTGCCGTCTCAACGGCCTGCAGCACTTCAGGCGGTTTGGGCAAAGAGGTCGCAGCGTGATCGAGATAGATCATAATCTATGGGCGGATAACGTGCTTGGCACTTTGCAATATCTCGACGATCGACTGCATGTTGCCGATCTCGCCGACAGCGACCTTGTCTTCAAGCCCGAAGTACTGAATACACGTGCCGCAGGTCAAGATGCGGACACCGTGCGAAGCAAGCGCCTTCAGATCTTCACACGCTTCTTCTTCCTCTGACACGAGTTTTGCTCCGGTATTGTAAAGCAATACAGCATCCGGCAGAGTGTCCAACTGCGTCAAGGTGTAGACAAAGGCGTTCATCAGGCGCTTGCCGAGCGCGTCATCGCCATGCCCCATGCATTCGGCCGCGATGGCCACCACGTTGTTCGCATTTTTCGTTCCTTGCTCAGTCATATGAAACTCCTTTATCTGATGCATAAATTCCGCTTATTACTCCGCAAATCAGTGTAGGCACCGTGGTTGAATATATCAAATTTGATAATTCAATAATCGCTGGCGATTTTATAGATGAAGCTAAGTAGTTAGTTACGTAGGGAGATAAGTAGGAAGCGAATTAGGAAGCTATATCGAAAGCTATTTCGAAAGCTCGCGTATCGTAGCAACCGGCCAATGATCTGTTTCACCTATAAAGTAGAAGCATAACGACAAGAACGGAGGATCAGATGAAAGCTACGAAAACGATCATGACCTTGTTACTGATGCTCGTCTTTCTAATCGGCTGCGGCCATGCGGTGTCGGCCGTTGAAGATGAAGCGGTTATGCCTGAATTGACATACGACATCATGCTCGACGGCCTTGAACGGCCGTGGGGGCTTGCTGAATTGCCCGATGGAAGCCTCTTGTTCACCGAACGCCGCGGTGTTCTTAGCGTGTTAAAAGATAGTGAAAGAATTGAGGTTGCCGAGATCGATGACGTGATGGCGAGAGGCGAAGGTGGACTGTTGGGTGTCGCCGTGGACGTCGAGTTCGAAGAAAATCGCTTTATCTACGTTGCCTACAACATCAATATCGACGGACCTGAAGTACGGGGCACGCGCTTTGAATTGTCGGAAGATCTGGTGCTCGACAATGCGCTTCATATCGTCGAAGGTTTGCCTGCTATTGAAAGCGGTCGACATTCCGGCACACAGCTGGCCATGGATCAAGAAGGGATTTTGTGGATCGGTACCGGTGATTCGGCTACGGCGAACACGCCGCAGGATCCGGAGAGTCTGGGTGGTAAGATTTTGCGCGTCACCAGAGACGGTGAGCCGGCTGAAGGCAATCTCGAAGCGCCTTTCGATCCGCGGATCTTTTCTTATGGACACCGTAATACGCAAGGTCTCATTCTCTTTGCTGAACCTGTAGACGGGGTATACGGGTACAGTGCGGAGCACGGCTCCTGGATCGATGATGAAGTGAACGTGCTGGTGCAGGGGAACTTCGGTTGGGATCCGTTGCCGCCATACAATGAAGATGTACCGATGACCGATCTCGATAAATTCCCCGATGCGATCGAAGCTGTCTGGAGTTCCGGCGAGAGAACGATTGCCGTGTCAGGATTGACGCAGCTTGTCGGAGAACACTGGGGTGATTTTGACGGTGCACTCGTCCTCGGTATCCAGAAAGATCAACATCTACGCGTGCTGCGTATCGCTGAGGGCGCGGTCGTCGGCGAAACGCTGCTTTATGATAAGGAATTCGGCCGTATTCGCGGGGTCATGATGCACAGCGACGGCTCGCTCTATTTCGCTACCGATAACGGTGGAGA
>DUQI01000048.1 GCA_012837885.1 Fastidiosipila sp.
ACGTCGATATCAAAATAAGCTGTCTGCCGAACTTGCATGGTGATGATGCTCTGATCGAGAAACGCTTGGCAGCTGTAGAACGCGGCCCGCGTCGCTATGTGATTAAGCGAGGCGTCGTCGTGGCGACATCGAGCTGCTCGAGTGACGTTGCTTTCTAGAGTGCCCCGAACAATTATCAAGCCGCCTGCGGCGGTGCTTTAACACGTGCGTGCCAGTGTTAGGCGGCATACTGTTAGAAAGGTTTTGTCTGCATGTCTTATATCGATCTTCACTGCGATACATTGCTAAACTACTTCAATGACGAAACGTTCGATTTGTACCGTAGCGAGACGTCATCCATCGATCTCCTTCGCCTGCATCAAGCGGGCGTCATGGCGCAATTTTTTGCTATTTGCCTGCCCTCGGTCGCGACGCTTCAACGGCGCGGCTTCACGGTTGAACAATTCTTGCAGTTTTCTATAGAGCGTTTTGAAGAGGCTATGGCAGCTCATGGCGATATAGTGGAGCATGCAGTGACGGCGTCTGACGTGGAAACATGTCGGGATGAAGGCCGTCTGGCGGCGCTGCTCAGCATCGAGGACGGCCGCGCTGTGGCCGGTGATCTGGCTCGTTTGGGATAGTACCGTGCGCTCGGTGTGCGGATGCTGACCTTAACCTGGTTCGAACACAACTGCTTTGGCGCACCGAGCTCCGATGACGCTACGGTGATGGCTGAAGGGCTCACGCCTTTCGGTCTGCAGGCCGTACCACTGATGAATGAGCTTGGCATCATCATCGACGTCTCGCATTTGTCGGACGGCGGCTTCTGGGACAGCGATGTCCGGACTTTTAACGTATCCGTATATCATAGAAGAACAGGCGAAACGCGCGTTTTTACGGTCGTCTCGAAGAGGCTGGAGAAGGCATCGTTCCTTGACACACCACTAATTGTCTCGCTTTTTCTTGTTTTTGACGAAACACTGAAAACCTTGTGAAAATCCCCATGTGATCGGACAAGGCTCTTCGTTACTTTATGATAGGATACTAAAGAGGGATCTCTCCCTTATTATATTGTCCATATTTTTTAGACGGAGGCTTAATACATGAAAACCGATATCGAAATTGCCCAAGAAACAACGATGAGACCCATTACGGAAGTGGCTGAAAATGCCGGTATTCCGCTCGAGGCGCTCGAACCATACGGTCATTATAAAGGCAAAATCGACGTAACCAAACTGCCGGATCTCGACAAGAAAGAGGACGGCAAATTAATCCTGGTCACGGCCATCACCCCGACACCGGCCGGCGAAGGAAAGACGACGACATCCGTCGGTCTGGCGGACGGCCTGAAGGCCATTGGCAAGAACGTCTATATCGCTCTGCGTGAGCCGAGTCTCGGCCCCGTCTTCGGTATTAAAGGCGGTGCGGCGGGTGGCGGTTACGCACAGGTCGTTCCGATGGAAGACATCAACTTGCATTTCACGGGTGACTTCCACGCCATCGGCGCCGCGAACAACCTGTTGGCCGCCATGATGGATAACCACATCCACCAGGGCAACAGTCTCGGTATCGACATCAGAAATATCATCTGGCGTCGTGCGGTCGATATGAACGACCGTCAGCTGCGTCAGATTATCGACGGACTCGGTGTCAGAGCGAACGGTGTGCCGCGTGAAGACGGCTTCGATATTACGGTCGCCTCCGAGATCATGGCAACGCTCTGTCTCGCTTCCGATCTGGAAGACTTGAAAGAAAGACTCGGCAGAATCGTCGTCGCATACAACTTTGAAAATCAGCCGGTTACAGCGGCGGATCTGAAAGCACAGGGTGCGATGGCTGCGCTCTTGAAAGATGCGATGAAACCAAACCTCGTGCAGACGCTCGAGGGTACACCGGCGTTCATCCACGGCGGTCCGTTTGCCAATATCGCGCACGGCTGTAACTCGGTCGTCGCGACAAAACTCGCGCTGAAACTCGGTGACTACTGTGTCACGGAAGCCGGCTTCGGCGGCGACCTCGGCGCGGAAAAATTCCTCGACATCAAGTGCCGCATGGCGGGTGTCAAGCCGGATGCAGTCGTTATCGTTGCTACCGTACGCGCCCTCAAACATCACGGCGGCGTAGCCAAAGCCGATCTCGGCAACGAAGATCTCGATGCTTTGAGCAAGGGACTTCCGAACCTGTTGCAGCACGTGGAAAACATCACCCAGGTCTATAACCTGCCGTCCGTCGTCGCGATCAACCGCTTCCCGACCGACAGCGAAGCTGAACTGCAGTTGATCGCCGACAAGTGTAAAGAACTCGGCGTCAACGTCGCCTTGTCCGAAGTCTGGGCAAAGGGCGGCGAAGGCGGCAAAGAGCTGGCTGAAGAAGTCGTGCGCCTGACCGAGAATGGCGAAAACAACTTCACCTTTGCCTACGAAGGAGAGACCACGATTCAGGAAAAACTCGATGCGATCGCGAAGAAAATCTATCGTGCCGATGGTGTCGAACTGACGGCCAATGCGAAAAAACAAGCGACCCGCTTGACCGAACTCGGCTTTGGCAATCTGCCGATCTGTATGGCGAAAACACAGTACAGCTTCTCCGACAATCCGGCCTTGCTCGGTGCACCGAGAGACTTCACGATCACGGTGAGAAACCTGAAGATTTCCGCCGGTGCCGGATTTATCGTGGCGCTGACCGGTGAGATTATGACGATGCCCGGTCTGCCGAAAGTACCGGCCGCTGAAAAGATTGACGTCGACAAGGACGGCAAAATCACGGGACTGTTCTAGATTAGTGAGGGATAAATAGATCAATGAAGAAACTGACGATTGAAACATTTGTAGAAGAGTTGGCTTCGAACGCCCCCGTACCGGGTGGCGGCGGTGCCAGTGCTCTGGTCGGCGCGATCGGTGTTGCCCTCGGCAACATGGTCGGCAGCCTGACCGTTGGCAAGAAAAAATACGCTGATGTCGAAGAAGAGATCAAAACGCTGAAAGAAAAATCGACAGCATTGCAGGATAAACTCCTGCAATTGGTGGAAGAAGATGCCAAGGTGTTCGAACCGCTGTCTCGTGCCTACGGACTGCCGTCCGGCACCGACGAAGAGAAGGCGGAAAAAGCGAAAGTCCTGGAAGAGGCTTTGAACCTGGCCTGCTCCGTGCCGATGCAGATCATGGAGACGATCGGCGAAGCCGTGTCGATCCTCGAGGAATTCAACGAAAAAGGATCGAGACTGGCTATTTCCGATGTCGGCTGCGGCGCGATCTGCTGTCAGGCGGCGCTCCGCGCAGCGAGCTTAAACGTCTTCATCAACACGAAACTGATGAAAGACAAAGAGAATGCCGACAAGCTGAACGAAAAAGCGAATGCGCTTCTCGAGGAGTATAAGAAACGCACCGAAGATCTGTTTTTACAGGTCGAGAGTGGACTGAAAGGATAGGGAGTAGTTGTATGAGATTGACCGGTAAAGAAGTCGTTGCAGCCATGAAGGAAGACCTTCTGGCCAGAGTAGATCAGTTGAAGGCAAAAAACGGCAGACCGCCAAAGTTGGCGATCGTGCGTGTCGGTGAGAGAGAAGACGATCTGTCTTACGAACGCGGCGCGACGAGACGCATGGAATCGGTCGGCGTGGCCGTAGAAGTGTTTGCTTTCCCGGCCGATGTCGCACAGGAAGAGTTGGAAAACTGCATCAACCAGATCAATAACGACGAAGAGATCAACGGTTGTCTGTTATTCAGTCCGTTGCCGGATCATCTGGAAGAAGACCGCATCAGGAACATTCTGAGCGCCGAAAAAGACATCGACGGCATCACGGATGAGAGCATGGCCGGTGTGTATAACTTGAGCGGCCGCGGCTTTTCACCTTGTACGCCGGAAGCGTGCATCAAGATCCTCGATCATTACGGATACGATCTGAAGGGCAAACGCGTGACGATCGTCGGTCGTTCCCTGGTCGTCGGCAAACCGTTGGCGATGCTCGTTTTAGCGAGACACGGCACGGTGACCGTCTGTCATACGAGAACGGTCGATCTGAAAGAGAGAGTCAAAGAAGCGGAAATCGTCTTTGTCGCAGCCGGACAGGCCGAGATGCTCGGACCCGATTACTTCTCGGAAGGCCAGGTTGTGGTCGACGTCGGCATCCACGTCAATGATGAAGGCAACTTAGTCGGCGACGTCCGTCAGGAAGAAGTCGAACCGATCGTGGCGGCGCTGACACCTGTACCGGGTGGCGTCGGAACGGTGACGACTTCCGTACTCGTCCAGCACGTGGTGGAAGCAGCGGAAAGAGTGCTGGAAAAAGCGTAAAGAATCACATAACCAAGTGTAAGGCTTGCTTTCTTCGACCCGGCGGTAACCGCCGGGTCGATTCCTTTTCCCAATAAATCTATAATTGACCTACGCCATGCAGGAGGGTGCACCTTATGCTTTTTAAATCAGTGACGATTCTGAATGAACACTTTGATATTGAAAAAGACGTCGATGTGAGAATAGAGGACGGAAAGATCAAGGAGATCTCAAAAGATCGACTTGAACCTTATGACGCGACGCGTATCATCGATGGCAAGCACCGCCTCCTAATTCCCGGCTTTGCAAATGTCCATTGTCATGTACCGATGACGTTGCTGCGTGGCCGCGGTGAAGGACTCGATCTCTGGACGTGGCTGACGACCGCCATTTTCCCGTTTGAGGCTAAAATGACCGCCGACGACATGAAAATCGGTACGCGCCTCGGTCTTCTCGAAATGATCCGTTCCGGCATCACGACCTTTACCGACATGTATCTGAATATTGGCGCGATCGCAGAGGCTGTCGCCGAGAGCAAACTGCGTGCAAACCTCTGTTTCGGACTCTCTGCCGGCGAAGAACCATTTGATCAAAGACGCGGTGTAAAAGAGACACTCGACCTTTTGAAAACTGTCGGTACGAATCAGGGGCGAGTAAAGGTCGATCTCGGACTTCATGCCGAATACACGTCGGATGAAGAAACCGTCAGAGGAGTCGCGGCACTCGCCAAAGAACACCAGTTGATCGTTCACACGCATATCTCGGAGACGAAGAACGAGCATCAAGGCAGCATCGAGCGGCACGGCATGACACCGCTGGCCTGGCTGAATCACTGCGGCATATTGGAAAACCCGGTCATCGCGGCGCACTGTGTGTACGTCACAGCGGAAGACTTAAAGCTTATGGCAGAAAAAGACGTCACACCTGTGCATTGCATTTCAAGTAACTTGAAGCTCGGTAGCGGCGTGGCAGACATTGGGGCCTGGCAAAAAGCCGGCATCCCTTATGCGATTGGCACGGACGGTGCGGCATCGAATAATAATCTTAACTTTTTCGAAGAACTGCACCTAGTCTCGCTCGTCCATAAAGGCGTGACGAAAGATCCTACTTTCCTTCAACCAAAAGAACTGTTGGCCGCCGCAACGATGCGCGGCTATGCATCACAAAAAAGAACGAATGCCGGTTTGATCAAGGAAGGATACGATGCGGATCTCGTCCTGATCGATCTCGATAAACCGCATCTCGTGCCTGAAAATGACCTTGCTTCCCATCTTTGTCATAGTGCGCAGGCGGAAGACGTCTGCATGACCATGGTCGGCGGGGACATTCTCTATGAAGATGGAACTTTCACGACGCTCGACGAGGAAAAAATACTGGCGGAAGCAAGGCAGGCGACGAAGGAGATACTGGCGAGAATCTAAATTTAGCGAGCAGTTGTTGCCTGACCGTTGAAGCGGTGAACATTATACCTAACAAAAATTGCGGCTAATCTGGAATCTGATTCCAGATTAGCCGCAGTTTTTATAGATACCATGCTTTTTATTCGATCTTACTTATTAAGGATAGACATTCATTCTACCGCCTCGGACAAAACCAATTAAGCGAATGTTGTACCTTTGGGCGACTTTCATAGCCCGTGTCGTCACGGCTGCGCGCGAGGCGAGAAGTTTGATGCAGACGGCAGCAGCCTTTTGGACGATGGACGCCGTAAGCCTGCAGGAGGTGAGCATAAAGCAATCGGATAGTTCTATCCCTTCCGTGGTCGCCCGACCGATCAATTTATCGAAAGCGACATGCCTCGAGACATCCTCCACAATGTCTAAGCGCTCGCCATCTTCACGATAAAGTGCGAGCACATGTGTCGCGCCGGTCAGATGGAACAGTTTTCCCGACTGGTCGAGAAGATCGAATCGCTCCACCAGCCATTCAGCGCTGAAGGGGAGTGCAGGAATCGCTTCGGCGAGAGTTGGGCGACCATGTTCGATGATACCTTCTGACGCAGGATGCTCACGCTTTCCGATAAGCGTGACCTCGGCTTCCCACACATCGGGATGATCCGTTTGACGATGCGAGATTTTCAGCACATCGTCTCGATTTTCGATCTGCTTCGTTGTTCTGAGCCAACCGATCACAAAGTCTTCCATTCGATCCGCGAGCAGGTAAAACGGCATCGTTTCTTCACCGACCGTGAGGTTCAGCTGTATCTCATCGATTAGTGTGTCTGTGTAGATAAAGGCGTCGTTTCGCGTGACCCGCAAGATGTCGACTTCTCTTAATAAGTCGCTTTGCTCGGCTACATCTCTGTCTACCACGTGCCCTTTTACCTTTTTCCTCAAAGGCCCGATATCGACCGACTTATTAATGTTTTGAAAGATGCTTAATCCCTCTGACTGTCGTTTCGCTTCTTCTTCCGAAAACCAGAGAAATGGTCGATTGTGTAAAAAATCGACGACGGAATTTTTGCCGGATAAAAGTGCATGCTCTATCGCGGGTACGAGTGTCCTCTGGTAAAAAGCTTGAAACGGTTCAATGCGACCGCTTGCACGTAACGTTGCGATGCCGTCCGGCCGCTTTACTTCCATCGATGCGCTGAGTTTTTGTTTCAATGCTTCAATGTACGATGCATTGACTTCCGGCATATCACAGGCGATCACATAGACATAATCGCTTCTGGCGGCCATAAGTCCGGCGTGAATGCCGGCCAGCGGGCCGACATCGACATACAGATCGGTGACCGTCTCTACGGGAAGCCCTTTATACAATTCAGGGGTAAGCGTGGAGACAATGATCTGACTGAATAATTCACGTAACTCGCGAATTTGGCGATGAGGCAAAAGCTCATCGCCAATCACAAGTTGCTGCTTATCAAATCCCATGCGGCGGCTTTGACCACCGGCCAGGATGATCACGGAGCCGAACGAAGGAGGCATCAACCACCCCAGGGCATCTTCAGATATTCTTTTTTCAGGCGGTCGTATTCGGCTTTAAACAGACGTTCGTGCCCGTATTCCCACTTCGAGAGCATCGTAAAGAGCGATTTCAGTTCAGGTTCTTCGACCAGATCGACGGCTTCTTCGTAAAACTCTTTGAAGTCGCGCTCGATCAGATAGGCCATACGCAGGACATTGAGATCCGGTACCTGTGATTCCGTCAAAGTGACATCGAGCTTTTCCGCCTCATCACGTTGAGCAAAAAAGGTGCTCTCATCATGCGCTTTGACTTCATCGGAGACGGTGAACTCCGCCGGATTATCGGTGTATCGTTTTAGCTCCTGCATGATGAAGTCGTAGTGCCCCTGCTCGATCACGGCCAGATCCTTGAACAACTTCTTCGTCACCGGATTCTGGAACTGCTCACTTTTTTCTTGAAAAAACTGCATGCCGGATTTCTCCATCTCGGCTGCATACATCAATATATTGATCGCTTCCTGATTGATCGACATGTACTATTCCTTTCTTTACGCTTTCTCAACCCGCACGGCGCACACTTTCAGCTCGGGAATCTTGCAAAACGGATCGTGCGCCGTATTCGTCAGCACATTTGCTCCCTCACTGTAGTGAAACGGCATGAAAATGACATCTTCGTCGATAATCTCCGTCACCCGGGCGTTCGACTCGATTTCGCCGCGCCGTGATGCGACGCGGATCCGGTCGCCGTTCAGGATACCGAGACGGCTGGCTAAAATCGGTGAGATTTCGACGTATGATTCGCCGGCCAGTTTTTCAATACCCTCGTTCAACTTGGTCATCGTTCTGGTGTGATAGTGGTACAGGTTTCGCCCGGTCGTCAGGATATACGGATAATCCTTCGACACGAGTTCCGCCGGATCCTTGCTATCGATCGGGGCGAGGAGGCCGATTCCTCGTGAAATCTTCTCTTTGTGCAGGTACTTCGTTCCCGGGTGTTCATCGTTCAGGCATGGCCACTGCAAACCATCGCCTTCAATCCGTTCGTACGAGATGCCGGCATAGCTCGGTACGAGCGTACGTATCTCATCCATAATCTCTCCCGGATGACGATAGTGTCTGTCGTAACCGAGGCGGCGCATCAATTCCATGAAAATCTGCCAATCGGCACGACTCGAGCCGATCGGTTCGACCGACTTTCTGACGCGCTGGACGCGGCGCTCTGTATTCGTAAACGTCCCGTCTTTTTCGGCAAAGGAACAAGCAGGCAGAACGACGTCGGCAAATTCCGCTGTCTCCGATAAGAAGAGATCCTGACAGACGAGGAAGTCGACCGATTTCAAGGCATGCTCGACGTGCGTCGAGTCGGGATCCGAGACGGCAGGATTCTCGCCGAAGACATAGAGGAATTTGATCGTCTTCGGAATGTCGGCCATGATCTCGGTCAGGGTGAGCCCGACTTTCGGCGAAAGCGGACGTTCCCATACTTTTTCAAATTTTTCAATGACCTCCGGCTTGTTAACTTTTTGATAACCGGGTAGATCGGAGGGGAGACAGCCCATGTCGCAGGCGCCCTGCACGTTGTTTTGGCCTCTGAGCGGATTGATTCCCGCATTCTCTCGGCCGATATTACCCGTGATCAGGGCGAGGTTCGAAAGTGACATGACGCCGTGTGTGCCTGCCGTGTGCTGTGTGATACCCATCGCGTAATAGATACCGGCACCGTCTGCTTCGGCAAACATTCTCGCCGCTTTTCTGACCAGTTCAGGTGCGACACCAGTGATGTCTTCGACGGCTTCCGGCGTGTAGTTTTCGAGATGCGTTCTCAGATCTTCGAATTCATCTTCGTCGCAACGGGCGGCGACCACTTCTTTATCCCACAGATCTTCCTCGATGATCACCTGGCACATCGCGTTGATCAAGGCGATATTCGCTCCCGGTGTGATCTGCATGTAGACATCGGCTTCTTCAGCCAGTTCGATCTTTCTCGGATCGGCCACGATCAAGGTGGCACCGGATCTTTTGGCGCGCTTGATCATCGAGCCGATGACCGGATGGTTTTCCGTCGTGTTCGACCCGATCACGAAGACGCAGTTATTATGTTTGACCTCAGCGATGCTGTTGGTCATGGCCCCTGAGCCGAGCGTGGTCGCCAGACCGGCGACAGTACTCGCGTGTCAGAGTCGTGCGCAGTGGTCGACGTTGTTCGTGCCGATCACCGCGCGTAGCATCTTCTGAAATAAATAGTTATCCTCGTTCGTCGCCCTGGCCGAAGAAAAGCCGGCGATCGAATCAGGTCCGTAGGTATCCTTTGTCTCTCTCAGTTTCGATGCGACCAGGTTGAGTGCTTCCTCCCAGGACGCTTCTTCCAGTTTTCCATTCTTTCTGATCAACGGCGTTTTCAAGCGATCGGGATGCTGCACGAAGTTCCAGGAGAATCGCCCCTTGACGCAGAGCATACCGTCGTTCGGCTCGGCGCCCTGGACCGGTTCCACACCGACCAGTTTTCCGTCCTTTGTAATCAAATGCATCTGACAGCCGACGCCGCAGTAACTGCAGGTCGTCCGCGTCTTCTTGGTACCGAACCAGCGGTCCGGTTGGCGTTTCGGCATCAGCGCACCGGTCGGACAGACAGCGACACAGTTGCCGCAGGAGACGCATCTCGAATGCTCGAGACCGACCCGGTTCGGCGTTCTGACGCGCGTCGCTTCACCTCTTCCTTCCAAGGTGATCGCGTCTGTACACTGCAGATCGGCACA
This sequence comes from Fastidiosipila sp., assembly GCA_012837885.1. Taxonomy (GTDB): domain Bacteria; phylum Bacillota; class Clostridia; order Saccharofermentanales; family DTU023; genus DUPJ01. The sequence goes on from DUQI01000048.1 coordinate 9,917, forward strand.
AACACGGACACATTGGCCGCAGAGAATACATTTTTCCGGATCGTAATCGTAGAACGGATTCGTCTTATCTTTCGGTTCGATCTTGCGGCCGAAGTCTCGGTAGCTGCCGCGCACGACACCGTATTCATAACAGTAGTTTTGTAGCTTACAGTGGCCGGAATCCTTGCAGGTCAGACAGTCGTCCGGGTGATTCGAGAAGAGAAGATCGAGCATGACCTGTCTTGCCTGTCTTACCTTCGCGCTGTTCGTCTTGACCACCATGTCGGGCGCGACACGCGTCTCACAGGAGGTGAGTAGTCGGTTCGATCCTTCTACCTCAACGACACAGAGACGGCAGGCACCGTCCGCCGGCAATCGCGGATCGTGGCAGAGTGTCGGAATATGAATGCGCAGCCGTCTGGCAAGTTCGAGAATCGTCTCACCGGCTTTAGCCTTGACCTGTTTACCGTTCAGTGTAAGATCGATCAGGGCCGGCTCGGTCGACGGCAAAGCCACCGTCTGTTCCACTTGAGGCTTTTTCTCAACAGGTTCCGCCATGCGCTTTTTCAAGCGATCGGACAGTGCATTCAAGCCATTTGTCTTATCTTGATTATTGCTCATTCCAGATCCTTAATACGGTCCAGGACATTGGTTAATTCAAGCGCCTCCGGCCAGGAGACCACCTTGAATTTTCGCCCTTTTTCCGTCTCGACTTTGACGTAGGGCTTTCTCAGGTCGCTTGCGTATTCTGCTTCGACTCTGAGCCTTCCGGTCAGACAGAGCGGACGCCCACCGGCCGGAGCGAGCGGTCGAATGACCGTCTCCGAACCGTCGTCCAGGACTTCATATTCACAGCCGTAGTCACACTGCTTGCAGATGACCTTCGTCGACTCGGCGTTGAAGGCACGTACGCGCGTCTCTCTTAAACGGCGGTCGATCAAGGCACCGACAGGACAGGCGACGACGCAACGGCTACAGGACACACACGTTGACCCTTCGAGTGTCTCATCCATGTCGGCCGCGATCTTCGTCTCAAAGCCGCGACCGCTAAAGGATAAGACGGAGCGCTCTTCGACCACGGCACACGTGCGGACGCACTTGCCACAGAGGATGCACTTGCTTTCATCACGCAGGATGTAAGGACTCGAAGTGTCCGTGAAGCGCGCTGTCGGCTGTCCGCGTCTGGCGCCGTCATGCTCTCTAAACGTCACACCGTAGTCGTACGCGTACTGCTGCAGATAGCATTCACCGGCCTGCTGACAGGTCAGACAATCGTTCGGATGATTGTCGAGTAAAAGCTGCAATAACTCACGCCGGATTTTTCTGATGTTCGGCGACACGGTCGAGACGACCATACCCTCGGCGACCTCCGTGTTACACGCGGTGCGGGGGCGCGGATCGCCTTCGATCTCGACGACGCAGAGCCTGCAGGCGCCGACGACTTCCAGATCCGGGTCGTAGCAGAGCGCCGGGATTTCGATACCGACCGTCTTGGCCGCCTCGATGATCGAAGTGCCTGCTGGCACTTGTACCTTATTATTATCAATCGTCAAAGTAACCACGAAAAGCCTCCTACTTGCGGATGACGGCGTTCACGGGACAGACTTCCTGACAGTTGCCGCACTTGATGCAGGCGTCGCGGTCGATCACGTGGCGCTCTTTCACCTTGCCCGAGATGCAGTTGACGGGACAGTTTCTGGCGCATTTTGTACAGCCAATACAGGCCTCCGTGATAAAGAAACTGATCAGGGAGGTGCAGACACCGGCCGGACACGATTTCTTTTCAATATGCGCTTCGTACTCGTCTCTAAAGGTCGCCAGAGTCGATAGGACGGGATTTGCCGCCGTCTGTCCCAGAGCGCAGAGCGAGGCGAGCTGTGCCGTCATCGCGAGGCTCTCGAGTTTCGCAATGTCGCCTTTTTCACCTTTGCCGTCGCAGATTTTTTCCAGTAGTTCGAGCATCCGCTTGGTGCCTTCACGACACGGCGTACATTTGCCGCACGACTCGTCGGTGATGAAGTCCATGTAGAATCTGGCGACGTCGACCATACAGTTGTCTTCGTCCATCACGATCATGCCGCCGGACCCCATCATCGAGCCGATCGCCTTCAGGCTATCGAAATCGATCGGGGTGTCGAGTTTATCGGCACCGATACAGCCGCCGGACGGACCGCCCGTCTGTACAGCTTTGAACGCTTTATCGTTCGGGATGCCGCCGCCGATGTCGTAGACGACCTGACGCAGCGTCGTGCCCATCGGCACTTCGACGAGCCCGATATTCTTGATTTTGCCACCCAGCGCAAATACTTTCGTGCCGGGGGAGTTTTCGGTGCCCACCTGACGGAAGGATTCGGCGCCTTCCAGCAAAATGACCGGGATATTGGCGTACGTCTCGACGTTGTTGATCAAGGTCGGTTTGCCCCATAGTCCGGCATTGGCAGGGAACGGCGGTTTATTTCGCGGCATGCCGCGATGCCCCTCGATCGAGGCGATCAGAGCTGTCTCTTCACCGCAGACAAACGCGCCTGCGCCGAGTCTCAGTTCCAGATTGAAGTTGAATCCACTACCCAGAATATCGTCTCCGAGTAGTCCCTTTTCTTTCGCCTGTTCGATCGCGATCTCAAGCCTCTGCACGGCGATCGGGTATTCAGCGCGGATGTAGATGAACCCTTGATGCGCACCGATCGCGTATCCGGCGATGATCATGGCTTCGATCACGGTATGCGGATCGCCCTCCAGAATACTTCTGTCCATAAAAGCGCCGGGATCGCCTTCGTCCGCGTTACACACGACGTATTTGGTGGCCCCTTCAGCCTGTTTCGTGAACATCCATTTTCTGCCGGTCGGGAAACCACCGCCGCCGAGACCTCTCAGTCCGGCCGCCGTCACCGTTTCAATCACCTCGTCCGGGGTCATCGAGAAAAGCACTTTGTCGAGCGCGCGATAACCGTCGTGAGCGATGTATTCTTCAATCCGCTCCGGATCGATATGTCCGCAGTTTCTGAGTGCGATGCGTCGTTGATGCAGAGTGAACGGGACTTCGGAGTAGGCGAGAATCGCCTCTTCGCTCAGTGCGTCAGGATAGATCAAAGATTTGACCGGCTCCTCACCGATTAAATGTTCATTGAAGATCTTATCGGCATCGTCGACCTCGATGTGACTATAAAAAGTCCCACCGGGGTGGACGATGACGACCGGACCTGCTTCACATAGACCGAAGCATCCGGTGCGGACGACCTCGATCTCGTCTTGCTTGCCGGCATCGGCGATCAGGGTTTCAAACCGTTCCTGGATCTTATCGGAGCGAGACGACGTACAGCCGGTACCGCGGCAGACAATGACCGCTTTTTTGAAATGGCCGTCCGGATTATCGCCCGGCAGACCGCGCAGGTTCATCAGCTCTACCGTCTGATCGGCGATCGTCTTAATATCATCACGCGTCATTCTCATGCTTCAACCTCCAACTTCTCAGTCATCGCCTGATATTCATCTTTCAACAATGAGAGCAGTTTTCGCATATCGTCGCGGGAAAGACGCCCGTGCACGTCCTGGTTGGTCGTCACGACGGGAGCCAGGCCGCAGGCGCCGACACAGCGGGTCGCCGTCAGCGTGAAGTTTCCGTCCGGTGTCGTCTGCCCCGGTTTGATGCCGAGCGCATTTTCGATATCTTCGATCAGGCGGGCAGACCCTTTGACGTAGCAGGCAGTGCCGAGACAGACACCGATTTCGCAGCGTCCGGTCGGTTCCAGCGTAAAACGTGCATAAAACGTGATCACGCCATAGATCATGGAGACCGGGATATCGAGCGTCTCCGAGATCATCTCCTGTACATAAGGCGGGATGTAGCCAAACCGCGTCTGGGCGTCATGCAACGCTTGCATCAAGACGCCTCGGCCGCCTTTCAAGCGGTCGAGATCGCCCTGAAACGCCTGCAGCGCTTCCTTGTGTTCTTTCGGATTGAATGTAACTGCCATCTTGTCGCAGATCTCCTTATTTTTGTTCTGGGCATTTCTATATTATCACTATATAAGGGAATGACCGGCAAGCCTAGCCGTAAGCCGACGCCGGTCGCCCAGTCATTTGTTCTAATTCTAGCGTTGCTTCATGATAAATCCTCTATAAAAAACACCAAAAAGAAAACACGTGGGTCGGCAGGTGAAGCCGTCAGATGATGGCTGATGCCAGAGCATCGATATAGCCGGAGCATGCGACGAACGTGCTAGAATAGGATCGGGAAGTAAAGTAATGCACCATGGATCGGCGGTATCGATTGTACCGTCAGTTCAAACGAAGGAGGTAATCATGAAAAAGAAAGTCGTATCTGTTCTGCTCAGTTTGATCTTGCTCGTCAGTCTGCTTGCCGCATGTCAGGTCGAGCTGCCTGAATCGCCGGCGACCGTTCCTGCCGAAACAACTGAATCGTCCGCGACCGAGACCGAGTTGCCGCCGACGGACGCAGCGACAGAAGCGCCGACGGAAGCTCCGACCTCGGATGCAAACGCCAAATCGATTATTTTGTCGACCACGACGAGTACGGAAGACAGCGGATTGTTGAATGCGATTCTGCCTGATTTCACGGAAAAGACAGGTATTGAAGTGAAGGTCGTCGCCGTCGGCACCGGTGCCGCGTTGAAGAACGGGGAAGAAGGCAATGCCGATGTCGTCCTCGTCCATGCCAAAGAAGCGGAAGAGAAGTTTGTCGAAGACGGATTTGGCGTCGAGCGTTTCGATGTCATGTATAACGACTTCGTCCTGCTCGGACCTGAAAGTGATCCGGCCGGAGTAAAAGCGAACAGCGACAAGAGTACGGCCGCTGCCCTGGCCAGAATCGCCAAGGCCGAAGAAACCCCGTTTATCTCGCGCGGCGATGACTCGGGAACACATAAGAAAGAGCTCGCGATTTGGCAGGAAGCCAAAGTAGAACCGAAAGGTGATTGGTATGTCGAAGCCGGTCAGGGGATGGGCGCGGTGCTCACAATGGCTGACGAGCAGCAGGCATACACCTTGAGCGATCGTGCCACTTACCTTTCTCGTCCTGAACTCGAGTTGGAGATCGTGCTGGAAGGTGACGAAGCGTTGATGAACCAGTACGGCGTGATCGCGGTGAATCCGGAGGTCTCGGACCAGATCAATGCCGAAGGCGCTGCCGCATTCGTCGAGTGGATTCTCTCACCCGAGACCCAGAAAATGATCAACGAATACGGAGTAGAAGAGTTCGGTCAGCCGCTCTTTTTCGCAAACGCCAAGGACGACTGATCGTAAAATCATCCCGTGAAGACGATTGTCGAAGGTATCAATGAAGCGTTTCGCCTGATCGGTGCACTCGATCCGGAAGTCTTGGAGATCGTGTTTAGAAGTCTCGTCGTGTCATTCACGGCGGTCTTCTTCTCATCCTTGATCGGACTTCCGATCGCTGCCAGATTCGGTCAGGCGCGCTTCAGGGGACAGCGTGCCATCGAGTTGATTCTCTTCAACTTGATGAGCATGCCGACCGTCGTCATCGGGCTCGTCATCATGTTATTGCTGTCGAGGCGTGGTCCGTTCGGATCCTTCGGCCTCATCTATACGACCGAAGCGATGATCATCGCGCAGTTTATTCTCACCTTGCCGATCGTGATCGGCCTCGCCTACGACCAGTTGAAACAAAACGGCGCACGCGTCCTTGAGCTGGCCACGACACTCGGCGCCGGTAAAGGACGAAAGACCCTGCTGTTATTAAGAGAGTTCACGCCGGCGCTGGCGATCTGTTCGATCACGGCCTTTTCGCGGGCCATCGCCGAAGTCGGCGCCGTGATGATCGTCGGCGGCAATATCCGGCATCATACGCGTGTCCTGACGACCGCAATCGCCCTGAATAATTCGATGGGTGAGTACGGGATGGCGATCGCGCTCGGCCTCATCCTGATCGTCCTAGCGTTTATCGTCAACAGCTTGATCTATCTGCTTTCGGGGAAACACCGTGAACATCGACGTACGTAATTTTACCAGGCGTTTTGCCGACCGCGTCGTCGTCGACATCGCTTCGCTTCACATTGCAAGCGGTTCGATCGTCGGGCTTTCCGGTGATAACGGAAGTGGTAAGACGACACTATTGAGAGCTTTGGCCGGTCTCGACGAAAACTACCAAGGTGAGGTGCTTTATGACGGTCGCCCGTATAGCAAGCGGCTCGCCGGCAGCATCGTCTACGTGCATCAACAGCCGGTGATGTTGAGGCGCACTGTATACGCCAATCTCGAATATCCACTGAAACTGCAGTCGCTCGATCCTGCCGTCAGTCGGGCGAAGATCGAGGCGATGCTCGATCGTTTTGAGCTTCGATCGTTTCAGGATCAACGAGCGACGAGGCTATCAGGCGGGGAGACACAGAAGTTGGCGCTCGCCCGCGCCCTGCTTCGAAAACCGAAGGTCATATTACTCGACGAGCCGACCGCCTCACTCGACGGCCGCGCCGTCGACGATGTACTCGATATCCTGCTCGATTATCAGAGAGCGGAAGGCGCAACGATTATTCTGGTCAGCCACGGAGAAAAAGACATCCGCCGAGTTGCCCGGCGGATCATCACCTTGGACCGCGGTTCGATCGCTTCAGATATAGAAATCGCTTCCCAGCGACTTTGAAATCTAACTGAATCTACCCGATAAGTGCTGATATAGGGCATTCTTGTGAGCTTTGCCAATGTCTTTGGCGAGGCCTTTGTTATATAATGATAATGCAATCTTCTGCATTGGTATCGATAATAAATAAGTGCCTATCCGTATTTCCACGGTTTATGAAGAAACAGATCGGTCGGGAAGTGTTGACATCCTATGACACCGATCTAGACGAGCATGAAAGGACGAGACATTGATTTTTAAAAAACATACATACTCAGGTGATATAAATGCTGCATAAAGAGACTTTTAGATTGGACATCGCTTTCGAACATGTCGATATACGGCGTACCGGGACGATTGTGCTCGGCGACAGTGAGGCGGCGCTCAGGGCCACCTTGGAGCTGCAGCAAAACGGCGTGGAGGATCTGATTCTCGTTACGCCCGATCGATCGCACGACGCGTATCAACCGGCGGACAGCCACTACTGGCATGAACAAACGCTCGATGATGATCTCGACACGATGGACGGTGATATTGTTTTGGCGCTCGAGACAGAAAGAGAGGCGGCACTCTCTTACCTCGTCACGCTCGGTGCCGAAGTGAGCGAGCGAGAAGAAGGACTCTACATCGAGCGGGCAGCCGACGGCAAAACGGTGCAGGAGCTGCTACTTCAAAAAGTCAAAGACAGTAACATCGAGATCTATGAGCGCTATCAGGTGCTTCGTTTCCTGGTCGCCAAGAAGCATATCAACGGTGTGTTCTTGTTAAACCGTGATCCGAAAGAGGGACAGGTAAGTTATAAAGTACTGCTCGCAGACAACGTCGTCGTCGGCACCGGCGGACCGACGAGTGTCTACTCCAATACGACGTATATGTCGGAAAGAAGCGCCACGTACGGTCTGGCCGTACTAGCCGGTGCCAAAGTGAAAAACGCGGCCGAATGGCGTTTCGGGCTTTCGGTCAAAGCCTTTCCCCTGAAGCTGACCCGTGCCTTTATGAGCGCATTGCCGCGCATATACTCGGTCGATAAAGACGGTCGGGAACATGACTTTTTGACCACAGCGTGGCCGCTTGATGACGTCTGCCAGAAGATGCTCTTAAAGGCAGACCACTGGGCATTCGACGTACGGCAAATAGAGTCGGCAGGCGCGATCGATCTACTGATCAAGACAGAGGAAGATCGCGGGCGAGGCGTATTTGTCGATTACCGGGAGAACCTTTCCCATGATTTCTCCTTGGACAAGCTTACGGGAGAGATAAGCCGGGCATTAAAGGCGGCAGGTGCGATGCAGGAAACACCAGTGGAGCGGCTGCGAAAGCTCGATGAGAGCGCTTATCAGGCGTGTCTGGCAAACGGAATCGACCTGGAAAAAGAGCCTCTCGCCGTGCACACGGCGGCCGGTCATCATATCGGCGGATTGACGATCGATGAATGGTGGCAAACATCCTTTGAAGGGCTCTACGCGGTGGGCGAAGCGGCGGCCGTATACGGCGCTGATCATGAATTCGGCAAGTTGAGTGCTGGCCAAATCGGTGCTATCCGGGCGGCAAGACATATCGCGGAAAAAAGGAATAAAGGCATCACCAAGAATCATATCGATCGACCGATGCGTGATCTGGTCAGAGAGTTCATTCGCTATGCTAAAGCGGCGGTCGACAACAAAGGTAAGTTAGCGGACGAGTTCGAAGATGAGCTGCGTGAAAAACTGAACCGGTTCGCCATGTTGATCAGAGAAAAGAGCGCACTCCAATCGCTAAACAACACCCTGCGTCGAGCGATGAGCGCATTCGATACACTCAGGATTCGCAGGATTGAAGATCAGGGAGATTTGATCCATATGCTGAATACGTGGTACGCACAAGCGGCGCTCGTCTTTGCCAGTCTCGACTTATTCGAGTCTGAAACCTCAGGCGGGATCGGTGCTGTCTATTATGACGGGAGCACAGCATGCTTGACCGAACAAGCGGAAGAGATGGTGGTGCAGGAGATCTGGCTGGCCGATGGAAAATTCGAGTCAGAGTGGAGAGAACTTCGGCCGCTGCCAAGCCGATTAAGCCGGTGCGACTCCTAAGATCTCTTTGATCCGGCTGACGATTGTCTCGACATCGTCTTTGGTGAACGGTTCTATAATACGGATATCGGCGAGTTCCTTCGTCTTCTTTGCCGACGCTTTGACTTCACCTTCAGGGGTTTCGATATGAATAAACAGAGCCGGCGTTAGATCGAAGCGTAGCGCATTCGACTCGCAGAGGACGACATGCGTGCTCTGGCCGGAGGTAGTGTTGCCTTCTTTCAATTGAACGCCTGTCTCGGTCAGTGCTTCACGTAGAAGCGGCAGTCTGTCTTTGTCGTCAGCTTCGATGTGAATGACGTGTGTGCAGCCGGCTTCAAACATGTTTCGGACGCTCGGTTTTACTTCATGTCGTTCTTCAAAAAAATAGCCGGATGGTCCTGTCTTCGGTGCCCGGATTTTGACGCCGATGACGTCGATGCCAGCGGCTGTCAACTCCTTGGCGATACTGGCCAGCAGGGTAGACTTGCCGAGTTGTCTGCGATCGGCACCGATCAGGATGATGGGTGCGATAGTCATGTGTCTGCTTCATCCTTTTTGATATAGACGATCTCACCTGTACGCGAGAAACCATAGCCGCCGAGTGTCGCGACACGCTGCTTGAAGTGATCACTCTTAAGAAGCTCAAGCAGGCGCTGGATTCTCGGGTCGTCGAGTGCTTCCTCATACATCAGGAAATCGTATTCTTCATTGCCGATGGGATAAAAATCGAGTCCGAGGGCGTTCGCGGCCGAGAGGATGCCGAGTCCGGCATCGGCCGAACCGGTGGCGACCGCGGAGGCGACCGCTAGATGCGTCGTGAGCGCACGGTCGTAACCTTGAATGTCGGCTGGATCAATCGCCTCTTTGCCGAGCAGATAATCGAGCAGTATACGGGTACCGGCGCCTCTTTGCCGGTTGGCAAAGGTCACGTCGTCTCTCGCCAGGTCTTTGATCGTCCTAATGTTTTTAGGATTGTCCTTTTGAACCATGATACCCTGCACCCGTTCGACCACCTTGATCAAGACCATGTCGTCTTCGGGAAAGTAGCGCCTTACGATCGGCTCGTTGTAGATGCCGCTTTCTTCGTCGAGGATATGTGTCGGGGCGAAGTTCGCTTCGCGTCTTTTCAAAGCGAGCAGTCCGGCTTGGCTGCCGACATGCGAGGAAGAGACGGGCATCAAGTCGGAAAGCACATCCATGACGATGTCGTGCGAGCCGACGGCGAACAGCTTTTCGGCGATCTCGGCGCGAGGCTTTAGAAGATCGACCTGTAATATGCCGCCGGCATCGACGCCTTCCGTTTCGCGTGGAATGACGGCGATGCCGTCTGCCCTGACCAGGCTCATCAACACCCCGGCACCGCCGGCTTGACGCGTGGCGACCAGCTTATCGCCGATACGGCCGAGATTGACACGGACGTGCTCTTCGCTCTTCACAGATGAGGCGATACGTCTTGCGGCGACAGCCGTTTCACTGGCCGTAGTGTAGGTCTTTTCGCCGGTCAGAGCGGCGAGCACAGGCAGGACGAAATGTTGAGCCGTGAGGTAGGCGGATACGGGAAAGCCCGGGATCCCGATGACCGGCTTTTGATCGACGATCGCGAGGATCACCGGTTTACCCGGTTTCAAGGCGACGCCGTGTACGACGACCTCACCGAGCTCACGCAGCACATGTACTGCATGATCGTGTCTGCCGGCTGATGAGCCGGCGATCACGAGGACGAGATCCGACGACTTTACGCGTTCCAAAATCGCCGCTTTTAGTGAATCTCTCTCATCCCGGATAACCTTTGTTATTGTCGATGCGATACCTTTTTCTTGCAAGATCGCTTTCAACATCAGGGAGTTTGTGTCGCGGATCGTGCCGACTTCTAGATCTTTCGGATCCTGCACAATTTCGTTGCCGGTCGGCAGTATACCGACCTCAGGTGTTTTGGCGACCTCGATGCGATCGATGCCGCCGGCGAGAAGCGCCGCCAGATCGACGGGGCGCAGACGGTGCCCCGATGGAACGATCATTTCCGTTTCGACGATGTCTTCACCGATCGGACGCACATGCTGCCACGGTACGGCTGCCTGATGGATGCGGACCGTTTTTTGATCGATCGTCACCACCTCTTCAATCATGATCACGGCGTCGGTAGACGAAGGCAAGGTATTCCCCGTGTTGATCCAGAAAAACGTCTCACCTTCGATCAAGTCGAGCGGTTCCGTGATGCGCGCCGTAGACGTGTCGTTCGCTCTGACGGCGATACCGTCCATCGCCGCCTGATTGCTGTTCGGACTTGAAGTCAAAGCGTAGACAGCCTCGGTCGTGATGCGCCCGAGTGCATCCGGCGTCGCGATCACTTCCGACTGGCGCTTCAAATCGAGTCGTTCGAGAAACGCAGCCAGCGCTTCTTCAGCAGGGATGTTTTGAATATACGCTTGTTGCTGATTCATCGTTTCACCCTTCCATCATCTGGACACTGACCAGGCTACCGGCATAGACGCCTTCTTCGTTTTCAGGAATCACGAAGTAGCCGTCCGCTTTGGCCAAGAGCGAGACGAGGCCGCTCTGACCGCGAAGCGGTCTACAGACGACCTGTCCATCATCATTTTTTTCGAGCCGCACCGCCTGATACGTCGTTCGGCCGGGTGCGCCGTGACAGTTTTCCGAAAGTATTGCGTCGATCGGAGCCGCGCCGGACGTTTTCAAGCCGAGACGGCGAAAGGCCGGAAACATCAACGACTGAAAGATGATCTGGCAGCTCGCCGGATGACCGGGGAGCCCGAGCAACAACGTGTCGGATACCGTGGCTGCCAAGGTCGGTTTGCCCGGTTTGGCCTTCAAACCGTGAAAGAGCAGGCGGCTTTCGGGAAATGACAACATCGTCGCTTTGGTAAAATCTTTTTCGCCGACGGAGCTTCCGCCCGAGACGAGCACGATATCGGTTTCTTCAATGCCCCGCGCCACATGGTCATGAAGGGCGGACGGATCGTCGCCGACGAGCGAGGTGAAAACGACCGTGCCGCCAAGCGCCTTTATCTGACTACTCAAGACGTAGGCATTCGAATCCCGGACCTCACCAATCTTGAGCGGTGTACCGAGGGGACGGATTTCGTCGCCGGTCGAAAGGATACAAAAGCGAGGCTTCCGGTAAACGTCGACATGCTCGATCGAGAGGGTCGCCAAAGCGCCGATCTGACCGGCTCCGAGCAAGGTACCCTTTTGAAGGACGATGTCTCCTTCGGTGATGTCTTCTCCGACTCGAATCGTGTTGTCGCCCGGGGCAACGGAGCGTGAGACGAAGATGTCATCGCCGAGTCGCTCCGTATGTTCGATCATGACGGCGGCATCGGCGCCGGGTGGCAGCATGCCGCCTGTCGGAATCTTTCTCGCCCTGCCCGAAATAAGTGGCGTGATGACCTCTTCTCCCATCTTGATCTGCCCGTCGAGTAAAAGTAAAGCAGGGATGGTGTCGGAAGCGCCGACCGTATCGTCGGCTTTGACCGCGTATCCGTCGACGGTCGATTTTTCAAAATTGGGGACCGACTCGGGCGCGATGATATCGCAGGCCAGCTTTCTCCCATACGCCTGATCGAGCGGGATCGATTCAACGCGCTTAAAAAGCGTACGCTCTAAAAACGCGCTGATCTGGTCGACGGCCGGATCGACCGGCGTGAGGTCAAAAAAGAGCATACGTGGTGTCCTTTCTACTCAGAATCCGCGGCGGTTTCGATTCGGATCTCGATCGTGGACGGATTCTCGCCGCCATGTAATGTTTTTACCATCGCGATGATCGTCTCACCGAGTATCGTTTCGACGAACGGTACGAGTCCGATCGCCTCGCCGTTCACTTTGAGATCGACGTCGAACCGGTTTGAGTATTTTTTATCTGTTGGTGTCATAACGTTACCTCCCTGCATGTGGAATCAATGAGTCAGTAAATGACCGGTGCATTGGCTATTCGTCTCTTTCAGCGTTGTCTGCCAGATCATCTTCGTAACGGGCCAAGCGCTTCAAGGCGTGTCGCAGTATGTAGCCGACGGCGAGCACTGAGAGACCGACCAGAATCGTCTGCCACGGTAACGAAACCGCGAGCGTAATACAGGAGAGCAGGCCGATCACCGGGATCGCGCGCGGGATGATGCGATGCTCCTTCGATTGCCGCAAAGCCGACAAGTTCGCGAGCGAGTAATAGAGCAGGATGGAAAAACTTGCCGTCATGGCGATCAGCGGGATCGAACCGATCAGGGACAAAAGCCAGATGATAACTCCGGTCGACAGAATACCGACATACGGGACGTTACGTTTGACGTCGGCAAAGATCTTCGGCAGATCGCCGCCCTTGGCCATGGCGAAGCCCATGCGGGAGATGCCTGCGATCTGCGAGAGTAATACGCCGAAAAGTGCTGTTAACGAAGCGAGACTCAAGACGGTGACGAGCCAGCGATCGCCGATCGCCGAGGCGACGTTGAACAGCGGCGCATCGCCGGCAGCAAGTCGTTCACTACCGAGGACACCGACCGACACGAAAGCGACCAGCATATAGAGTACCGAGGTAATCGCCAAGGTCAAGATGACGGCCCGCGGGATCGTACGTTTCGGCTCCAACACCTCGTCACCGAGCGTCGTGATCCTGGCATAGCCGGTGAAGGCAAAAAACATCAGTGCCGCCGCTTCGAGAAGCCCGGGTACACCGGCTTTGAAAAATGGTTGGAAGTTCGACATATTGATGTCGGCGAGTCCTCTCCCCGAAAAAAGAAGCAGAGCACCGACCGTTAAAGCGACGATGATCACATTCAGGTGGCCGGCCTTTTTGATGCCGAACAGGTTCAAGACTGTCAAAAGTAGAATCAGGAGCGATGTGACAAGAAACGGCGAGACGCCCGGAACGAAAGCTGCAAAGGCGTGGCCGAAGCCGAGCGCGACGACCGATCCGGCCGACAGTTTGCTAAGTAAAAACATAAAGCCTGCCGCGAATCCGGCATGGGGCGAGATCTTTCGCGACGCATACACATAAGTACCGCCGGAAGTCGGCATCTCGGCGGCCAACTGAGCAGAGGACAAACCGTTGCAGGTCGCTGCAATGGCAGCGAGAAAGAGCGCGAGCATCAGTGACGGACCGGTCACCGCGGCAGCGACCCCGGTGATGACGAAGATACCGGCCCCGACGACGGCACCGACGCCTATGCCTGTCGCATCGAGTAGATTAAGTTGTCTTTTCAGTTGATTGTCTTGCTTTTTATCCATGGTATTATCTTAGCGTAAACAACCGAAAGGATGAATGAAAACGATGGTTGTTATGTACATAAAAGACACGAGTGATACGAAAGTCCGGTAGCGCTTCGAAAGCGCAAAAGACCACGTAAAATAATGACAATGTTGATAGCCGGCTACAGCCGGCCATAGAGAAAGGATTAGAAACGAATGGATATATTCAGCATGTTGCAAAGCAAACTCGGTGGCAGTGACCTGCTCTCGGAAATTGCCTCTACACTCGGTCTTGAACAAAAAGAAGTCGTCGAGACGGCAGAAGAAGGATTCCCGGCCATGCTCGAAGGCTTGCGTCGAAACGCCTCCAGCACGGACGGTGCGGCGAGCCTTTCCAAGGCGATCGCTGACCATGCGAAAGTAAACGTCAACTCCGTGCAAGACGTCGATCGGGTAGACGGTCGAAAGATTCTCGGTCATATCTTCGGCGGTGACAATGCCGCGATCGGCCAGCGGGTCGGTCTGAACGATACGAAAAAGAGCGGCATCCTGGAGATGCTCGCCCCGATCCTGATGAATATTCTCGGCCAGGGACAACAACGCCCGTCGGCTGACGACGGCCTGATCGATCTCGGATCGCTTTTAGGCGGCGGTAAGGGCGGCGGCAAAGGCGGCGGCCTGATGGACAGTCTGAAAGGCTTTTTGGACAAGGACGGCGACGGCAAGATCATCGACGATCTCGGGGATATGTTCAGACGCTAAATCTTTTTGATGTCCAGCCCGGACGGTGTATACTAACGCCGTATGCAATTTGATCCGGATAATAAAACTGAGCGGGTGCGAAGAACATGGAGAACGGTGGCCATGGCCGTCTTTTTCCTCATCGTACTCGCTCTTTTTGTGTGGTTGCTCGTGAGCCGGTTGCCGGGATTACTCGAGCCAAAACAGGATCTGAGTCCAGTTAATACGCGGATGCTATTTGAGGTTTTAGTATGAAGTATATTTTTGTCACAGGCGGTGTTGTCTCAGGTTTGGGCAAAGGCATTACGGCCGCTTCGCTCGGCCGGTTGTTGAAAGCGCGCGGGATCCGCGTCACGATGCAAAAGATCGACCCGTATTTAAACGTCGATCCAGGTACGATGAATCCGTTGCAACACGGTGAAGTCTTCGTCACCGACGACGGCGCGGAGACGGATCTCGATCTCGGTCATTACGAGCGCTTTATCGATGAGAATCTGACCCAAAATGCGAGCGTCACGTCCGGACGCATCTACAGCGCCGTGATCGACAAGGAACGCCGCGGTGATTATCAAGGCGGTACGGTGCAAGTTATTCCGCATGTGACCGACGAGATCAAGGAGCGGATCGTGAGCGGCAAGGAAGGCTATGACGTCGCGATCATTGAAGTCGGCGGCACGGTCGGCGATATCGAAGGGCTGCCGATTCTGGAAGCCGCGAGACAGTTCGCGAGCGACGTCGGTCGCGACGACTGTCTGTTTATCCACGTCACGCTCGTACCTTTTCTCGAATCGAGTGGAGAACTGAAGAGTAAGCCGACGCAGCGCTCGGTGAAGGACCTGTTAAGCCTCGGCATCCAGCCGGACATCGTCGTCTGTCGGACCGATTATCCGCTCGAAGCCGACCTTCGAAAGAAAATTGCGTTGTTTTGCAATGTGCCGGTCTCGCACGTAATCGAGAATACGAACCGTCCACTCCTCTACGATGTCGTCTTTTCCATGCAAAGAGAAGGACTGGATAGGGTCGTGTTGAATCGTCTTCGTATGGAAGATAAAGAGCCGGATCTGGGCGACTGGCAACACATGGTCTGGTCACTCCTGCATCCGGAAAAGACGGTCAATATCGCCCTGGTCGGCAAATATGCGTCACTGCGCGACTCCTATCTGTCCGTAATCGAGGCGCTGAAGCACGGTGGTATCGAGAGTAAGACGGACGTGAAAATCATCTGGGTTGATGCCGAGGCGATCGACGACGAATCGGCCGAAACGGCGTTTGCCGGCTGCCACGGCATTTTAGTGCCGGGCGGCTTCGGCGTGCGCGGCGTCGAAGGGAAGATCGCCGCGGCGAAGTATGCGAGAGAGAATAACCTGCCATATTTCGGCCTTTGTCTCGGCATGCAGGTCGCCGTGATCGAGTTTGCCAGACACGTCGTCCACATGCATGATGCCAACAGCGCCGAGTTTGCGCCGGATACGGCGCATCCCGTAATCGATCTGATGCCGGGGCAAGAAGACGTCGAGACGCTCGGCGGCTCGATGCGTCTCGGCAGCTATCCTTGTGTTTTGAATAGAGAATCGAAATCGTATCTCGCCTATAAGACCGAGACGATCAACGAGCGTCACCGCCACCGGCATGAATTCAACAATGCGTTCCGCGAGCCGCTTGAGGCGCACGGCATGCTCATCGCCGGCACATCGCCCGACCAGAGCATCGTCGAGATCGTTGAAATCCCGGAACATCCCTTTTACGTCGCGTGTCAATTCCATCCGGAATTCAAGTCACGGCCGAACCGCCCGCATCCGCTGTTCCGTGACTTTATCTTTGCCGCCCGAGCGACACTCGAAGCAAAGCAGCAACAGGACAAATAGTACCGCCTGCAACAGGCCATGCGCTTGGGTTACCGTCCTGATTGAGGTTCTTCGGTAGGCTTTGAGGAGCCGCGAGGACTTTAATAGGGAGGTTGGCCACAATGATTGACGTTGGTGACAAGATACCTGATTTTTCACTTTCTGACGATCAAGGAAATGTCGTGACGAACCGTGACCTTAAGGGGCAAAAATATATACTCTATTTCTATCCCAAAGATCTGACTCCGGGCTGCGTCAATGAAGCCGTATGCTTCGACGCCGTGCTCGACGAGTTCCACGATCTTGGTTACAAAGTATACGGAGTCAATAAAGACACGCCGGAGCTGCATCGCGAGTTCATTGAGCGTTACCATCTGCGTTTCCGTCTGCTCTCGGATCCCGAGGGTGAGTTCATCGAAAAGATGGGGATGTGGCAGGAAAAGAAAAACTTTGGTAAAACATACTACGGGGTCGCGCGTTCGACGTTCATCGTCGACGAGGAAGGTGTCGTAGTGAAGGTGTATCACAAGGTGAAACCGGTGGAGCACGCACAAGAAGTGCTTCGCGAACTTAATTGAATCCGGGGCTCACTGCCTACCTGATCGTATGCCCGCTCGTCTTCTTAAGCGGCGTCGTTGACGCCATCGGAGGAGGCGGCGGGATTATTTCGTTGCCTGCTTATCTGCTGGCCGGGCTACCGCCGCAGCTGGCGATCGGATCGAATAAATTGTCGTCGGCTGTCGGTACGACTGTCTCGACGGCGATATTTGTCCGCCGCGGTTTCGTCGACATGAAACCGGCGCTTTTTTTCATCGCCTCGGCACTCGCCGGCGCGGCGCTCGGTGCGCGCCTTACCTTGATGGTTCCGGACGACATCCTGCGCTATGGCCTGCTCGTCGTGTTGCCGATCGTCGCGCTTGTCGTTTTCAAAAGAAAAGATTTTGCCCTGACCAAGAAGGAAGCGGAGCATCCGCGCTTCGCTCTTGCCTTATTCTTTGCCTTTATCATCGGCATGTATGACGGCTTTTACGGACCGGGTACCGGTACTTTCTTAATTCTCTCACTCACCGGCGTAGCCGGTTACGCGATCCATCATGCCGTTGGCTACACGAAAGTCATCAATCTGTCGTCGAACGTATCGTCGCTGATCGTTTTTCTGGCAAACGGTCGGGTCGTCATCCCGCTCGCCGGCGCGGCGATCATCTTTTCGGTTGCAGGGCAGTACATCGGTGCAAAGCTCGTCTTGCGTGACGGACAAAAAATCGTCCGCCCGGTCATCGTGATCGTGCTGCTCTTGCTCTTTATCAAAGTCTTTTACGATACAGTCATCAGCTGAAAGCATCTCATGATCAATATGTGTATTCGAGCCTGAAAGAATTAGCATTGAGGCGGCTCGTACCAGGAGGGGATCGGTGAACCGGCGACATAACGACTGGCGAATTCCTTGATCGTGGCTGCACGGGCTGCGTCGTTTTCTTTTGGCATATCGCATTGCCACTTTTTGCAAAGCGAGTTCAGTTCGTAGAGAAACAGTGTATTGAAGAAAGCCGTTTGCGGCGTGAGATCGAAATAGCAGTTGATCAGGAGTTCGCGAAACGGAAGTAAGTGCCCTTCAAAGATCATCAGGTGGCGGATCAGATCGAGCCAGGGATCGCCTGCCACGATATAAGGTGGGTACGGGCATCTCAAGCGGTCGAAGTCGCTCAGGCAGAGATTGCCCGGTGCGTGTTCATTGAAAACGGGCGTTTTCTTGCCCGTCCGCCTCTTCTTTTGACATTGCTCTGCCAGATCGTTTAAGCGATTGACATCGTGTCTCGTGTGGCTGTCGGCAAACATCCAGAGTGTATCGATGTAGTCTAAGGCGAGATCATCGAGCTGCTCCAGACGCAGATCGAGCGGACGTTTATGCAGCCAATAGAGCAGGATACTGATATCGACGGCCAGAAGAAATACGCTTTCGGTGGTGAGCATCGACAGTCTATCCTTCAGGCGATGTGTCTTCGCGAGCGGGGTGAAAAGGTATGCATAATGCCCGCACGCGCTCGCGCTCACAGTCCGCTCATCTCGTGTGCGCCTTACCTTTTGCCCACGGATGATTCGTTGGAGTTGATGCCACTGTCGAATAGCCCGATCGAGGATCGGTTTGTGGATAAGCGAAAGAAGGCATAACTCAAATGCCTGACCGTCTTGGTCAATGAGATGAAAAAGCCTGCTCTCAGGGATTTTATCAGGGCGATCGAAATGACGGATGCTGCTCCACTTCATGTCGGGCAGCAGCATCGCGATCAAATCATGTTCAGATCGGCTCGCCTGCGTGTACATATTTAAGCGCCCTCATGAATAGATTATCATGTAAGCAGGCACTCAGAAAACAGGTGGCACAATCTGTAGACTAAGTGCGGTCGGGATACACCTTAAGGGCTTCCTCCAGGATTTCGCATGCCGCCATGAGGTCGGGGATATCTCTCACGTAGGCGACGCGCACTTCATCGTGACCGACACCGGGCGTCATATAAAAGGCGGGCGCCGGTGCGACCATCAGGGAACGGCCGTTCAGGGAAAAATCGGATAGAAGCCAGGCGGCAAACGCCTCGGCATCTTTTACCGGTAATTTGCAGATCGTATAGAAAGCACCGCCCGGTTTGTAGCAGGAGACGCCTTCAATCTGATTCAGTCTGTCGACAAATACGTCGCGTCGCTCCTGATACGTCTTGCGGATCTGGTCAAAATAATCGTTGCCCATTTTATAGAGAGCGATCGAGGCCATCATTTCGAGCGAGGTCGCGGCCAAACGTCCCTGACAGAACTTCAAGACACCGGCGCGAACGTCCTTGTTTTTGCTCGCTACGCATCCGATTCTCGCGCCACAGTTCGAGTACCGTTTCGAGACGCTGTCGACGAAGACGACGCGGTCCTCAATGTCGGGCATCGCAGCAAAACTCGTCGGCGTGCGACCGTCATACGTCAGTTCGCGGTAGAGTTCATCGGCGATGATATAAAGGTCGAACTTTTTAGCCAGAGCTGCCAGCCGATCGAGTTCGTCCTGGGTCATCACGGCGCCGGTCGGATTGCCGGGATTCGAGACGAGAATCGCTTTTGTTTTTTCGTTTACGAGAGGCACGAGTTCCTCATAGGGAGGCAAGGCAAAATCGTTTTCCTGCTTCGTCGGGATCGGCGCGATCTTGACGCCGTGCGGCATCGTGAAGCTGACGTAGTTGGCATAGAGCGGTTCCGGCACGAGTACTTCGTCACCGGGATTGAGGCAGGTCATAAAGATGAAAAGAAGCGCTTCGCTGCCACCGTGAGTGACGAGAATCTCATCTGGTTCGTATGTGAATCCGAGGGTTTTGAAATAGCCTGACATCGCCTCTCGGAGCGGCAGATAACCAGCCGAGTCGAGATAGCTGACGACCTTTGTCTCGTTGGCCGCTTCAACGATCGCGTCGAGAAACTCGCGCGGTGTCTCAATGTCGGGTTGACCGATATTGAGATGGATGATGTCAATGCCTCGCGCTTTCGCTTCGTTCGCGAGCGGAGTCAGATTCCGAATGGGTGAGACGGGCATTTCACGCGCCAGTGTTGAGATTTGCATAGTTCGATCCCCTCTGTATCTTTCTATCTTTATTATTAGTGAGGTGTGTGGGCAGCGCCACCATCGCCTCTAAATCGCTAACGTTAAACTGACCGGACAGTGATCCGAGCCCATGATGTCCGGGTGGATCGCCGCCTCGATAACCTTCGGCGCAAGCCGCTTGTTCACAAAGAAATAGTCGATTCTCCAGCCGACGTTCCGCTCTCTCGCTCTGGTGATCATGTCCCACCACGTATAGTGTTCGCCCGCATCGTTGAACATACGAAACGTATCGACAAAACCGGCTTCCAAGAACCGATCGAGAAACGCTCTTTCGATCGGCAGGAAGCCGGATACTTTTTCGTTTTCTCTGGGACGCGCCAGATCGATCGGTTTATGCGCCGTGTTCACATCACCGCAGATGACGACGTCGCGCCCCGAGTCGACGGCCATTAACACATGCTCGTAAAACGACTCATAAAAGTCCAACTTATACTGCAGCCTCAGGTCGCTCGCTTTGCCGTTCGGGTAATAGATGTTATAGAGCAAAAAGTCGTCGAAGTCCGCGACCTGAACACGCCCTTCGATATCGAAGTGAGGCAGGCCGAGTCCACTGCTGACCGGCACTTGTCGCTTGCTGTAGATCGCCGTGCCGCTGTAGCCTTTTCTCTCGGCCGGATTGAACGCGGCGTGATAGCCGTCTATCGAGCGAACGTCGGCAGGCAATTGCTCCGGCATCGCCTTGATTTCCTGCAGACACAAAACGTCGGGATCGAGCGCGAAAGCATCTTTTAAGTTGTCTTTTCGCGCCACGGCGCGAAGTCCATTTACATTCCAGCTGACAAGTCTCATACATTTGCAGTCTAACCAAGACCTATCGCCGAAGCAAGGTGTCGAGCGGTGCAAAACAACAAATATTCTGACTAGCGGTTAGACCTCATAGTCGGCCGGATCCCAGACACCGGCAAGATCGAAAAGATGCCAGAGCATACCGTAGACACAGAGTGTGCCTCGGTTAACAGTGTCACTTTCCCGCGCTGAATCTTTAGCGATTCGACATACTTGTGAAACGATAAACCGGTCAATTCGCGAAACTTTCGTGATACGTAAGCCGGATGATAATGAAACCTCTGAGCCACGTTCAGAAGCGTGATGTCTTCGGCCGGTAAGGATTCCATATAGCGGATGATCGCTTTGATGTCGATAACCTGATCCTCCTGTAGGGAATGTCAGACTAGCTGAAAAATCTAAAAAAACAAGCACAAATCATGTGATGCACATACCGCGTATTGATCCTTGCTGTGTAGACGGGTCGAGGTGCTAAAATGAAGCAAGTGAGGAGGTGCTTATGCCGACGCTTCTGATAAAAAACGCATCGTTCATCGTGAGCTGTGATGCTCATGACACCATATACCGTGATACCGATATCCTGATCGAAAACGGTGAAATCCGCGAGATCGGAAAAGACTTGAGGTCCGAAGGGGAAACGCTGGACGGACGAGGTAAGATCGTCTATCCGGGACTGATCAATACGCACCACCATCTGTACCAGACGTTTTCAAGAAATAATCCGGCCGTCCAGAATATGGAGCTCTTTGACTGGCTGATCAATCTGTATGAGGTGTGGAAACACATGGATGAAGACGTCGTCTATTATGCGGCGCTGGTCGGTCTCGCAGATCTCGTCAGACATGGAGCGACGACCGTGTTCGATCATCATTATGTGTTCAACGAGAACAGCGAACGATTTATGGACGCGTTATTTGCGGCAGCGAAGCGAATCGGTGTCAGGCTTCACGCCTCCCGCGGCAGTATGTCGCGCAGCAAAAAAGACGGCGGACTTCCGCCGGACTCCGTCGTACAGTCGACGGAAAAGATTTTGCAAGATTCAGAGGCAGCGGTCGCGCAATTCCACGATCCTTCTCGTTTTTCCTACCGTCAGGTCGTCTTGGCACCGTGCTCGCCGTTTTCCGTCACACCGGACCTGATGCGTGAATCGGCGCGGTTGGCGCGAAAGCTCGGCGTCCGTCTGCATACGCATCTGGCCGAGACATACGACGAATCCGATTATGTGATGGAAAAAGAAAACATGCGTCCGCTTGCCTATATGGAGACGCTCGAATGGACCGGCGAAGATGTCTGGTATGCCCATGGCATTCACTTGAACGATGAAGAGCTTCAGGTATTGAGTCGCACGAAAACGGGCGTCGCACACTGTCCGGTCTCGAATATGAAACTTGCTTCCGGTATCTGCCGCGTCAAAGAGATGCTCGAGCTCGATATTCCGGTCGGGCTCGCCGTCGATGGCAGTTCGAGCAATGACGGATCGAATCTCCTGGCCGAGATCAGGCAGGCGTACCTCCTGCACCGTCTGCAGTCGAGTGAACGCGCTCCGTCAGCCTATGAGGTCCTGAAGATCGCGACCGTCGGCGGTGCCCGTATCTTGGGTAGAGACGACATCGGTGCCATCTCTCCCGGTATGGCTGCCGATCTCTTCCTGATCGACACGAACACGCTCGATTATGTCGGTACCGATCTCGATCCCGGCGCTCTGCCGGGTGCCGTCGGCATCAGTGGCCACACCGCCTATACGATTGTCGGTGGAAATATTATTGCGCGCGCCGGCGAGCTCGTGACAATTGATGAAGAACGTCTGACGGTCGAAGCGAGAGACGTCTGGCAGCGATACATGCAACGAGCCGGCGTGATGGCCTGATCAGGGAAGGAAAAACATGAACGCGGTGCACCCCGGTTCGCTATTGACCTCAATCCGGATGCCGTGTTTTTTTGCGATCGCCTGGCTGATCGTCAGGCCGAGTCCACTCGACCCTTGATCTTTCCCCTGATAATAACGCTCGAACAGATGCGGCAGTACTTCAGGCGGTATTCCCGGTCCTTCATCGGTGATGGATATTTTTTTCTGGTCGTAGATGATGTCGACCTGACCTCCTTCTGGGGAGACACGCAAGGCGTTGTCGAGGACCGCGACGAACATCTGTTTTAATCGTCCATAATCACCGTCAAACGGTGAATCCGGCTCATTTTTTTTGAGCCGTAACCGGATACGTCGCTTGGTGGCTAGTGGCCCCATGGAACGAACCGCATCGGCCAGTACCTGGTTTAGGCTCTGCGGTTTTACCTCCAGGACAAAGTCATTTTGTTCTAAACGCGACAACTCCAAGAGATCGAATATCAGGCGGTCGAGTTGTGTCGTCTCGGCGAGCATCTGCTGCCTCGTCTCCTCGTCGTCCGCGATGATCCCGTCTTGGATCGCTTCGACGAGACCACGCAATACGGTGACCGGTGTCCTCAGCTCGTGGGAAATCGTGGCTAAGAAGTCTTGTCTTGCCTGGAGCGACCTGTTTGCGTTGGTTTCTGCTGCAGACAGCTTTTGCCCCAGTGTGTCGAGCGAACGCCCGAGATCGGCGAGTTCGTCATTACCGCCGACACTCAATCGTTTTTCGTAGTCACCTGTCGCGAGCGTCTTTGCGTAGGTCTGCATCTTTTGCAGCGGTCTGGTCAAGCGTCGGCTGAAGAAAATTGAGGCGATCGCGGAAAGGAGTAGTCCGACCGCCGCACTGATCAAGAAGATGCCGAAGGCACGTCGATTTGTCTCGGCCATGCCGGCGATCGGTGCGTGCAAAAGCAACACACCGCTCGTATCCTGATCGATCTTGAGCGGCGTTCCCGCCGTAATCGCTGTGATGCCAAGTGTGTCGCTGAAGTATTCGGTCAGGACTGTCTCACCGGCCAAAGCACGGTTCACGACGGATATGGCGTTTTCCGGAAGCTCTTTTTCTTCCAAGCGGAAAGGCTCACTGCCCATGTGCCCCATTTTTCCGGATGAAGGGGTGACCAGCACGTTTTTCGTGTCGTCGATCAACCAGATGTCTTCGCTCGAATGAGCACGCAGGAAGTTCAGATAGTCGGTCAATTGGCGGTTTTGTCTTTTTTGCTGGAACGGACCTGTGCCGTGTCCACGCGGCATCATGTCGGGCGTTCGGCTAACATCGAGCTCGGCAAATGAGGCGGCGAGTTCGACAGCTCTTTTCTCGAGTGTCGATTTAAAGACAGCCAGTGTATTTTGTCTAAACAATTGTCCAAACAGCGTGCCGAGGCTAACCGCGAATATCAAGGTCACAAAAGAAAAGGCGAGAAACGTCTTCCAGGCAAGTTTCATCGTTCTTCACTTTCCGCCTGCGAGAATTTGTAGCCGACGCCCCACACCGTCTCAATCTGCCAGTCAATCAAGCCGGCCGTCCCGAGTTTGGCGCGCAGCCGTTTGATGTGTGAGTCGACGGTACGATTATCACCGAAGTAGTCATATCCCCAGATCAGGTTCAAAAGATCGTCACGCGAAAACACATGGTTCGGCCTTGCAGCAAACAACTGTAGCAGTTCAAACTCGCGTTTCGTGAGCCGAAGCCGTATGCCGTCGACTTCCGCCTCATGTGCCTCACTCTTAATCTCCAACGTACCGAGCCTAACCGCAGTGGCTTCTGTCTGACGGGCGATCCGGCGCAAGAGCGCGCGAACTCTGGCCATCACTTCACCCGGAGAAAAAGGTTTGACGATATAGTCGTCGGCACCGATGTCGAGTCCCATTATTCTCTCAAAATCTTCACCTCTGGCCGTCACCATGATGATCGGGACGTCGGAAGTCTCGCGAATTCGCCTACACACTTCAAAACCGTCGATCTCGGGCATCGCCACATCGAGCAGAATGAGGTCCGGATTCGTGCGTGAAAAAAGATCTAGAGCCTGTCGGCCGTCGGCGGCCGTGACGACGTCATAACCGTCGTGCAGGGCATACTGCCTCAATACATCGACGATCCGTTCGTGGTCATCGACGATCAGAATAGTTCCTTTCGTTGTCGCCTCATGCTCTGTCACGACCCCATTGTAGGCAATCGAAGCAAAAAAAGTATGGCGAAACGGTGACGTCGCATCCGGAACATGAAATGGCTCGGATTCTGCCACACATTTGCCACAGACGGTGCGTAGCATGTGGCCAATGAACTCTGGCGAAAAGGCCGGATAGTAGAAAGGTGAGTTAGATGAAACATAAAAAAGCTCTTATCGTTTTCCTTGTGATCGCCGTGTTTTTTAGCATCGGAGCAATGCAAGTCAGTGCAAAAGGATTCGCTGGTCGGAGCTCGACACGGCAAAACAGGCGCATGATGCCCGGCATGATGGGACATAGACGTTATCTAAGTGAAGACGTCGAAAATGTTTTTGAGGAAAATCAAAAAGCGTTGGATGCCTTGGTCGATGAATATGCTGCCGCTGGTAGACTGACCGCAAGTGAAGCCGATCTGCTTAAATTGACCGGTTACGAGCATTCCCAAAGCCGCCGCGATGTAATCGAAAAGCTTTTCGCGGAAGGCGATTTTGGGAGACGAGAGTGGACGATTCTGATGGGACATCGTGTGAGAAACGAAGAAGACCGTGAAGCGTTGCTCGAGACACTTGTGACTGAAGGTTCACTTACTGCGGACGAAGCAGAGGTTCTCTTGAAATCACCGTATGAAGTGATGAAAGAACGAGTCGACCTGATCGATCGTCTGATAAGTGCAGGCAAACTGACGGAAGATGAAGCAGATAAACTAGAGACTGTCTGCGGAGGTGAAGATGGCAGGCTCAGACGATCGTTTGGCGTTGGTCGTGGTCGCTTCGCCGGGCCGTGCTTCTTTTCTGAAGCGCTTGATGATCGAGCGGACACCGGTGATGATTGAAATGACAGGCACTTAACAGGCTTTAATAAGCAAAAAATACGTTGATCGTTTTTTCTACTGCTGCGGATCGATCTTGGTCGATCCGCTTTTTCATCCGGTTTTACGAGTGGCTCTACTCAGATTGCCGATCAGAAGGCCGACGAGAATTAACACGAGTCCGATCAGAAGCATGGTGGTCAGCGGTTCACCGACGATCAGGACGCCGAACATAACGGAAAAGAGTGGTTCGATCGTGGCGACGATC
Organism: Fastidiosipila sp.; assembly: GCA_012837885.1. Lineage (GTDB taxonomy): Bacteria > Bacillota > Clostridia > Saccharofermentanales > DTU023 > DUPJ01. The sequence continues at coordinate 35,876 of DUQI01000048.1, forward strand.
GATGCCCGGGAGGCGCCGAGTAGGAGTACACCGGAGCGAAAGAACAAAAGTGCCAACACACCGTTGATCACGGCCAACAAGATAAGGTGCAGGCCGGACGGTAGCGATGAGATCGGCCGCAGACGAGCGAAGGCGATGTTATAGAGTAAGGTGTATAGCGCGATCGCCAGATTCAGGTACATCGTGACAAGTAGCGCGTTTCGGTTTTCAAACGGAAGGCGCTCTAAAACGAGCATGTAGACGCCAAAGAGAAATCCCGACAAGACCGCCAGAAAGATACCGAACGCCGCCCCCTTCTGGCTCGTATTGAAGGCGAGGACAAAGACGCCGGAGAGGCCGAGCAATAAGGATAAGAGTCTCGAGCCGGTCAAGATCTGGCGAAAGACAAGCGCACTCAAGACGTTGACGAACATCGGAAATGTGTAGTGGAGGGCGCTCGCCAGGCCGACATCGATAAATGCGTATGACTCAACGAGCACGGTCAGTGACAAGGCACAGAAGAACCCGACGATGAAGAGCCGCTTCCGGTCAAAGCGTGAGACCGTGACCGGCTTCTTTTGAAAAAGCATGATGCCGAAGATGATCAATACGGCAAAGCCGGAGCGGTACATCAAAACGCTGCTCGAATTCAAACCGAAGTCGAACTGGATTTTAACGAGAGCAGGGGAGACACCATAGCAGAGTGCCGAGATCAACATGAAGACGGTGCCTTTTGCAGAGGTTGACATCTTTTGCTTCACTCGGCCGTCGGTCGTCATGTCGCCACTTTCCACCTATTATTTTACTTTTATTCTAAATGTCGTTCGTCAGATTGGTGTCTAAATCGGCTCGGATGCGGTCTTGTCAGCGCGCGGAGTTCCTGCTTCGTCTCCCGGCTGAGCAAACGCTTCTTCCATGAACTCAGGCCACGGGAAGCTCTCCGGCAATGGCGGCAGTTCGTATATATCGGCGAGCACGGACACTTCCTGTTGAAAATCGAGATTGCTCTTCTTCTTGATCTGGTGCAGGTATTCGTGCGTTCCCATCTGTTTTTCCGCGAGTTCGATCATCAGGACACCGATATTCGAGCAGTGATCCGAGACGCGTTCGATCGACGTTAGAATGTCGGACCAGATGAAGCCGAGATCGATCGAACAGACACCGGCTTTGAGTCGCTGGACATGTCGCTGTTTCAGCTGGATCGTCAACATGTCGATCACTTCCTCGAGTGGCTCGATGCGTCGCGCCGACTCGAGATCTCTAGCCAGATACGACTCACGCGTGATCGTTAATATATCGCCGAGCGCCTTCAGCTGAACCTCGAGTTCGGCTCTGGCGTAGTTGGAGAAACAGAGCTCTTTATCGTGCAGCTCTTTCGCGGCGAGCACCATACTCCAGCCGTGGTCGGCGATTCTTTCAAAGTCTCCGATCGAGTGAAGCATCACCGACAGTTGATTATTCTCATCCTGATTGAGCTTTTGTGCCGATAGTTTGAGCAAGTACGTACCGAGTGCGTCTTCATAACGGTCGACCTTGACCTCCTGACGGCGCAACTTTTTAAACTGCGTCGGATCGTAGGCGTTGATCGCATCTGCGCCTTTTTTCACAAGATCGATCGCCAGGTCAAACATCTCGACAGCTAAGGTATGAGTCTGACCGAGGGCGATCGACGGCGTATCGAGCAGGCGGTCGTCGAGGACGGCGAACGGATCGAATTTGGCGATCTTTTCTTCTTCGCTCTCGGGAATCAAGAGGTAGGCCATTTTTTCCAAAAGTGGAATGAAGTTAAAGAGAATAGCCGTGTTGAGGACGTTGAAGATCGAGTGCACGATCGCGATCGTCACCGGACTCGCCAGATAATCCATGAACGGCCAGCTATAGAATAACTCGCCACCGTAGACGAATAAGATGAACAGCAAGGTACCGGATAGATTGAAGAGAAGGTGAACCATCGCTGCGCGCTTCGCGTTTCGTTGCGCGCCGATCGAAGAGAGTGCGGCCGTGATACAAGTTCCGATGTTTTGTCCCATGATAATCGGCAGTGCTGCTGACATCGTGACGATCCCGGAAGCGCTGAGGGCCTGTAAAATACCGATCGAGGCAGATGAACTCTGTAAGACAGCCGTCAGGATCGCGCCGGCCAGAATGCCGAGGATCGGGTTTGAAAACTTCAGAAACAGGTTCTGAAAAGCAGGGTTCTTGGCGAGTGGTGCCATCGCACCGCTCATCGTGTCCATACCAAAGAACAAGATGGCGAAGCCGACGAAGATGCCGGCCAGGTTGCGGCGTCTCTCATCCTTGATGAATAAAAGCATGCCGACCCCGATGATCGCCAGAATCGGCGAAAAGTTGGTCGGCTTTAAGAAGCGGACGAAGAAGTTACTCGATTCGATACCGGCGAGACTTAGCACCCAGGCGGTGATCGTCGTGCCGATATTAGCGCCCATGATGATCCCGATCGCCTGCTTTAAGTTCATAATGCCGGAGTTGACGAGACCGACGACCATGACGGTCGTGCCGGATGACGACTGGATGATCGCCGTTACGCCGGCGCCCAGTAAGACGGCTTTAATGCGGCTGGACGTCAGACTGCCGAGGAAGTTTTTCAAACGGGGACCGGACCAGCTGGTCAGACTGTTTCCCATAAAATCCATCCCGAACAAAAACAGGGCTAAGCCCCCCATCAGGGTGAGAATTCTAAAGAAATCCATCCGGTCATCCTCCTCGCGCGTCCGACAGGTGTAAAGGTAATGTTAGGTTTAGAGGCGCGACATATAAAAGCCTAACATTGAATGACCATTAATAAAATAGCCTAATTTGACAAATCGCGGCCAAACAGCGGTTTTTGGTCATTGGCTCTCATCCGGCATGTCCTCGGCGGCAGTCTTTTTCTTTTTCAGAAGGAAATAAAGAAGCGGCGCAAGATAGACGAACATCAAGATCAAGGTGAGAAGCGTCATCAGCTCGGAGTTCGGCGCGATCCCGATCAGAAGGAGCATCGGGGCACCGATCAGGATGGCGAAGGAACTGCCGGTCAGCATATTGTTCGCAGCCGGCGTCTTGAATTCCGGATCGATCTCGCGTAGGAGCAACACACCGGAGCTGATCGTGCCGGTCATCATGCCGTACATCGAGACGAGGCCTTCGTAAAAGTAGTCGGGATAGACATGCTTGCAGATGTAGCGGAGAAAGAAGTACGTGCCGATCGCGCCGGCGATGCTCATCAGGATGAATGGCAGCCAGAGATCGACGAGATCAGAAAACTCGATCGAGGCGATACCGGCGACGATCATGTAGTCGAAGGCGAGACCCGAGATGCGGCTCAGCAGGTAATTGTTCTGATACTGTCTCGTCATCAGTTTTTGGCGACGCAGAATCTTGAAGAGACTTCGGACGAGAATCGCGACGACTGAACCGAAGATGAAGTTGAATCCCCAGAGCAGCGTCTCCAAGGTCGTCGCCATACCGCCGCCGAAGCGAACGGCGAGAGCCGCCAAGCCGTCGATCGCGAGATAGGTCAGAAGATAGACGACCAGGACGAACGCGAACTGCATCGACAGACGGTCGATCGACTCGGCGATCGGGATCTCATTTTTATCCTGAAAGGCGTCGACCGTCAGCGAGCCGGAGACTTCCTCGTAACTCTTTATCTTTACCTTGCCTTTTTTGACCAGAATGTTCAAAAAGATAATGCCGACGATACAGGCAGACAGATAACCGGCTGCGGCGATCGAAAGACCGAAACTGCGACCGCCGGCAAAGCCGAGCGTCTCATACATGCTGCCGATATTGTTCGCCTGACCGGGACCTTGTCCGTAGCCCATCGGCAGTAAAATACCGGCGGCTTTGAATAGGTTCGGCATGAAGGTAAAGCCGAGTAATACCGTAATAATCAATCCCATGATGCCCTGGATCAGGTACGAGGAGATGATTAAGGCGCCGCTTTTCGGACCACTCAATTTCTCCGCTTTGGTGCTCTTTGCCGGGATGCGAAGCGACAGCGCGATGAAACCGATCGCGATGCCGTGATAGGTAATCATCTCGAGAAATTCGGTGTTCATCTCGAACAGATGGACGCTCCGCAGGATCAGGAGGATGAAACCGGCCAGCACGGCCGTTGGCAGGAGTGATTTGCGGACGAACGGAATCTTACGTCTGAGGATGTTCGAGATCAGGATCATCGCGGCGATCACGCCGAACTGTAAGATGACACTCCAAAGACCGATATTTGTCGATGAAAAATCCATATCACACCTGCTTTCTCAACAACTGATACGCATCGTAGTATTTTTTGCCGCAAAAATGCGGTGTCGAAGACAGTTCGTAAAACTGCTCACCGTAGGTAAAAATGACTTTGTTTCTGCCGGCCATCGCCATATCGGAGATCGTGTGGAGATTGAAGCGATACGTGCCGCACTCAAAATGATCGGCGAAGAGCGATAGTTCAACTTTCTTTTGTCTCGTCTTTTCGCGTTGGTCGCGAAAGATTTCCTTTAAGGTGACCGCACGATCACTAAAAATCTGTTGTTGACGATCGACGCGCTGAATCATTAAGGCGAGGGCATCTTGCTGAGCGTTATCCCACTCGGTGATCGTCGTGAACGGTCCGCCTGAAAGCCGGCCGTAAAGATCGAAAGTGACCTCGAGACCGCAACGACAGCGAAGCGTGTTACCTTTTGAAAAGAGCGCGTCGTACGCGGCGCATAGTGGGCAGTGATAGAGCGTCGTTTCGAGCGCTTCGGCGAGCGCTTTTCCTTTAAAAGGAATCGGTGTCTCAGCCTGCCTGGCGTAAGCATCCTCGTCGAGATCCCGGCAGATCGCCTGATGGAGTTCTTCGACACTCAGTGTGGCGAGCTCTGCCGGCTCATAGACGTTCACGACATAGCCTTTCATCTTGCCCCTGCGCATATGGATCGACCAGCGCGGTGCCGTAAAATAGCCGCCTTCAAAACGATACGTTAAGACAGGCACGCGGCAGATTTTAGCGAGCTTGGCAATCGACACCGGGATCGGTGCGGTCACACCGTTGAAGGAACGATTCCCTTCGGCAAAGATGCAGACACCGACGTCATGCTTCAAGCGGCTCAAGACACCTTTCACCGTGCTGATATCGGTGCTCCCTTTGAGGCGCGGAATCGGGGCGAAATAGCGTTTCAAAAACCAGGCGCCGAATCCTCTGCGCAACACATGTTCACTCGCGACAAAGTAGAGCAGCGAATCGAATGAGAGGTGAATAATCACCGGATCGAGGTTCAGATTATGGTTGGCCAGAAGCAAAAAAGGACCGTCGACAGGCGGTGCCGGTATCGACTCAATATTTATCTTGCGTCGAATGAACGGGACGATAAAGCGGCGGGCGAAACGAAAAAAACGATCATGTCGTCGACGATGACGCATCGCATCATCGAATCTGCCGGCACGTGAGATGTTGGAAGTCACCTCTTTTCCCATATGAAAAACTATAGCATGTAAATCTTTGATCGATATGTGCAAAGTGCCCGGTTTTCTCGGTAATTGGTCCCTTTACGCTCACTTAATCGTTTAATGTTTGAGTCGTCGACAAAGAAGGAAGGTTAAATCATTAAAAACCAAAAAACGATGCGCGGCAGTGAAGTTTCACTGCCGCGCATCGCGTGGTGCAAAACGGAAGACGAAATCGTTCGTCTTAGTCTGCTTCTTTCACTTTGTGTGCCAGCGCCGTCGCCGGTTTACTCGGCACTTCGTCCGGAAACTCCGGATCTTCTTTTCTGATCTTTCGCTGCCAGGCATGCATCGCGAGCGACAAGGCGATGACCCCGTACGACACGAAGACACGGAAATACTCACCGACCATCGCGTCGCCGAACAGCTCTCTGCCGGCTTGCGGTGCGATGATGAAGAGCAGATGGAACAAGGTAACCCCGATCAGGGCTTGTTTGTTGGTCGCCTTACTGACCGAGGCACCGCCGACCAAGAGCGCTGCGACGGCGAATTGACCGATCTGCAAGTGGGCGCCGTAGGTTGAGAAGGTACCGATATTTTGCAGGTAGATCAACTGGCCCCAACAGGCGAGCACGGTCGATAGCACCATCGCGATGACGCGCGTACGGTCGACATCGATGCCGGACGCCGCGGCCACCGTCTGACTTTGCCCGACGGTGCGCATGTTTTGACCGAGCCTCGTGTTTAAAAGTCCGTTGTTGAACGCGCAGAGACCGGCGATCAGGATAAACGGCAGGACGGGCAGGTTGACCGACATGATCAAGGCTTCAAGACGCGGCACATAGGTCAGCCCGAAGACGACGCCGGCCAGGACGATCATGAAGATGCTGCGTGTACGCGAAAAGCCGGGCATCGCCGTTTTCCGGTTCCGGTATAGGTGGTAGAGATTGCGTAGCGCCACAAAGGCCAGGAAGAGTGGCAGAGCGACGATTAGATTGACCCGGTCGGCGAACAGGTGTTTTTCAATCGCGGGGAGGTAGGTCAAGCCGTAGATCACCGCTACGACGGCGAAGATGATCCAGTCTTTATGTTCGAACGATCGTTTCTTGCGCAGATGCAAGATCAGTTTTCCGGCGGTGATCACGGCGATGATGATGAATAAGCCGAGCGCCAGGTCAATGATCTGGACGCGGTCAAGCGTGTACTTGAGCGATCCGGTAAGATCGATCGCGTTTTTCACGCCCATCCCGCCGTCGATGATGAACCGTGGATCGGTCGCCGGAATCACGCCGCCTATGAGTACGAGAAACAAAAGCTGGTACAGTCCGTCGGCGAAATAGCCGAGGATCAGTCCGGCGATCATCTCCGCCCCCTTCATCTTGTTGAACAGCTTACCGACGAGATAACCGAATAATATGGCCATCGGCGTCGCCAGGGCGACTGCGAGCATCATGCCGCCAAAACCGGTGAAGCGCCAGTAGACAGTCGCAAATACGGCGATCTGGGCGGCGATCGCACCGATCACGATGCCGAAGTTCAAGCCCATGCCGGCGAAGACCGGGATCAAGAGGGCGAGCACGGTGAAGCCGTTACGTGCGATGCGCGTGAACACCTCACTTAGCACCGTCTCAATCTGGCTGCCGGATACGACGAAGGCACCGTAGCAGAGGAGGGCGAACACGATCATCACCTTGTTGTCAAACAATAAGGTTTTGAGGCGATCGGCGAACGAATCTTTCGTCTCGAGTGTTAACCGTTTGTTTTGGTTCATCGCTGATTCCCTCCCTTCGTTTTCGATAAGGCATAGAGAATGATGCCGTTCGAGATGATCATGCGCATGACCTCCGGTAGTGCCGAGACGTTGACCAGTTGGTTGGCGACCGGCAACGCGACGGTCAGGATCCCCTGAAAGAGGAGCGTTCCGATAATCACGTTCGAGATTCTCGCGCGCGTCACGGTCGCACCGCCGAGCAAGATTGAGGCGACAGCCGTGAAGCCCATCATCAGGGGCGCATTGTAGAGCTGTAAGAAGCCGTACGTCTGCGCGTAGATGATGATGCCGACGGCACCGAAGACGGTTGAGATCGAGGTTCCCAAAATCCGCATGCGATCGACATTGATGCCGTTTGCTCTGGTGAATAATTCGTTTTCACCGGCCGCACTCAGGGCAACCCCCGTCTTGGAACGGAAGAACAACCAGACGACGAGGCAGCAAAGTGCGAAGACCAGAATCAGGCCGAGCGGCAAGATGAAGCCGCTGTCGGCGACATCGATCGCGAGGAAGCTTAGCCCCGCCGGTTGTTTGACCTTGATCGAGCCGACATCGCTGACCTCCGGCGAGATCGTGATGCTACGCGCCGTCTCGTAGATTCTGGGATCGCTTAAAAGCCCGCCGAATGATTCCTGCAGGCTCGCCGTGTTTCTAAGTCCACGTCCGATCGGCCAGCGCAACTGACCGTTTTTGAAGTTCAAAATGACCCAGACGATATTCATCATGGCGATCGAGGAGAAGCCGACGTAGGTCGACACGGTCATCTCCGATCCTTTGACCCGGTTCAAGAGAAGGCCGTAGGCTGCGCCGACAAGCGCAGCGATAACGATCGCTATGACGAGTGCCAAAAGCAGGCTGAGCCAGGCTGCAGCGGCGCCGAGATGCAGGAACCAGCCGCCGTTGAACGCCACTTCCATGGCGATGACGACGCCGACCAGGCCGCTCACGACACCGAGCGAGATACCGAAGTTCAAACCGATGCCGCTTTGTACGCCTGGCACCATCGCCAGAACGAGAATGCTGTACATCAGCCAGCGGCGGATGATATCACTGAATAGAAATTGCGGGTTTAACCCGAGCGCCAGGCCGGAGATGATCAAGGCGATAAAGAAGATGCCGATGATCAAGCGGGGAAGCCCGACGCTGTTGACAAATTTTCGAACGCCTGTCATGCACTCACATCCTCTCTGCTCAAACCGCTCATGGCAAGGCCGTAATCGGCGTCGGAAGCGTCCGGCGCGAGCACGGCCGAGATCTTTCCTTCCGAGACGATCGCGATGCGATCACAGATGGAGCGGAGCTCGGCAAGTTCGGAGCTGATTACGACAATCGTCGTGCCTTCCTCCAGATTGATCTTTCGCAGATATTCGAGCACGAGCTTTTTGGCTCCGATGTCGATGCCTCTCGTCGGTTCGGCAACCATCAAGATGTTTGGCTTCAAGGTCAATGCTCTGGCCAGGCACACTTTCTGTTGATTGCCGCCGGACAGACTGCCGACCGTCTGCTCCGGTCCGGTGCAGCGGATATCGAGGAGCTTGATCATCGCTTCGACGTGTTGACGCGACTTTTTTCTATCAATGAAACGGCCTTTGAGGAATTCGTTTTTCACCTGCATCGCCGAGAAGATGATGTTTCTCTCAATCGATTCTCCGAGGAGCAAGCCGACGCCGCGTCGATCTTCCGAGACGAACGCGATATCTTTTCGTAGCGCTTCGCCTCGCTTGCTCAAGTCGAGCTTTTCGCCGTGTACGATGACACTGCCTTCAGTCTCGAAAAGTCCCTGGATGCCGTTATGGATGCCGATCTTGCCTTGACCTGCCAGACCGCCGAAGCCGAAGATTTCGCCTTCTCTTATTTTGACATTGATCTGGCGTACCTTTTCACCGGGCATATCGACCCGGTAATTGATCAGCTCGAGGGCGATCCGATCGTCATCGATGCGACGCGTGTCCTCTGCGGAATCGTCGACCAGTTTTTCGACGCTGCGACCGATCATGAGCTGTGCGATTTCGACGAGATCCGTCTCAACGACGTCTTTTCTCGCGATGAATTCGCCGTCTCTCAGAATCGTCAGGCTGTCTGCCACCTCCATCACCTCGTCCAGACGATGAGTGATGAAGATGATCGCGATGCCGCGCGACGCGATCAAGCGCATGATCTCCAAAAGCCGGTCGGCTTCACTTTCCGTGAGCACGGCCGTCGGTTCGTCGAAGACGAGCAGTTTGATTCCCGTTTTGTCGATCTCGCGAGCGATCTCGACAAACTGCTGGAAGCCGATCGGCATGCCTGCGACTTTCGCATACTCTTCGATATTCATCATGCCGATGGAATCGAGCGCTTTACGGCTGTCGGTGGACATTTTTTCCCACTCCATGTGATCCAGATCTCGACCGAACACACGATCCATCAACGGCAGAATCGAGGATCGCCCGATCTCTCGTCCGACCTTGATGTTCTCGGTAACGGTGAAATCCGGGATGAGCATGAATTCCTGATGAACCATGCCGATGCCGTATTTCATCGCTCCTTGCGGATCCTGAATCCTGATGACTTTTCCTTCGAGTTGAACCTGGCCTTCGAAACCGCCCGTCTGATGGATCACCGGCATGCCGAAGAGCACGTTCATCAAGGTCGATTTGCCGGCGCCGTTTTCTCCCATCAGGGCATGAATTTCGCCCGGTTTTATTTTAAGGCTCACGTTTTTGAGTACGCGGTTGCCGAAATACTCCTTCGTGATGTTGTCCATGGACAACAGGTATGGTGTCTCCAAAATGACCCCCTCTAATGTGAAAGGGGCACCAGCAGCGTTGGCTTTACCGGTGCCCCGCGAACGAATCAATTAAGGTTTTATGTTCCAGGTCGGCAGCGATAAAGCATACCGACCTGGACTTTCACCCTTGGTTCGTTAACAAAGCCTTGATTGGCAGCTGGCACTAATCGTCGGCCGCTTTACTGAAGTCATAGAACGGCGCGAGGAACAAGAAGAAGTTTTCGAGTTCACCCTTATCCGGATCGACGTAGTTACTGATCTCCAGATTACCTGCGTTTCTCTCCATAGCCACTTCCTGTACGGTCGCCTTGTATGCTTCTAAATCGTCGCGGTCGACTTCACCTTCAAGCCATTTCATGGCAAAGGTGACGCCGGCGTCGATCATCAGCATGTTGAACGGGACGCCCCAGGTCGACATGCGTTCGGCCTGACCGCCTTCCAAGAGTTTTTCGGAAATCTGGTCGAGCATGTACTGCACGTCGCCTTCATGTCCCTTAACTTCAATCGAGAGGGCGGCCGGATAGCCGTGATACGGGCTCGGGCAGCACTGCTGCGGCATGATTGCGCCTTCTTCGAAGACAGTACGGATCAGCGGTTCCTGCATCGAGCAGTTGGTGGAGAAGAACGCCGTGTCTTTGCCGTACTGTGCTACCTGACGCGGCACGTCTTCAATGATGAACTGCTGTGCGCCGGAGACGCCCTGGTCACCGGTCGGGTCGGGTGCATTCACTTCGACCAGGGTAATGCCGATCTCCTCGGCCGTCTTCTTCATGATATTCAGACGGTTGGCGATCGTCGCGTAGCCCAAGTGGCGCGGGAAGGAATAGTGGATCAGTGTCTTGGCGCCCATCGCTTTGGCTTCGGTCGGGATCGTTTTGCCCATCGAGATCTCGTCGACCAGGGTATTGATATCGGCTTTTTCCGACATGACGGCTGGATCTTCGGCGACGACGCCGCAGATAAACAGCATGTCGGGACGCGTTTCACGCACTTTGTCGATCGACGCTGCCGTACCAGGTACCGCCTGTCCGACGACGATCGCTTTGACCAGCGGATCGGACGCCATACTGACATACTGCGAGATGGTCGTCTCGACTTCTGTCGAGAAGTTATCGGGATAGGTGGAGTGGACGATTTTATCCGCCCCGTGCTTTTCGATCAGGGCGATCGCTTCCTGGAATTCTTCCTCACCCTGTGAAACGGTACCGGTCATGATACCGATTTTATACGGTTCTACTTCCGTGCTCGTTTCAGCATCCGGTGTTTTAGCGGCGCTGAAATCATAGAACGGCGCGAGGAACAAGAAGAAATTATCGAGTTCGCCCTTCTCGGGATCGACGTAGTTACTGATCTCGAGATTGCCGACGTTTCTCTCTTTCGCCACTTCCTGTACGGTCGCTTTGTAGGCTTCCAGGTCGTCGCGCTCGACTTCACCTTCGAGCCATTTCATGGCAAAGGTGACGCCGGCGTCGATCATCAGCATGTTGAACGGGACACCCCAGGTCGACATGCGTTCAGCCTGACCGCCTTCCAAGAGTTTTTCGGAAATTTGGTCGAGCATGTACTGCACGTCGCCTTCATGTCCCTTGACTTCAATAGAGAGGGCGGCCGGATAGCCGTGATACGGGCTCGGGCAGCACTGCTGCGGCATGATCGCGCCTTCTTCGAAGACGGTACGGATCAGAGGTTCCTGCATCGAGCAGTTGGTGGAGAAGAATGCGGTGTCTTTACCGTATTTAGCGACCTGACGCGGCACGTCCTCGATGATGAACTGTTGTGCGCCGGAGACGCCCTGGTCACCGGTCGGGTCTGGAGCGTTCACTTCGACCAGCTCTATGCCGATCTCTTCAGCCGTCTCTTTCATAATATTCAGACGGTTCGCGATCGTGGCATAGCCCAAGTGGCGCGGGAACGAATAGTGGATGAGTGTCTTGGCGCCCATCGCTTTCGCTTCGGTCGGGATCGTTCTACCCATCGAGATCTCATCGACTAATGTATTGATATCGGCTTTTTCCGCCATGACGGCCGGATCTTCGGCGACGACGCCGCAGATAAACAGCATGTCGGGGCGCGTCTCACGCACTTTGTCGATGGAGGCTGCCGTACCCGGTACCGCCTGTCCGACGACGATCGCTTTGACCAACGGATCGGATGCCATGCTGACATACTGCGAGATGGTCGTCTCGGTCTCCGTCGAGAAGTTGTCGGGATAGGTGGAGTGGACAATCTTGTCTGCGCCGTGTTTTTCAATCAGGGCGAGCGCTTCTTGGAATTCTTCTTCACCTTGGGAGACCGTTCCGGTCATAATACCGATCTTGTACGGCTCCACATCGGTTTGAGGTGCTTCTTCAGATTCGGTTTCCGGAGTTGTCTCCGGTGGGGCAGTCTCCGCGTCTACCGCTTCCGTCTCTGGCTGAGCCTCGGTCGCGGGAGTTGATTCTGGAGCGTCCGTCTGCTCGGCGACCTGTCCACGGCATGCCATCAGGGGCAATACCATGGCCAGAACAACGAGCAGAATGAAAAGTGTTTTGAGTTTTTTCATTACCTTTCCTCCTGTAATGTTCGGTGTGACTTTCCTAAAGTCAGATCAAACAACGATCTAAAGTCACCACTTCATGTCCCAATATTACCATTAGTCAAATTATTAGGGGATAAAAGTGTTAATAATTCATCAAATTTTTGTCAAATGGAAATATGAGCAGGCTCGTGAACATTGATATCTCGATCTTATCCGTGTATTGCGGATAAATAATGAGAGAAGAACATATTTAAGAATATGCAGTCATTGCATAAAGATAGATCAGCCGTGTTATCTAAAAGGCGCAACAAAGGCTTTAAGTAAAAGGACAGAGCAATATAAGAAGGAAAAGTATAAGACATATATAAAGCCCCCACCTGGTTCGCTTCATCAAACTACTCTGTTTCGCTTGATGCTCGCGTGTGGGGTACTGTGATGTAATTCTATCACGGCGGAGGTGTTCTCAATAATTCAGTGGATAATCTGTCGCCTTGGAAAGTATCGATTTAGGCTCAGCCAAAATGGGATTTGAAAGTTGACAGCCCCAAGACAGCGCCAAGACAGTCCCAAAGGCTAATATCCTCTCCTCATATCAGCATAACAAAACCCCGAAAGCATTGAGCTTACGGGGTTTTCGCTGGAGCCCTCTGCCGGGATCGAACCGGCGACCTCATCCTTACCATGGATGCGCTCTACCTACTGAGCTAAGAAGGCGACTTATGGAGCGGGTGAGGAGAATCGAACTCCCGTGGTCAGCTTGGGAAGCTGAAGTTCTGCCATTGAACTACACCCGCGATTTTCGCGACGCATTCCAGATTATAGTAGGCACTTGCTCAAAGTGTCAAATATTTGCGTTTTTTCGTCGCACAGCCGCTCTATGCTTGTAAAAAGTGATATCTTTGGTCACATGGAGTACTTATGGCGGTTATTGAGATAGAGAATCTGACAAGGGACTACGGTCGAGGCCGAGGCGTCTTTGATCTCAGCTTTGAGGTGCTGGCAGGTGAAGCGTTCGGTTTTTTAGGACCAAACGGCGCCGGTAAAACGACCACGATCCGGCATCTGATGGGGTTTATTAAGCCGAAACAGGGGCGCGTGACGATCAATGGCTTCGATTGCTGGAACGATCGGGTGAAGATTCAGTCTGCTGTCGGCTATATTCCGGGCGAAATTGCGTTCTTTCACGATATGACAGGTGCAGAGTATCTTCGCTTTCTCGCAAAATACCGCGGTACAGGAAACGCGAACCAGGCGGAGCTGACCGAGC
>DUQI01000049.1 GCA_012837885.1 Fastidiosipila sp.
ACTCGTGTTCGAAGGACCGATCACCTCGCTTCGGCACTTTACGGCCGGCTTCGAACTGATAGACGCCTAAGCACTACTAATCAGGAGGCATCACATGCTACATAATCATGACATTGAACCGTATATGACGATCAGGTTGAGCGATGAACTGCCTGACTATCCGGCATTCGATCCGCAGTATCGCCGCGCACCGAAGCGCGAGGCAAAACTGAGTGAAGCCGACCGCAAACTGGCTCTAAGAAACGCCCTGCGCTATGTACCGGAATCACTGCACGAGACGCTGGCTCCCGAGTTTTTGCGCGAACTGAATGAACACGGAAAAATCTACGGCTACCGCTTCCGTCCGGAAGGCAAAATCTACGGCAAACCGATCGACGAATACAAGGGAAACTGCCTAGAAGGCAAAGCGTTCCAGGTCATGATCGACAACAATCTCGACTTCGACGTGGCGCTCTATCCATATGAACTCGTCACCTACGGCGAAACCGGATCGGTCTGCCAAAACTGGATGCAGTATCGCCTGATCAAGAAGTATCTTGAAGTCTTGACCGACCGTCAGACACTCGTTTTATTCTCCGGCCACCCGGTCGGACTGTTCCACAGTCCGCCGTCGGCGCCGCGGGTCATTTTGACCAACGGCCTGATGATCGGCCAGTACGACGATCTGGAAAACTTCAACCGGGTACAGGCGCTCGGTGTGGCAAACTACGGACAGATGACGGCCGGCGGCTGGATGTACATCGGCCCGCAGGGCATCGTCCACGGCACGTACAACACACTTCTGAACGCCGGTCGTCAGGAACTCGGCATACCGCATGACGAAAACCTCGCCGGACGCCTGTTCGTCAGTTCCGGACTCGGCGGCATGAGCGGTGCACAGGGCAAAGCCTGTGTGATCGCCGGCGGTGCGAGCATCATCGCCGAAGTCGACCGCTCGAGGATCAAGACGAGAAGCGATCAAGGGTGGGTCACCGCCGTCGCCGACACAAGTGAAGAGGCGTTTTCTCTGGCCAAAGCATCGATGGACAAAAAGGAAGCTTGTGCCATCGCCTTCCACGGCAATATCGTCGACCTTCTGGAATATGCGATCGCTCACGACATCCATATCGATTTGCTTTCGGATCAGACATCGTGTCACGAGCCGTATACGGGCGGCTACTGCCCGCAGGGCATAACGTTCGAAGAACGCACCAGACTTCTGGCCGAAGACCCGGAGACCTTCCATCAACTGGTCGATCAGTCGCTGAAGAATCACTATAAGGCGATCAAGGCGCTGCACGACCGCGGCACCTACTTCTTCGACTATGGAAACTCCTTTATGAAAGCCGTCTTCGACGCCGGCGTCACCGAAATCTCGAAAAATGGTGTCGACGACCGCGACGGATTCATCTTCCCGTCCTATGTGGAAGACATCATGGGGCCGTTGCTCTTCGACTACGGTTATGGACCGTTCCGCTGGGTCTGTCTCTCCGGCAAAGAGGACGACCTGCGTGCGACCGACCAGGCGGCACTGTCATGCATCGATCCCGAGCGACGCTATCAGGACAGAGACAACTACGAATGGATTCTGTCGGCCGAAGAGAATCGACTCGTCGTCGGCACGAAAGCTCGCATTCTTTACAGTGATGCGCTCGGCAGACTGAATATCGCCTTGAAATTCAATGAGATGGTGCGCGAAGGCAAGGTCGGCCCGATCATGCTGGGAAGAGATCATCACGACACGGGCGGCACCGACTCGCCGTTCAGAGAGACCTCGAATATTCGGGACGGCAGCAACGTCATGGCCGACATGGCGACCTCCGTCTTCGCCGGCAACGCGGCACGTGGCATGAGCCTTTGCGCGTTGCATAACGGCGGCGGCACCGGCATCGGCAAATCGATCAACGGCGGCTTCGGCTGTGTGTTGGACGGTTCGGAACGCATCGATCAGGTCTTGAAAGATGCGCTCCTCTGGGACGTCATGTCCGGCGTCGCAAGACGCGCCTGGAGCCGAAATGAAAACGCGATCACGACGAGCATGGAGTACAACGAGATCATGGAAGGCAAGGATCACATCACTCTCCCCTATCTGGTCGACGACAACCTGATCGACGAAACGCTCTCAGATAACTAGAAGAAATCGAAAAGAAAATTTGACCCCGGCCACATGACGGCCGGGGTCTTTTCATTGGCAAAATACTTCGCTTCGTCAGCATCGGACGGAACTTACTTTGTCTAACTCTCTTCTGCCCTCGCAATGATGTTGTACATCCAATCGAAAAAGAATTCCTTGTCCGCGTCATAGGCGAATGTGCAATTCGGCTCAGAGGTCTCCATATACTGACGGTCATCGATCACGGTGCGACCGTACGCTACACCACCCGAGATATCGACGTGGCAGGAGACGTCGGCTTTTTTCGTGATGCACTCCGGATGAAGCAGATAACAGAGTGCAAGGGCATCGTGCACCGGTGCCGAGCGCGGCGCATCCCGATCGGCTTTCCGGTCAGCGTACGCATCGATCCGCTCCATGATCACGTCGTAGGTGAAATCGGCATATTTGTTGCCGATCGCTTTTATCTTCGCAAGATCAGCTTCCGAAATCTGCGCGTCATGCGTCGCATCGAGCGGTATGATCGTCACCTCGCAGCCGCTTTGCAATACAATCTCGGCCGCTTCAGGATCGGCCCAAATGTTGAATTCGGCGGCCGAACTGGCATTCGACAAGCGGTCACCGCCGCCCATGATCACAATCTCCCGGAGCCGCTCGGCAAAATCCGGCTCGGCACGCATCGCCGTCGCCACGTTGGAGAGCGGTCCGACTGCGACGAGTGAAATGCTCTGAGGTTCTGCTTGCATGACCGTCTCGATCATCCAGACGATCGCGTTTTTATCTTGCTTTTTCAGCGTCGTTTCTGGTAGTGGCAGATGGTCGCCGTGGATCGCGTATGGCATCTTCACACCGGCGCGCTTCGGTAATGGTCTTAGACTCTGGGCACTTTTTGGTGAGAGCGTCGACACCAGCGGATACTCACAGCCGCTGTATACCTTGACTGCCTCACCGGCTTCACAGTGTTCGACGACTCTGAGCGTGTTATCGGTCGTCAGTGCCAGCTCCAGATTGCCATTCACGGTCGTAATACCGAGCAGATCGATCTCTTTTCCAAGAATCGCCAACATGATCGCAATCGCATCGTCGGTACCGGTGTCCACATCCAAAATGACTTGTTTTTTCACATGCGCCTCCTAGAACGGTGCCGTATCGGGGTCAGTCTGTTCGCCGCTCACACCTCTAAGCGACGAGATCGTCAGTATATCTTCGTCCGAAATCACGAATCCGAAGACATCGAGGTTTTGCTTACTTCTGTCTTTATCTTTCGACTTCGGCAGCGGCAGATATCCGTTTTGCAAACTCCAGCGCAGGCAAAGCTGCGGCACACTGACCCGATATTTATGGGCCAGCGTGATCAGGTCGGGGGATTCGAGGACTTTACCCGTGCCGAGCGGACTGTAGGCTTCAATCAGCATCCCGCGTGATCGACAGTAGGAGACGAGCTCCGACTGCGTTTCGCCGGGGCTGATATGGATCTGATTGACCATCGGCTTCACCTCAGCCGTCTCATCGAGTGCCTCCAAATGATGCTCGAAAAAGTTACTCACACCGATCGCGCGAATTTTTCCTTCTTTATAGAGTTTTTCCATCGCACGCCAGCTTTCGGCGTTCTTTTCTTTCCATGAGTCACGGAAATGAATCGGGTTCGGCCAATGGACGAGATAGAGATCGAGGTAATCGGTTCCCAGCATGTCGAGTGAGTCCTGGAAAATATCGAGTGTTTCCTGATACCCGCGCGTCGGGTTTTCCAGTTTACTCGTAATGAACAGATCCTCGCGCGGCAATCCACTTCTCTTGATACCGTCGCCGACGCCTCTTTCATTGCCGTAGGCGTAGGCCGTATCTATATGGCGATAGCCGGCTTCAAGTGCATGCAAGACGGCGTCACTCGCCTCTTTGCCGTCGGCAATCTGCCACGTGCCAAAGCCGATGCAGGGAATCTCCACACCGTTTGACAGTTTGTATGTATCGGTAGGTTTCGTAAAATCCACTGATTTGTCCTCCTAAATGCTAAGCATTCGCTAGAATGCGGATGTACAGCTTCTTTCTGATCTTCAGCATAGCAGAGCGCCTACGATGTGACCGACACATGCAGCACGCGACAAAAAAACAGGGCATCTCCTGCTCTTTTAAATTGTGACTTAAATCTAAAGCTTCAAAGCGACCTGGTACTGATAAAACTGGCGCCGCTGCCACAGACGTTTTCGACCACGATCTGGCCTTCAGAGACAGGCGACGTTAAACGTACCTGATCGAGCTCCTTCATCGCAGCCATGATCAAATGCTTGTCGATCGGCTTATCGAGTTTGACCGGACAGCGGGGTAGGGCGGCATTGTCAATTCTAACGGTCGAAGTGATCATGCGCATCGGTCTTCTCACTTCTTCCACACCGTACGCGATGCCCCTCTCACAACCGAATCCGCTCACTTCATAACCGTGTTCTTCATCGATATTGAGATGGCACCCTTTCGGACAGACAATACAGATCACTGTTTTCATGACACGTCCTCCTCCACACTGATCACAATTGCTCCTTCGGCCTTGTCGAGAAGCGCCTTCGGAATCTTTACGTGCTCCATTTCACCGGGAGCCATGTACGGTCTCTTAAATGCCGCGATCTCGTTTTCTCCTGAGCGGATCACGACTCGGCTTTTATCGAACAGACGATTGACCCGAAAATAGACGGTCTGTGTCTTGGCGACACGCTCACGTCTAACGATCTGCGGCACGACGTAGCTGACACCGTCTCCACAAAGTAGTGTCATCTCGTCGGCAGTCTCCGATTTTTCATTCAGCACAAATTCGGCGGCACCTCGTCCCGCGATTTCACTCTCTTCCGTTACGAAATCGACGAGGTCATGCACGTGAACGACGTTGCCGCAGGCGAAGATACCGTGACAGGAGGTCTCCATGTTCTCTCTGACGATGGCCCCTTTCGTCCGCGGATCGATCTCGATGCCTGCCTTGTCGGTCAATTCATTTTCCGGAATCAGGCCGACTGAAAGCAAAATGGTATCGCAGGTAAACGTCATCTCGGTTCCCGCGATCGGCTTCAGATTCTGATCGACGCGGGCGACGACTGCCTCTTCAACCCGCTTATCGCCGCGAATTTCGACGATCGTGTGTGATAGAAGCAGCGGGATATCATAGTCGTCCAAACACTGCACGACGTTTCGCATCAGGCCGCTCGAATACGGCATGATCTCGAGACAGGCGAGCACCTCTGCACCTTCCAGGGTAAGCCGCCTCGCCATAATCAGGCCGATATCGCCGGAGCCGAGTACGAGGACACGCCGGCCGACCATGTAGCCCTCCATATTGACGTAGCGTTGCGCGGCACCGGCCGTCAACACGCCGGCCGGTCTGCTACCGGGAATCGCGATCGCGCCTCTCGTCCGTTCGCGACACCCCATCGCCAGAACGATCGACTTGGCCTCGAGCACCTTATAGCCGACGTCGCGGTTGATCACATGCACGTGTCTCTCAGGCGTGATCTCAAGCACCATCGCATTCAGCATAAGCTCGATATTTAAGTCAGCGAGCATTCGAATGAAACGTGAAGCGTATTCAGGTCCCGTCAGTTCTTCTTTGAAGTAATGAAGCCCGAATCCGTTGTGAATACACTGATTCAAGATGCCTCCCGCCTCGCGGTCACGCTCGGCGATCAGGATTTTCTTTAAGCCGTTTTTAGCGGCCGTTATGGCGGCGGCGAGTCCGGCCGGACCGGCGCCGATCACGATCAGGTCGTACATCAAGCATCGCCTCCCTTCGTCCGTCCGATGAGAATCGTCGATCCGGCTCTATCGAGCGGCACATCGAGCGGTGATATGCCATGCTCCGCCGCAATGATCTCGACGACCCGCGGACCACAGAAACCACCCTGGCACCGGCCAGATCCGGCATGACAGCGCCGCTTCACCCCTTCGACCGAAACGGCCGGAATCGGTGAATGAAGGGCAGCCTTCACTTCGCCGAGTGTGACCGACTCACAGCGGCAGACGATCTGACCGTAATCGGGATTCGCTGAGATAAGCGTTTTTTTCTCTTCGACACTCATACGATTGAAGCGAATCTTGTTTCTTTTCGTCACAAGATTGACACGGGGTGTAAGCGCCAGACCACGCCCCGCCAAAAGCGTCACCGCCATCTCGCCGATCGCCGCGGCGGCCGTCAAGCCCGGTGACTTAATACCGGCGAGGTCGAAGAAACCGGGTGAACCGTCCGCTTCGCCGATAATAAAATCGTCGATCTCGGTGGCCGCACGAACGCCGCTGAAATTTCGCACGTTCTGACTGAAATCGATCGACGGCACCGATTTGAACGCGCGCTCTTTGACCTCGACCAGTCCTCTGGCCGACGTCACCGTATCTTCTTTCTTTTCCGTCAGCTCGTTGTTCGGACCGACGATCAGATTGCCGTCGGTCGTCGGCGCGACGAGCGTGCCCTTGCCGAGAGGTGTCGGACACTGAAAGATGATGTGGCGAACGCGCGTTCCCTCACTTTTATCGAGCACATAATACTCGCCCTTGTCGGGAATAATGCGAAAGGCCGGCGGTGCGATCATGTTATGGATCGTATCGGCATGCGCACCGGCCGCATTGATCACGAACCGCGCCCGATGAACATCCTGATTCGTCTCGACCTCATAGCCGTCTGTGACCTTCCTGATCGCCGTTACTTTCTCGTTCAAGCGAAGCGTCGTCCCGTTTTCTACGGCGTTCTCGGCCATAGCCAAGGTGAATTCCCACGGATTGACGATCGCCGCCGTCCGCGCTAACAGCGCTCCTTTCACATGGCGACTCAGCTTTGGCTCCAGTTCAAAGAGACGCTCCGGTGGCAAGATCTCCAATCCTTCCACCCCGTTTTGTCGTCCCCGCTCGAGTAGACTTTCCAAGGTGATAAGATCCGCGTCGGAAAACGCCAAAACGAGTGAGCCGCAGTTGATATAAGGAACGTTCAGATCGTGACAGATCGTTTTCGAAAGACGTGATCCTGCGACATTCAAAGTAGCCATGAGGCTGCCCGGACGCGGATCGTAGCCGGCGTGCAAAATTGCGCTGTTCGCTTTTGACGTGCCGCTCGAGACGTCATTCTCTTTCTCCAATATCAGCACATCCACGTCATAACGGGCCAGTGCATAAGCCGTCGCCGCACCGACGACCCCGCATCCAATGATGATCACATCTCTTATTTTTTGCATAAACGGTTCGCTACTCCCATAAAAAAAGCAAGGCAAATAAGTCCGCGGACTTCCTTGCTTTGCTCCAATACTCCGGCAATTCGGTTCGTCGAGATTATAGCAAAACGAGTGCACACCGACAACGCGGCAAGACATCCACTATTTGTCTACATTTATGTCAATAGAGTGAACGGCCTGAGAATGTGTTTAGGTTATCAATTAGCTCCACAGTGACGCTTTGGTCGTCGATATGGCCATCGCCCCGGCATTCAAGGCAGCGACCGCGTCTTCATCGTCACGGATCAGGCCGCCTGCGATCAACGGCCGCTGCAAAATAGAGGCGACTTCGGAAATCACCCGCGGCATAATCCCGGGCAGGATCTCCAACGCCGTCGCGTCACTCGACATCCCCTGTTTTTTTATATTGTCGAGCGCCAGCGAATCGAGCAGGAACAGCCGCTGAACAGAGATCAGACCGCGCTGATGCGCCTCTCTAATAAGATTCGTCCTGGTCGAAAGGATGCCGTCGACCTGCGTGCGTTCCGCCATGAATCGGACCGAGACGTCACGGTTACTGAAACCTTCGATCAGGTCGATATGAGCGATCACGGCTTTGCCAGCCTCTTTCAGCTCGGCCACAATCTCCGGGATCGTCAAAATATCGCCGAACAACACAAAGACGACAGCGACATCACTTTCGATCGCCTGATGCAGGGCGTCCATGTGCTTGACCGCTGCGATCACCGGCTGTGCTTCGAGCAGAGAGACAAATTCCGCTTCACTCAATCGTCTGTTCATCGGATCACTTTCCTTCTTGTTGGTAGACGCAACTTAGTACCGACAAAATCATATCATGCCGAGGGCACACAAACGTTTTTAAAAGCGGTATTATATGGTGCATTGAACGTAAGAAGAGGCGCTATCACTGTTGCGACATCGGAGGTACATGATGACAACGAAAAGACAGACGCCCATGCGCCACATTTTTCTCCTTCTTCTGATCACTGCCCTGCTGCTCGGTCAGGTGCAAATAACGAGTGCGGCTACTACGGCAGCTACGAGCGTTGAAACGCCGACACTTAATATTGAAAGCGCCGTCCTCGAGATACAAGTGAAAATCGCGGCGCACTGGCCGCATATGGACAAGGTCTGGCCGACTTACGACTACAGCAACCATAATCTCATACTGTTTTACGTCAACGATGCGGATTCGTCAGTCCGCGTCTGGCGTTTAGGTGTAGACGGCACACGTGAGCTCGAAGCATCCGAATACGAATTGATCGCTATGCCGCAACCTGGAGGATACGAGCAACTCGACTTTGAAGATAAACCGTCGATCGCGATGAGTGTCGAAGACAACTTGTTGGCCGAGGAAGACGTCGTCGACACGCTGTATCGTGTCGCGACGCATGAACTCGTCCATTTCTATTATCAGTCGGAGCAGGCGCCGGACGAATCGGGCGGTAGTCGTGCTCAAGCGTTCCCGGTCGACAAGACACCACGCCTCTATCGCCGCATGATCTACGAAAACCTGATTCGTGCCTACGATAATCCAAACGACAAAGATCAGTATCTTGGCAAGGCCAGATACTGGCTCGACAGATGGCAAAACGAATACCAAGAGGAAGCGACGGCAATTCACGCCACGGACATGGCCGAAGCACCGGCCAAATACACCGATAATCTGGCGACCTTCATCACACGGGAGATGACGGCCGACGATATCTACAAGGAAGCCGGCAAGCACATCGATCGAGACAGTATATTCTACTCGGCCGATGCCGAGAGTTACGAGATCGGCAATGTCGCCGCCTTACTCCTCGATAAGCAGTCTACCGGCTGGAAAGACAGCTATTATCGCGACAAGCAGACGATTGAAGAAAAGCTACTAGCCGACGTCCAACCGATCGAAGACACGATCGATCCGGATATTGAAAACAAGCTGACGACAGCCCTGGATCAATATAACGAGCAGACGAAAGACGAGATCGCCGACATCATCGAGACCGAGGCAACCAAGGACATCCCCTATTTGAAGCTCGACATCTCCGCCTCCACCTCGAGTATGTCCGCCGCTGCGATGCTGAGCTACGAAGATAAAGAGATCATAGTCAGGTACGCCAACCAATTCAGTGTCGACGGTAAGACGGTGGAGCTCGACGGCGTCAATGTGATCGACTCCTACACCGACGACGGCAGATCCTATCTTTACATACCGCTGCCGAACGACGCGACGTTTGCGGACGATCAGCTGACGGTCGAGAGCGACAAACTGAAGATCGACGGCATCAAAGCCACGTTAGGTGACGAGGACGGCCGCAAGGTCTACCAGGCGATCGTCGACGGCGGAACTGATGGTATTCAGCTGGAAGACACGCCGCTTATCGACGATTGATACGCGTATCATTATTTACCCAGTCTAATGTGAGCTAATCAACGGCGAAAATATCGTCGCCTGGTCTAAGGATATGGCGCACCCATTCGGCCTTGATCTGCCAGATATTGGCCTGCACGGAAAAATCGTTCCACTCATCGATCTCGAACACCCTCGACCAGGAATCGACGATCTTTCTTTCGATGTCGGGAAAGAGGCCGCGGTACTTGCCACTGATAAAACTGAACTGATCCTTTACGCCGAGTTTTTTTATCTGCTTAAGATAAGCTTCTTTATCCTCGTCATCTTTCGGTATGTAAAGATCGTTTAAGACATAATCCCATTTGCCGCTTTGAAAATAGACGACTTCGTCCTTCGGAACACGTAGCACGTAGACGAGTTGCTTGTCGATAGGTTTTAGACAATTGTTTTTACTGATGGAACACCAGATCGGAAAGTCGACGTCAGGCGGTTTCGCCACTATCTCGTTCGCGAGGCGGACAAAGTGCCGGTACTTGTCGATGAAGTAATCGGAGATGTCGCGCATGTGCAGCCGGATATAGATTTCCTTATTCGTGATCCGACCGGTCCGGTTTAACTCGTGAATGGAATGTTCGTGCTGCCTCGTATACAGATCAACCGTGTCCATGACGACCTCCTGCCAAAGCATTCGCTGACGACCTTGTTGTCTTTATTATACTGGAATCTTTCGCCTGATCAAAAAGAGGGAAGCGATGTGGCTTCCCTCCTTATCGAAACATTAGGTAAGTGCTGAAAGATTGTTGGTTTTGGTCGTTTAGGCCGATTCAGCTTTGGCGATGAAATCTTCAAACGGATAGTTTCCGATAATCGTCTCGTGACCATTGAACACCGTATGCGGCACGGAACCGACACCGTACTTTTGCGACAGTTCGGGGAACGACTGCGCCTCGACCATCTCGGCTTGAATGTTCGGGTTCGCGAGCGCCAGCGCGTGCGCTTTTTGCACCGCGCCCGGGCAGTGCGGACACGACAAGGTGACAAACACCTTGATGTCGACCGGCTTATCGATCTTCTTGACGCGCTCGAGCATCGCTTCCGGCATCGGATCGGTCGTACCGCCGATCTCTACCAGTGCACTCAAAAGCGAGTTGATCTCATGGCCGAGCGGCACGCCGATAAAGCGGACTCTGGTGAACTCTTTTTTGTCGTTCAGGATCACGTAGCCGGGTGCGGCATGGACACCGTACTCAGTAGCGAGCGCTTTTTCCGTCGCAAAGTCTTTCTCTTCGAGATGGAGTTTGTCGGAAAGTTCCGCCATCGCTCTCAACAGCTCTGCCGTCTCATTACCGGCCGGTGCATTCTCTTCGTTGAAGAGCACGATCGTCGTGTCGCGCTCGATCGCCTTTAGAAATTCCTTTAGTTGTTTTTTGTTTTCATCAGTTAGTATGGACATCAGCAGTTCCTCTCTTTGTGGGCGGCCGTCTGCATTCTCGACTCACCCGTTGTCAGTTCGTTATTGATTGATAGTGCCGCCTGCGCCCCGTCGGCTGCCGCGATCACGATCTGTTTGTACATCGTTTCGGTGACGTCGCCGGCGGCGAAGACACCAGGTATATTCGTGCGATTGCACTGATCGACGATAATCTCGCCGTTATCATTGACTTCGAGATCCATCTTGAACGGTCCAAGATTCGGATCGTGGCCGATCTCGACGAACACGGCATCAGCTTCGATGACATAGCGTTCGCCGCGCACCTTGTCGTAGACCTCGATATTCTCGACATGCTCCTCACCATTGATCCGTTCGATCTGGGTCTGCGTGAGCAGTGTGACGTTGTCAAGCTTTTCGAGCTCCGCCATGAGAATATGGTCCGCGCGAAATTCGCTGCGTTGAACGACCGTCACTTCCCTGCCGATTCTGGCGAGGTCGAGTGCCGCTTCGGCAGCCGCATTGCCGCCGCCGGCCACAATCAGGCGTTTTTGTTTAAACAGCGGTCCGTCGCAGATGGCGCAGTAACTGACGCCGCGGTCGGCCAATTCGATCTCACCCGGGATACCGAGTTTACGCGGTGTCGAACCGGTCGCAAGTAAGACGGTCTTCCCTCTGTACTGCTTTCTATTCGTCGCGTACAGCTTGATCACGTCATCTTCTTCTTGCTGCCAACCGTCGATCAGGTAACCGGAGAGAATCGGGATGCCGAGCGCTTCGATGTCGTTGCCAAACTTCTGCGATAGTTCATAACCGCTATTCTGGCTCGTCCCGATATAGTTTTCGACCATCGAGGTGTTCAACATCTGGCCGCCGACTCGGTCACCGAACACGGCGACGTTTCTTCCCTTACGCTTCGCGTAAAGCGCGGCATTCAAGCCGGCCGGGCCGGCGCCGATGACCAAAAGATCGTAGACGACGTTTTCGTCAGGCGCGACCGGACCAGTAAACATACTCGGAGCAGGTTTCTCCGGGGTTAAATTGAGGTGTAGATCAAGCACGATGTACTCCTTGTTTGATTATTTTGCTCACCATCGATTCAGACAGTCCGCCGAACACTTCACCGAGTTCTCTAAGCGGCAGACATGACATGCGGCGGCTGTTCACCACCCAGACATTTCTCTTGTCTTTGTCCTCCAGCATCGTCTCCATGGTAAGCCCTTCATTTGCCAGAGCCGACTCCAACCAGAGCAGGAGTCCTTTTTTTGTAGCGATACAAGAACGCTTCGTAATCTCAAAGCCTTCCGGTCGCTCCTTGGACATAAACAGAGAATCGGTTCGACCGCGCAAACGGTCCAGATCGCAAAAACTGTTCCATTCGCGGCCGTTTTTGCCCCGCTCCTCGAGTCTGTCCAATACGTTATGCACCTCTTCATCCGTATTCAAAAGCTCGCTTTGAAAACGATCTTTGAACAGGCCGCCGCGGTGCTCGAGCGAACGCGCATAGCGGATGTTCAAACTCGACATGAACTGCGAGATATCGCAGCCGTGAAAGTGGACGATCAGGTGGTAGGACGTGGGATCCATCAGACAATACGCAAGTATTTCACTCGGATACTGCTTCAATGCACCCTGCAACGAATCCACAAATGCTTGACGGTCGCCGTCATCTCGAAAGATCTTGACGCCGTCATTCGCCCACTGGCTGATGTAGTAAATACCAAACAGATTTCTCTCTCGCGGCATTCTCGCCATATTTGCATGCCCCCTTCCTTTCAATCCGGCACACATTCAAGTAGTGTCCCTGACCGCATAGTAAAGGAGTAAATTGACAAATTCAAGTTTCGTCCCCGTGTGTTACCAAAATCGTAACGAACGTCTCATTGTGAAAGCGTGATGGCCAAACAAACAAGCGAATTCACTTCTTCGGCCCGCGAATTATAAGCCAAAAAGACCCATGACCATAGGTAGAAAGACGGCAAACAACAGAGCCGGCAGAAAATTCCCCACCCTGATTCGTCTGTCAAAGAGCAGATTGACACCGATCAGGAAGATCAGGAGCGAGCCGATAAAAGACAGATTGAAAATCATCAGGTCGGACAACACCGGCTTGATCCAGCCGGCCATCAAGGTCAGCGCCCCCTGATAGAGAAACAAGGGAATCGCCGAGAACAATACGCCGATACCGAGCGCAGACGCAAAGATCGCCGCGAGAACAGCGTCCAGCGCAGACTTGGCAAACAGCATCGAAGGATCCCCGATCAGGGCATCCTGGAAGGAACCGACGATCGCCATCGCACCGGTGCATATGATCAACGTAGTGGAGACAAAGCCCTGGACAAAGGTGTTCTCATTGTCTTTGGCTCCGACCTTTCGCTTGATAAAAGCGCCGAGCCGATTCATCGCCCCGTCGATATTGATCGCTTCACCGACCAAAGCGCCTAAGACAAGACAGAGGATCATGAGCAGGGTGTTGGTGGTCGTCAGTTGATCGCCGCTGATTGTCAATAGACCTCTTAGCCCCCCGGATATCCCGATAAAAATCGTCGAAAGCCCGAGCGCCTGCATCAGGATTTCCTTGAAGCGTTCTTTTAGACCGGACTTTAAAAAAAGCCCGAGCGCACCACCGCCCAATACGGCCAGTGTATTGACAATCGTCCCGATTCCCGTGATCACGTATGCGCTTTGACCTCCGACTCGATCCCATCTTCACTCTCTTTCATCGCGTCAAGCGTTTTTTGCAACAGCTCATCGAGTGTCCAGTCGAGCTGCTCGGCACCGGTCGCAATGATCTCTCTTGAGCAGCCGGCGGCAAAACTCTTGTCTTTATACTTTTTCTTAAGGCTCTTCAGCTCCATATCCTTCGTGCTCTTCGACGGACGCATCAAGGCCGCCGCGTAGATGAGCCCCGTCAGTTCATCGGAAGCGAAGAGAATCTTCTCCATCTCCTCCACCGGCTCGACATCAGAGCAAACGCCATACGCATGGCTCACGATCGAGCGAATCATGTCGTCGGCTACTCCGCCTTCTTTCAAAAGCTCCGGCGCCCGCTGACAATGCTCGTCCGGAAACATTCCGAAGTCGATATCGTGAAGCAACCCGACCATGCCCCAGTAATCGAGCTCGTCAGGGGCATGTATCTTCGCAAAATAACGCATCACTGCCTCGACCGTCAGCGCATGACGAATGTGAAACGGTTCCTTGTTATATTTTTTCAAGAGCGCCAGAGCATCGTCTCTTGACAGCGTCGGTGTTCTCATCATGGCCTCCCCGTACTTTTACACTAATGAGCCACATTGTAAGCATAACCGACTGTATTTTAATAGCCGGTTTTGCAGAATAATCCAATATGTCAGTTTTCAGAGAGACGAAGCAGGTATCCCGTGTGCGCATTTACCGTCATAAGGAGATCTTCACCTTCAATCCGCGCTGAGACTTCTCTCCCAAGGAGTTCTTCTATCAGGTCAGCGTCGGCAAATCCGAGATCGCCCACGTTAAAGCGGATGTCACGGTCTTTTGATTCGCCTGAGAACACGGTCAGTAGCATCTCGTCTTCCGTAAACCGTGCGCTAACCATAATCCTGCCGTCCGCATATAGAATCTTGAAGCCGCCGTCGATCAGGGCTGAAGACGTCTGCTTGAGATGCGCGAGTAGGCGATATCGTTCAAAGTTCTTTCTCGTCACTTCATCCGCCGTTTCAATCGGTGACCAATCCATCGGGAATCTCGCCCCTTCGAGATCGGTGTGTCTGCCGTCTAGGAGCCTCTCGTCGCCGTAATAGATACTCGGCATCCCCGGCAAGGTGAACATCAAGATCACCATCGAGAAAAACTCGTCCCGGTTTACCGCCGGATCGTTGTAGATGCGGGTCAGATCGTGCGTATTGATATGATTCAGCATCTGGCCTTGAATCACGTGCGGCAGCCTCGCATAAAATTGGAGAATCCTCGCTTTGAAATCGGCAGCCGACATCTCGGGACGGATTTTGCCGAGGACGTCATGCCGCCGCGAAAAATGATCCGGTTCACCGAGAAAGATTCTCGCCGGTCGACCGTACCCGAAATAGTTCATCGTGGAATCCCACGTCTTCCCGTCGAACATCGGCGTACAGTCGGTCCACTCTTCGACCAAAAGGATAATCTCCGGCTTGACTGAGGTCAGTTCCTGTCGCATCTCGCGCCAGACTTCTTCATGCACATCGGCATGTTCGTTTCTGGCAAAGACGTCAGCGACATCGAAACGCCAGGCATCGACGTTATATGGCGGCAAGATCCATTTTTTCAAGACGGCGTCGTCATCACGATACACCTTGTCCCTGAGCCGCTCGGAGGTGTAGTTCAAAGTCGGCATCGTCTCGACACCGGCCCACTGGTAATAGCTGTTGTCTTCTTCAAAGAAGAAAAAATCTCTTTCTACGGAATCGGGATTATGGTAGGCGCCAACATCAGTCGGATAAAAGACACCGTCTCGGTTAAACCATTTGGCGTCGGAACTGACATGATTGACCGAGATATCGAGCATCAGGTGCATGTTTCGGGCATGCATCTCATTTGTCAGTTCGGCGAGCGCTTCATTGCCTCCGAGATACGGATCGACGAGATCGTAATCGAGCGCATCATAGCGATGCATCGACGGTGCCCAGAAGATCGGATTCAGATAGATGGCATTGACGCCGAGATCTTGCAAATAGTCGAGTTTTTCAATAATACCGTACAGATCGCCGCCGTAGAAATCGAGACAGAAAGACTCCTCATACATCGCCGGCGGTTTATTCCAATCCTTGATCTGCTGGACGAGATGGCCGCGGTACGTGTATTCGCCGTCGGAGACATGGAGATCCGGGCGGCCGTTTCTAAACCGATCGGGAAAGATCTGGTAAAACACGGCGTTTTTCATCCAGTCGGGTGAGTCGTAGTCGACCAGAATCTTGAAGTCGCGACTCTCGTCCGGCATAAAATCCGTGATACGATGCTGCGTGTAGTAGAAGACCTCATCTGCCGTCACAAGATAGAACTGATAAGAAAACACCTTCTCATGCACGACGACCGAGACCTTATACCAGTCGAACCCGCGAGACGATCGATCTTTTTTCATCTCGTAGAGATGTTCTCTGCCGTATTCACGACTTCTCAAGATCACATGCCTCAGATGCTTCGTCGCTTTCACTTTAAGCCGGATCTCTATGGTCTCCCCTTGCCGCGGCTTCGGATTGCTGACATAGAGGCTCGAGCCGTCGGAATAGACGCTATTTAGAAAACTTTTCATCACCATTTCACTCTCTTCGCAATAGTTATTGTTTCTTCAGCTATTGCCTTCGACATGAAACCATAAGCCGTGATGCTTGTCATCGGCATTTGCTACCGCTTAATTTAGTCACCTGTGTCAAGTGTCTCATCTACTAACTCAAGATGCAGGTCAGCGATGTCGATATTTCCGAGCGACAAGACGGCCGTGCCGCCGTCAGTCGCCGCCGGAATCTGAAGCAAGACCCCTTCCTTGCCATGAAGCTCCATCGTTTCGACACGCGCTCCTCCGTACAGATCGATCAGTGATTCAAGCTCTGAGCCTTCAAACCAGAGCAACTGCGGATCTCCCGATCGGTTTAGCGCGACCAACACCGCTTCGTCATCCAACGATCTCGCGAACACGGAGACGCCGGGATCATTTTCGGCTAAGAGCGTTTGCCTGTCACCGCGTGCAAAGATCGGCGCAAAATCATTTCGGATGCCGACCATGATCTGATAATGATCGAGTAGGTCGTTTCCTTCGACCTTGTCCCAGTCGAACATATACCGGTTTTCCGAAAACTCCCCGCGATCCATATTACCGGCTGTCTTGCCGCTCAACCCGATCTCTTCGCCGTAGTAAATCACCGGAATGCCTTTCGCCGTCAACTGCAATGAGACGGCGACTTTAAACAATCCCTCATCTTGTCCGGCACGCGTCAACAGAAAGCCGTCTTCGTCATGACTGCTCAAAAACTGCGCCATCAGGCGGGTGTTGTCCATCTTGTTGTTTCTGTGATTCAACTGCCTCTCAGCACGCTCCAGATCGCCTCGGATAAACGCCTGAGCGATGTCTTTGAAAGCGAAATCCAAAAGCGCATCCATGCCGCCGCCGAGGAGCGAACGGCCGTCGTTATCGATCGAAGCACCGTACCACTCACCGAGCAACTTGAATCCCGGATCTATTAAGGTCGTCGTCTTTTTCAGTGCGCGCCAGAGCGTCGCATCGGCATGCTTTACCGTGTCGACGCGGAAAGCTGCAATCCGGTTGCCGGCAACAGTCATGCTCTTTTCGATCCAGGCCGACTGCCAGCCGACGAGCGCTTTCCTCACACCGGGATCCTCCGTGATGAAGTCGGGCAGTCCCATCAGTTCACCGGTCACCGTGTGAGGTGCCGGATCTTCGCGCAGCATACCTACAAAACGCTGTCTATCCTCATGACTCGGGAAATGATCGATGCCGTTACCGTCATCCGATGCCTTCATACCGTATCCGGCATGATTCAAGACGACATCGATCATCAGGCGGATGTCTTTCTCCGCCGCTTCGTCGATCAAGTCGTGAAACGTCTCGAGGTCGCCCCAATGCTCGTCGATTGTCTCGAAATCTTTCGCCCAATACCCGTGGTAACCGTATTGAGACCCTTCCATACCGTGTCGGCGGTCATGCTCAATATTGTCGACGATAGGCGTGATCCACACCATGTTGATGCCGAGCGCATCGAGGTAATCGAGGTTGTCGATGATGCCTTGAAAATCACCACCCTGATACGTCTCCGGGTGGTCTCGATCGTAGCCGATGCCGTGCGGATCGTTGTTCGACGGATCGCCGTCGGCAAAACGGTCGGTCAAGAGAAAATAGATGACTGATTCATCCCAACGCGGCTCGTCGGCTGGCACCTCCCGCACCTCGACCTCAAACGGGATCTCGGTCGATAATCCGTCATCGGTCTCGACGATCAGGTGAAGCGTCTTGTTACCGGGCTTTGTATCGAAGCGCACGGGAACGGTCTGCGAGAAGAGCTCGAGATCGACCGGAATCTTCGTTTCAATGCCGAGCTCGGAAGCATCGATCTGCAGCCGAGAGACCTGCTTCGTTTCCTGCCCGCGTAAGCTGACCCTGACCACGAAACTCTCCTCCGCCGAAACGATACGCGGCGTCACACTGACACTCGGAGCGAACGGCTCTTCTTCCGCCGTCACGGGAGCGATCGACAGGGTGATCAGAGAGAGCATGATTACGATACGTAGGAGCCATACGTTCACTTGTTTCTGTCTCTTCTTCATGCCGGACCTCCGTGTTATTTAATGATGTTAGCGTTCCGACTTTCTCCGCCCTTTCGCCACGTCCGACGGCGTCATGCCGTATTTCTCTTTAAAAGCACGCGAAAAGTGGCTCTGCGAACTGAACCGGTAAAACGCGGCGATCTGCTTCAGACTGTTATTGGAAAACTGGATCATGTGGATCGCTTCTTCCAGTCTCTTGTCGCGGATGTACGCGCTGAGCCTCGTGCCGGTTTCCTTATGGAATCTGGACGACAGATAATTCGGATGCATATGGGCGATGCCGGCCAGTTCATTCAGCGACAGTTCGCTCGTCAGATTCGTATCGATATACTGCATGAGCTGACCGATGACGTGACTGTACTTTTGTTTTTTCTCTTCGTTCACGAGATTGATGAACGAGCGGATCGCGCGTTCTTCGATCCCTTCCAGCTCCTCCTGCCCGGTCGCACTTTCGATCTGGCGAATGTAAGCATCCGATAACGTAAAACTCTGGTTATCCGGCACACCACCCTGGATCGCGGCTCTGGTAAAGATCGTCATACTCCCGATCAGGGAGTTTTTCAGTGAGCGAAGCGGATTGTCGGCCAGCTTCGCCCGATCGAGCCGGTTGATCCTGCGCAGAATCGATAAGGCGCCCGACGTATCACCGGCTTCAATGCGCTTACCGAGGGCATCTTCGAGGCGGATCGACGGATGGGCGAACTGACCGCTTCTTTCTTCCACCTGTATCCGGTAATAGTTCTCCGGCAACGGCGTCATCAGTGCCGACATCGGCGCTTCACGTTTGACTTCAGCCGAGTTTCGGTTGATGCCGTACGGATACTCGCCCCGCTCCTGCCTCGCCGTGCACCGTTCCGCTGCCAGACGCCCGATCGCGATCGCCGAACGATATGGAATATGCGGCAGCTGCTCACGGCTTTCGCCGGCCTGCTCGATATCTGCGATATCGTAAAGGCCTCTTCGAACCATCCGCTCGATCGTCTCTTCGTCGTCCGGGTAGAGATACGGCCCGATCAGGATCGTGTAACGTTCATCGAGCTCGATGCAGATGTAACGTTCAGCATATGGCGATTTCAGATGCTGTGGCGTATGCGGATGACCTTTGGCGATCGGCAGCATAGCGAGCGGTCGCTTGGCGGCACGACCTGTCGACAAGACGGCAAAAGACTCCGGTTCGGAAAACACATCGATCCCATCCTCATACAGCGTGAGCGGCAGGCGAATAGCGAGCTGGAGCCGTCTCAGATCGGCGATCAACTCTTGCAAGGCATACGATTCGCGATTCTCTTCTTGCACGATAATCCGACATGCCTCCTTCGAAGTCTTGACTTTTTTATAACTGGTCTTGATGTTCGCGTCAAACCGCAAAGCGAGTAGACATCGATCGCTTTGCTGGAATTACATCGCGCGAGACTTTTCTCTTGTTTTTGTAAACGCTCACAGAACAGGTATAATAGCAGTTGTTTTTCGCACAAAAGGCCGACCGGATCGTGTCGTAAAAAAGGAGCGTACTGTGAGTTTTTTAGCAGGCTTTTTCAGTGGTGTTGAGCGTGACAATCCTGTCATTATTCCTCAGCCACTGCGGTTAGGATTGATCGCGCTGTGGATCGCGGTCATGGTTCTCTTCTATGTGTACCGCCACCGGCTCGCAAAGATGAAAAACCCATACCGACTGGTCAAGGCGATGGGTATCATATTGTTGATCGACCAGATCATTCTTTACGGTTGGCAGTTTTTCTCCGGATACTTCAATCTCGAGATGAGCCTTCCTTTGTATCACTGCCGGATTGCCATTCCCCTCCTGATCCTGGACATTGTCTTCGGCATCAAAGTGCTTCGCCCGATCTGGGTATACTGGGCGGCACTCGGCTCCATCTTCTCGATGGCCTTCATGGATCTCTACCGCTTCGACTTCCCGCATTACACCAATTTCCAGTTCTTCATCGCCCACATCCTGCTCGGCTGGGTGATCAGTTACGTGATCTTTGTGCTCGATTACCGCTTCGACAAAAAAGGACTGAAGGTGGCCTTAAGGGTCACTCTCATCTACAACATTACCTTGATCCTGATCAATGCGGCATTCAACGGAACGTTCATCGCGAGTGCCGATCTCGCCTACAACTATGGCTACGTCGTGTTTGCGCCGGAGCCGTTGACGGCATTGTCGCTCTCCGTGCCAACGTATCTTTACTATCTGATCATATTGGTCGGGTATGAAGCGTTGATCCTGTTGCTCTTTGGACTCGGCAGACTGCTGAACAAGGCCGGCGACAGACATCACACGCCACTCCGTGCGTCGGCTTAGGTCACCGAAGATAGCGCCGAATCCTGACCTGACTGAAGACTATGACAACAAGAAAGTTCGTTGACATGCCTGAAAACATGATGATTGAAAAACCGGACACGCCGACTCTCGGCGACAAAGGATCTTATATCCGCTACATGAAATACTACTGGCGGGATATCGTCTTTATCGCTATCTTTTTTGTTTCGATGTGGATGATGCAGTTGTTTAATCGCCCGATCGGTACGGTGCGAAACATCTCCATCCCGTTTGATGACATGATCCCGCTTTTGCCGTGGACCATTCTCGTATATATGTCGTGGGCGCCTCTCATCATCTTGCTCGGAGTTGTCTTTTTCTTTCGCGATCGCGCCCTGATGCGCCGCTACCTTCTGGCCATGAGCGTCGGTCAGCTGCTGGCCAATCTGACGTTTCCCTTTTTTCAGACGATCGTTCCACGTCCCTACGACCTCATACATAATTCGACCGACATATTTTCGAAGATGCTGACCGTCGTCTATCAAGTGGACAACCATTACTGCGGCTTTCCGTCGATTCACGTGATCAACTGCACGGTGACGATGGTCATGATCTGGTCGTTTCGCCAGGCGTCGTGGTGGATGAAAACACTCGTCACGCTCTATTTCGGCTTTATCGCCATCACCACGGTGACGACCAAACAACACGTGTTTCTCGATATCCCCGGAGGGATCTTTTACGGGCTGGTCGCGATTCCGCTTTCTATTCCGCTCGTCAGATTCTACAACCGCAAGATAGTTGGCGACGCCTACCGCTGATCGAGCACCTAGAACCGGCTGTCTGACGTCGTCTTATTTGCGCCGGAGACGTATTTTGCCGCACGTTTTCCCCTGTCCGATTGCACAATATTTCCTATCCCTTTAAGATCTAAAAAAAGCGCCGATATATGTGATCGTCGCTTTATACAATTGATGCATAGCATCGATCCTTATTCCGGCACATTTCCCAACACCTCAATGGTGAATATCGCTATTTGCTTAGATTTATGCAAGTGTTGTTAAGCATGTGACAACCTGTGCAATCAGCAGAGGCTATAATGAATGTAATCCACGATCCGGAGCAGCGAAGCTTTCTATCTTCGTCATTGTCACGGATCCATTGACAACTTTTGACCAAATGGAGGACAAGTCAAACATGAGGAAATTTGCATTTACCGCATTAACCCTGCTGCTTCTTGTAGCATTTGCCATCGGTGTTCCGTCTGTCGTCAGAGCAGACGAGAAAATCGTGATCAACTTCGCGGCGCAAGGTGACAGCACACCGGCGACACAGGCCGTGCTCGATGCGTTCAACGAATCGCAGGACGAGTACGAAGCCGTCTGGATCGACATGACGAACGACTCGGGCGCCATGCGCACCCAGCTGATCAACTCGCTTGCCGCCGGCAGTGACGAGTATGACGTCGTCTCGATGGACGTCGTCTGGGCCGGTGAATTCGCCGCCGCAGGCTACATCGAAGCGCTCGACGGCTACATGAGAGACAATAAGCTCTCAGTCAGAAACTACAACCAGGGCTCGATCAGCGCCGGCAAATATGACGGCAAACAGTTCGCGCTGCCATTCTTCCCCGACCTCGGTATTCTGTATGTGAGAAAAGACATCGTCTCTGAAGAAGAGCTCGAAATGCTGGAGTCCGGTGAGTACACCTGGGAAGACCTGAAAGACCTCGCCGCCAAGTACAAAGGCGAAGAAGAGACGGTCGACGGCTTCGTCTACCAGTCGAAACAGTACGAAGGACTCGTCTGTAACTTCAACGAATTCTCCGACAACTGGAGAGACATTCAGGCCGGCCTCGAAGGCATGATGATGATGCAGGAAGAAGCCGCACCGGAAAACATCCTGATCTATACGGAAGGCGAAACCGCCAACAGCTTTATCAAAGGTGACTCCGTATTCGCGAGAAACTGGCCTTACCAGTGGGGCGCCATCGCCTCCGAAGGTGAGATCGACCAGGATCAGGTCGCAATCGCTCCGCTCCCGATGGGCGGCACGGTCGGCGGCTGGCTGCTCGGCATGAACAAGAACAGTTCGAATCCGGAAGGCGCCTTCGCCCTGATCAACTTCATCACCGGCCCCGAAGGCCAGAAAATCATGAGCATGGAAGGCGGCTACCTGCCGGGCTTCAACGAAGTGCTCGAAGACGAAGAAGTCATTGAAAACAACCTCCTGCTCTCGATGCCGGGCTTTGTAAAAGCGCTCGAGTCGACGATCTCACGTCCGGTCGCTGAAGACTACGCGGCCGTGTCCGATGAGCTGCAGCAGGCCATCCACAAGTACCTCGCCGGCGACATGGAGATCGAAGACGCGGTAGAGGCGATCGAAGAAGCGCTCGCCAAAGCCGAACCGTTCGAGTATCCGGAAGATGAAGAAGTCGAAGAGACCGATGAGGATGTCGAAGACGTCGAAGACGAAGATGTCGAAGACGTAGAAGATGAGGACGAGACCGAGGAAACGACCGAGGACTAATCCTACGTATGTTTAAAAAAAGCAGCCGCATCTGCGGCTGCTTTTTTCTACCTTTTGGAAATTCTGGTTACCAGAATGTGCCTCACACGAAGTTGAGAGCCATGGACGGCTGTCGGGGGAGACCACATGAAGCACAAGCTGAAGATATCGAGTTTTTTATTTCTCGCGCCGTTATTGATCATGTTGGCGATCTTTTCTTTGTACCCGATCGTCACCTCATTCGTCTATTCCTTCTTCGATTACCGAACGAACAACCAGCAGTACAACGAACTGCGTCTTTCGCCGGCACTGAACGGCGATCTGCTCGCAGATAACGCGTCTTACGTCGGCTTCTTCCTCTGGGAAGACTACGATTATGTCGACGATGAAGGCCGTGCGGTATTCGACGAAGTAACAGAAACAGCCGATCGGATCGCTGAAAAGTACGTCGGCGTGAGGGAGATCTCCGGCGAAGATGAAGAAGAAATCCGTGCCTTCATCACCGATACGAGAGCCCAATTAATGGAGGTCTACGAGCGGAACAGCGATCAGGATCTGTTGCGCAAAGACGACCTGAACGCCCTTTACAACGGCATGAACCGAAGCTTTGTCGAATCGAACTTCGTCGGCTTCGATCACTATAAGAGACTTTTAAAAGACACCCGATTCCATAACGACTTAAAACATACAGTCGTCTTCACCGTCGTCTCCGTCTCGATTGAACTGATACTCGGCATGGGACTTGCCCTGATCATGAATAAGGCGATGCGCGGCATCGGGCTGGTGCGGACAGCCGCCTTGATCCCATGGGCGATTCCGACCGCCGTCTCGGCCTTGATGTGGCAGTACCTCTATGACGGGCGGTCCGGCATCGTCGCGCAATTCTTCGCCTCGATCGGACTCATATCATCGGCTCAGGTGATGCTCTCGAGCCCCGGCGGCGCGATGGTCGCGGCGATCATCGCCGATGTCTGGAAGACGACGCCTTATATGGCGCTCCTCTTGCTCGCCGGCTTGCAGATCATCGACCGCGGACTCTATGAGAGCGCATCGGTCGACGGCTCCGGTCCGATCCATCAGTTCTTCCATATAACGTTGCCCCTGATGAAACCGTCGATACTCGTCGCCTTACTCTTCCGCACCCTCGACGCCTTCCGCGTCTACGACCTGATCGCCGTATTGACGGGCGGCGGCCCCGGCGGCACGACCGAGACGCTGTCGATCTACTCCTACAAGGTCATGATCGAGCAGAGCAACTATGGCTACGGATCGGCCATCGTCGTCGGTATGTTCATCTGTGTCGCGATCATCGCCACGATCTTCATCAAATTCCTCGGCGCCGACCTGATGGCCGATGAGTAGGGAGGTAAGCATTCATGAGTAAAAGATCACCGGGACTTCGACGCATGCAAAGACGTAAAACATACACCAAGGTGTTTGCCGTCTTTATCATCTTGCTCTTTTTGTTCATCTCCGTCTTCCCCTTCGTCTGGGTCTTAACAACCTCATTCAAACCGTCGAGTGAAATTTTCGGCTCCCGCACAGCCTTTAACATGATCGCCGAGAACCCGACGACCGAGCATTACCAATACGTCCTCGGCAAGGGACTGCCAAAAGCCATTTTCAACAGCTTCATCGTCTCGATCGTCACCACGCTCTACGTGATCTTTGTGGCGACGCTCTCGGCCTACCTGATCTCGCGCTTCCGCTTCAAAGGCAAGCGCATGCTTCTGGGGCTCGTACTGGCCGTCTCGATGTTCCCCCAGATGATTATCGTCGGTCCGATCTACAACATGTTCTACGGGCTTGGAATCCTGAACAGCTATTGGGTGTCGCTCGCTTACTCATCGATCACCTTGCCGACCGCCGTCTGGATCATGGTGGCACATTTCAAGAGCATCCCGATCTCTCTGGAGGAAGCCGCGAGAATCGACGGAGCCGGTATGATGCGCACCTTGTCGCACATCATATTCCCGCTCGCCGCGCCCGGTGTCTTCACGACCGCGATCATGACGTTTATCGCGAGCTGGAATGAATATCTCTTAACCTTTACCTTGAATACCGATAAAGAATTTCACACAGTGCCGGTAGCGATCACGTCGCTGCGCACGCAGTTCACGATCCTCTGGGGACAGATCGCTGCGGCGACCGTGATCGTGATCGTACCGACCTTGATCATCGTCCTTTTGTTCCAAAAACAGATCATCAGCGGCATCACGTCCGGCGCTGTAAAGGAGTAGTCCGTGATCAGACCGTTAAGATCATCATCGTTGGATCCGAACCTGTTGCCCGTAGAAGAGTCGCTCTTTCATCTGGCGAACGGCTACCTCGGCATCAGAGGATATTTCGGCGAATACGAAAAGCGGCAGTATGAGAAGCGACCGAGTGTCAGAGGCACGTACATCAACGCCTTCTATGAGAACGTCGAGATGCGTTACCCGGAAGCACATATCGGCTTTCCGCTGCAGGGTGAACGCATGGTCGCCCTGCCTGATGCAAAGCGCCTCGACATCCAAATCGACGGCGAGCACGTCTCGCCACTCGGCGCGCGTGTGAAAAACTACACGCGCGAACTCGTACTGGCGAGCGGCAAAAGTCGTTACGCGTATGATTATGAGACAGCGGACGGCTCACACGTCTCGGTCGAGATTAAAGATCTTTTGTCTTTTACCAAAAAAGAACTGTTCGTCCAGCAGGTCATACTGACGGCGAAGGACAGACCGCTCTCCATTCAGTTTTCGGCAGCTATCGACGGCAACAACGAGAAT
This sequence comes from Fastidiosipila sp., assembly GCA_012837885.1. GTDB lineage: Bacteria > Bacillota > Clostridia > Saccharofermentanales > DTU023 > DUPJ01. The sequence continues at coordinate 25,887 of DUQI01000049.1, forward strand.
CAGACAGGCGGTGATGATCCGCGTCTCGCTTCTGCCGCCGTCGACCTGCTCGAAGGTTTTCAGACAGACGAGAAAGAGAAAGCCCTCTATCTGACGGCGAAGACGCCCGTCTCCGGGCTCAGCCTGGCAATCGCGATGCGCTGGCAGGTTGACCACTCGGCAGCCGCTACGGTGCAGGAAAAGAAGCCGCAGAAACATGAGAAAGAGATCGCACAGCCGTTCACGGTCGAGCTGCCAGCAGGCGAGTCGATCCGCTTCACCCGCTTCGTCGCGTACACCGACAGTCGACGTGAAGCCGATCCCTTGGAGCATGCGCTTCACCTCACGGCCGAAGCGCTGGAGCAAGGCTGGGAGACGATCGCACGTGAACAAGAAGCGTTCGTGCAGGCTTTCTGGTTGCAGCACCGGGTCGAAGTGAAAGGCAATGAGGACGCCTCGGCAGCCCTCGATTTCGCCGTCTACAATCTGTTGCAAGGCGCCTCCGGCGACGGCATCTCCCTGATCGCCGCCAAGGGCTTGTCGGGAGAAGGGTACGAAGGCCATTATTTCTGGGACTTCGAAATCTATCTCTTCCCCTTTTATCTCTGGACCTGGCCGGAACGCGCCAAAAAGCTTTTGGACTACCGGGCGCATACGCTCGGTCGCGCGAAGAACAACGCGCATGTGCTCGGCTACGAAAAAGGTGCCCAGTACGCCTGGCGCACGATCACAGGACCTGAGTGCTCCGGCTACTTTCCGTCAGGCTCGGCTCAGGTACACATCAATGCCGATATCGCGCATGCCTTCTACCAGTATTATCTGGTGACGGGCGATCTCGACTATATGGCGGAAAAAGGCGTCGATGTCCTGATCGAGACAGCCAGAACGTGGCTCGAACTCGGTTCATTCAAGGACGGCAAGTTTCAGCTGTTCGGCGTCACCGGTCCCGACGAATACACCTGCCTGATCGACAACAACTACTTCACGAACCGTTCGGCCAAGGAAAACCTGCTGGCCGCCCTCGACGTCGTCAAGGCACTCAAATTAGCCGGCAAAACGGACGCGCTGACGCGCACCGGCCTGACCGATGAAGAGTTATTCGCTTTCACGGACGCCGCTTACGACATGTATCTACCGCACGCCGAAACCCTTGGCATCGATGCCCAGGACGACGGTTTTCTGGCCCGTCCGGTGTGGGATTTTGAAAATACGCCGGAAGACCATTACCCGCTCTTACTCTATTATCATCCGTCGAAACTGTATCGCTATCAGGTGTTGAAACAACCGGATACATCGCTCGCTCATTTCCTCTACGAGCCTGACCTGAAAGATCCGGTCGTCACCAGATCGCGCCATTACTATGAAGCGATCACGACGCACGACTCGTCCCTGTCGCCCTGCATCTACGGCGCCATGGCGGCGAGAACCGGTGAGATGGAAAAAGCCAAGCGGTATTTTCGCATGACGAGCCATATCGACCTGAAAAACCTGCAGGGTAACACGGCCGACGGGCTTCATCTCGGCAACATCGGCGGCACCTGGCTGTTCGTCATACGCGGCTATGCCGGCCTGACTCTCAACCAGGGAAAACTCTCACTCGATCCAAAGCTGCCGACCGGTTGGGAAGGTTATCGTTTTTCCGTGACGTATCGGGGCGCGCGTCTCGAAGTCGACGTAAAAAAGACAAAAACGCTTTTGACCTGGCACGGTGATCTGCCGCTCGAGATCGAGTATCGAGGACGAGAGATCCGGCTGCAACCGAAAGAGAAGACCGACGTCTACCACCATCTCGGGATCATCTTCGATCTCGACGGCGTGCTCGTACACACCGACCACTATCACTATCAGGCGTGGAAAGAGATGGCGGACAGTCAGGGCATCTACTTTGACAAACAGATCAACCAACGGCTGAGAGGCGTCTCGCGTATGGATAGCCTCGACATCATATTGGAGCAGGCCAATCGTCCGTTTAGCAACAAAGAGCGGGTCGGGCTTGCAACAAAAAAGAATGTCCGGTATCGGGAGCTCCTCGCCACCTTGAGCAAAAAAGATCTGGCCAAAGATCACCGCGCACGCCTGAAGAAACTGAAAGACCTGGGGTATAAGCTGGCGATCGGTTCATCGAGCAAAAACGCGTCCTTCATCGTCGACCGGCTCGGCCTGACCGACCTGATCGACCATATCGCCGACGGCAACGAGATCTCACGCTCCAAACCGGATCCGGAAGTGTTCCTGCTGGCGGCAAAGAAAATGGATCTGCCGCCCGAAGCCTGCGTCGTGATTGAAGACGCGGCGGCCGGACTCGAAGCAGCCGTCGCCGGACGCTTCACCGCTGCCGGATTCGGTGCTGCGGCCAAAGATGAACTGGCTGAACTCTCATTTGACAACCTTGACCAGCTGTTTGACTGGTTTTTAGACGAAGCTAAAGGAGATTGACCATGGCGGGTATAAAACTTGTAAACGTGGATAAGAGCTATGACGGCAAGAACTGGATCATAAAGGATCTAAACCTTGAAATAAACGACGAGGAATTCGTCGTCCTGGTCGGTCCGTCCGGCTGCGGCAAGTCGACGACCCTGCGCATCATCGCCGGGCTCGAAGATGCGACCGACGGCGACGTCTACATCGGTGAGAAGCGCGTCAACGATACTCCGCCGAAAGATCGAGACATCGCCATGGTTTTCCAAAACTACGCCTTGTATCCGCATTACACCGTGTACAAGAATATGGCGTTCTCACTCAAATTAAAGCGCATGGACAAAAAGGAAATGGACGAGCGTATTCAGGCGGCATCGGAGATTTTAGGCCTAAAGCCTTACCTCGACCGTAAACCGCGGGCGCTCTCCGGCGGTCAGCGTCAACGTGTTGCCCTTGGACGGGCGTTAGTCAGACAACCGGCCGTCTTCTTACTCGATGAACCGCTTTCGAACCTCGACGCCAAGCTGAGAAACCAGATGCGTTCCGAGATCAGCAAGCTGCATAAGCGGTTGAAGACGACGTTTGTCTACGTCACGCACGACCAGGTCGAGGCGATGACGATGGGCGAGCGGATCTGCGTGATGAACGAAGGCCGGATCATGCAGTACGATAAACCGCAGGTCCTCTACGATCAGCCGGCAAACTTATTTGTCGCCGGTTTCATGGGCACGCCGCAGATGAACTTCATCCCAGGTGTCTTGAAAAAGGACGACAGCGGCTGGTCTGTCGAAGAAAAAGGCCACCGCCATCTGATCCCGGAAAAGAAATACGCCGACGTCGATCTCACGCCGTTTGAAGACAAAAACGTCGTGATCGGGGTGCGCCCGGAAAAACTGAATCTGGCTGAAAAGGACAGCGTCGGCCTCGCCGGCACGGTCGATCTGGTCGAACTGCTCGGCGCCGAAGCCCAGCTTCTCGTCAACTACAACGATACGCTATTAAGCGCCATAGTACCGGTCCATTCAAACCTGGAAATCGACGCACCGGTGACACTCGCCTTCGATATGAACGATGCGCACCTGTTCGATCAGGAGACGGAAAACGCGATCTTCAACTAAAACGACTTTTAGCTACCTGCTCCTTTCTTCGTGGAACCGGCCCGATCAGCCATTGATCGGGCCGGTGAAGGAAGATCCAGCTCGAAACGACTCACATTATGCTCACATCACGCATAAAGAATCACTGTTACTTCTTCACTTTGCGGCCAGATGCCGTTTACTGTGCCGACCGCCACCTTAAATATGAAGAAAATATTCTTATTATTGCCTTATTTGATAAAAACCATTGTTTAATCAGGAACGATTATTTTCGAAAACTGGGCGACCAAGTCGTTTCGCCCGTATCAAGGCGAAGTCGACATCGATTAAATAACGCGCAGCATATTAACAAACTGTGGCCGCATGTTTATACGCAATCCCCTCACCTACAATGGAAGTTACATAAACGAAATCGGTCTAATAGTCGCAAACCGGCCGGATGAATAGTCCGGGGAACCTCATGGGAGGGTAACATGGAACATGACAGAAATCCTAGACACGATCAGGATAAAAGCTGGTTTGAACAAGCGAAGGATTGGATGAAAGAGCAGTGGGACTGGCTGACGGATGACGATTATCGTCGGGTCGAGGAGAGACCGGATGAACTCGAAGTCGTTTTGCGAGACCATTACGGTGATGAACGTTGGGAAGATGAATACAAGCGGTTTAATCAGCAATATCCCGACTTACATCCGGATCTGAGACAAGAAGACAAAGACCGCACGTTGTTTTAAGCGATCGATCGGTCGCTAAAGGCTACGGTGATTAACTGTCAGTCCCCCTGCACCCCTGGTGCAGCGGGGATTCTTTTATTCATGATGCTTTCAGAGAATGTCTATGTCGGCGCCGAGTAGTTCTCCCTCGCCTTCGAGCAAACCGTCGACGACACCGCGTAGCGTGTCCGCCATATCTTTTGCCGTTCCCTGGTCGACCGCGACATACGCGACGGTCAGACCGATCCGTTGCCACTTATCGAGATGCTCGGTCTCCGCGATCGACAGATTATAGGCCGCCTTCAGCTTATCGACGAGGCGCCGCTTCACCTTTCTTTTATCTTTCAGCGACTGCGCATCGAACAGGCGGATGTCGAGCTCAAGTACGAGAATTCGATGTTTCACAGACGATTCTCAAACAGTTGAACGTTCATTCCGTCGGGGTCTTTGACGAAGATAAAGGCGTGACCGTCACCGACAAAAGGACCGCCAGATAAATCAATGCCTTTTTCTTCCAACGTCTTTTGCATGGCATCCAGAGATTCGACTTCAAAACCGATCGAGACGCTGTCCGCGAACGCCTGAGGCACTTCCGTATAGATCAGCTCGAGCTCCGTTTCGCCTTGTCTTTCATAACCGAGAAATGCCAATTCCAATGCTCCGACAGCGTAACGCCGTTTCACCTGAAGACCGAGCAGGTCACCGTAAAAAGCGATCGAGCGATCGAGATTCGTTACAGGTATCGTTGTCCACAAAAAGCGCATGAGCATACTCCTTTACCCGTACAGTATACAGAACCGAGTTGGGCATCAATAAAGAAAATTGACCACGTTCGACCACGTGTGCCCAATCAGGAAAAAGAGAGAGGCTGAGGCCGCCCAGCCGTTTTGCAGGTAGAGTGAGACAAAGAAATAGTAGAGCGGCACCGGCACCGTCAGCCCGAATACGATCAGCAGACCGCTCGCTTTTCCTGCCAGATAAAAACCCCAGCTAACATAGTAAGAGAGAAGTAAAAGGCCGGCAAACCACAGAAAGACGGGATTCGACGGCTTATCCTTTGTTTTCGGCACGAGTAATAAGAGAAGCGCGACAGTCAAGATGCCGCCGCCGGCTTCCAGTATCTTTAGAAGCGGGGTCGCCGGTTCATTGCCTCGCAGCGGATCGTTTGCCGGCGGCCAGATCATCCAGAAGAGATACGGCAATTCCTGCAAACCAAAGGCCACCAAGCCACGCCACGAAAAGGCAAACTTCATGAAAAAATTTACATGCCTCATCATGTAAGCGTAAACGAGATTTGTTATAACTTTATTATGGACAGCATCAAGACCCTGCGACACACGATCCATACCGAGATAGAGATCCATCCTGAGTTGAAAGCATCGGCCCGTCGCTACGCCTTATTTTTGCCGACACTCAAATCACGCGGTTTGCGCATGGTAGCCCGCTACCTCGACAAAAGACTGCTCGGTAAGTGGCGCGGACAAAAGACGACATTTGAAGAGATATTTATCAGGCGGCAAGACGGTACCAGGCTACGTCTCTGCCTGATTCGATCCAAGAAGGAGACGAAACCGAACGCGACCGGTCTTCTCTGGTTACACGGCGGCGGTTACGCCTTCGGTCGTCCGGAGCAAAGCGTCAGCTATCTCGAACGGTTTGTCGCCGACGGCCATACGATCGCGGTTGCGCCTGACTACACGTTATCGATCGACAAACCGTATCCGGCCGCCCTCGACGACGCGTACCTGGCATTAAGCTGGTTAAAAGAAAACGCAACGACACTCGGTGTCCGTCCAGACCAGTTGTTTGTCGGTGGCGAGAGCGCAGGCGGCGGCCTCGCCGCGGCGTTGTGTCTTCTCGCCCGCGACAGAGGCGATATCTCGATCGCTTTCCAGATGCTTTTTTATCCGATGCTCGATGACCGCCACACCGGAAAAGCGCCCGACAACAAGGCGCCGGGCTGGAGTAAGAAAACGCCACAGTATGCCTGGCAACTGTATCTCGCCGGCAAAGATGGACTGCCGGGAATTTCCGCTTATGCCGCGCCGGCCCGGGCAAAAGATCTGGAAGATCTTCCGCCGACCGGCGCTTTCAACGGCAACCTCGACATGTTCTACAACGAGACGATCGACTATCTGGCGAGACTGCAGCAAGCGAATGTACCGGTGCACTTCAAGACATTCGAAGGCGGTTATCACGGTTTCGACGTGCTCCAGCCGCACACCTCGATCGCCAAAGAAGCCGCTCGTTATCTCGATGACCTTTATGCCTATGCGAGGGCGTGTTACTACAAAGCCCAACCGACATTGATGAGAGAGCAAAAGGATGCTTGACCGGATAAAGATTCTTGACGCCGCAGATGTCGGTGGCGACATCAACAAGCAGATGAGCAGCCTTTTTGTGGAAGCGTTCGACGCCTTACTGAAACCGTTTGGCCAAACAGAAGAGACATTGATAAAGGCATTCACGCCACTTTTTAATCCGGCCTGTTTCAGCGTCGTCTTGGATGACAAGACGGTCGTCGCGATGGCCGCCTTAACAAAAGGCGACGAAAAACCGCTCGTACCAGATCGTAAGCACCTGGTAAAGGTGCTTGGCATGTTCAAAGGGCATATCCTCTATTTTGTCTTGAAGAAAGAGCTCAACACGTCAGCGTACCCGGTAAATCAGACACTTGGGACGGGCATCATCCAATATGTAGCGACCAGACATTCGTGTCGCGGCCAGCAACTGGCATCCGGTCTCATCCGTCACCTGATCGAATCGTCCGACTGTGACACGTTTATTCTCGAGGTTGCCGACAACAATAAAGCGGCGATCACTGTCTATGAACGGCTCGGCTTTCAAACGATCGCAACGAAGCCGGTAAAACACACGAAGCATACCGGCATATCTCAATTCTTATATATGAAACTGGAGCGGGATGCATACACGTCACCCCGCTGATCTTCTCAAAGAGGATTATCGCTTCGGTTTTTCCGCGTAAATCAAACTCGATTGAATATACTCTTTTACCGTCGGGCCGTGTCCCCACTTCCGTGCGTATTCGTCGGACACTTCCTCGCTCGACACGGAAAAATTGATAAAACCTTTTTCGACAAAAGCTTCCCTGATCTGCTCCTGAGACCACGCGCCACCTACTCAGGTCGCCCGCATATGCGGATCCATGATCCACGCTTCCGGCAGATCCTGTTTCGCCGTGATATCTGAGATGGCGACACGTCCGCCCGGTTTTAAGACGCGGAAGATCTCACCATAGACGGCAGGCTTGTCCGACGACAGATTGATCACGCAGTTGGAGATGACGAGATCGAAGAGATCGTCCGGCAGCGGAATCTGCTCAATCTCACCGCGTATAAAGCGGCAATTGGTGAACCCTTTCTTCGCTGCGATCTCGGTCGCCTTGTCGACCATCGACTGCAACTGATCGACGCCGTAGACTTGTCCCGTTTCGCCGACGGCGCGACTTGCCAGGAAACAATCGAGTCCGCGACCGCTACCGAGATCCAACACCGTCTCACCGGGGCGTGGCTTTGCGAGTTCATGCGGATTGCCGCAACCGAGCCCCAGATTCGCCTCCTCCGGGATCGACGCCAGATCTTCAGTCTTATAACCGATCGAGCGCGAGAGCAGATCGGCTTCGACTTCTATCCCGGTTGTCTCTTGCGAGATCTCCTCATAGTGGCGTCGCACCGCCTCATTCAGTTCGTTTTTATCTGTTATCTCAGCCATGCACTCATATTAGCCTAGGATGGAGAGAAAAACTATCTCTTTTTGACCAATGTGCGTGTCGGAACGATCACTCCTTTTTACGGATGTCCCGGCAGTACGACTCGGATGCGCAGCCGGCACAGCTGCCGCCGCAGCCCGATTTTCGAGCCTTAATCAGGCTGCGGACGACCAGTGCCAAAATAGCGAGCAGGACGATGCCGACGATCCATGTTCCGGGACTCATTTCACCACCTCCTTGCTCGTGGCATAACGGTTCTTACGGAAGATCAGGAATAAAAGGCCGAACAGCAGAGCGAATGCGACCAGATGGATCGGCGAAAAGCCACTCTGTATCAGCGTTCCGAGCTGGAAGATGATGAAGGAAGCGACGTAGGCGAACACCATCAGATAGCCGACGGCGAAGAGCGTCCACTTGGCGGAGTTCATCTCGCGACGAATCGCACCAATCGCTGCGAAGCAGGGCGCGCACAGTAGATTGAAGATCAGGAAGCTGAATCCGGACAGTGCAGTGAAATGGGCGGCGATCGGAGCAAGGCGGGAAAAATTGCTGGCATCGACGAAGTCGAGCGCCCCTTCACCGACACCATAGAGCACGCCGAACACGCTGACCACTTCTTCCTTGGCGACAAACCCCATCGTCGTCGCGACGGAACTCTGCCAGGTGCCGAAGCCGAGGGGACGGAAAATCGGTGCGATCAGGTTTCCGAGGAAGGCCAGAATGCTCAGATCCATATCCTCCACCATCTGAAGGCGACCGTCCAGGACACCATAAGACTTGAGAAACCACAGCACGACGGATGCCTGGAGGATGATCGTACCTGCCCGCTTGATAAAGCTGAAGCCACGCTCCCACATCGAGCCGAGTACGTTTTTCGGTGAAGGCAGATGGTAGGCCGGAAGTTCCATCACAAAGGGCGCCGTACTGCCGGCGAACATGCGGGTCTTCTTCAAGATGACACCGCTGATGATCACGGCGGCGACACCGACGAAGTAAGCGGTGGGAGCGACCCACCAACTTCCGCCGAAGAGCGCCCCGGCCACCAAAGCGACGATCGGAATCTTAGCTCCGCACGGGATAAATGACGTCGTCATGATCGTCATGCGTCGATCCCGGACGTTCTCAATCGTGCGACTGGCCATGATACCGGGCACCGAGCAACCGGAACCGATGAGCATCGGAATGAACGATTTGCCGGAGAGACCAAACCGCCGGAATATACGGTCCATGATGAACGCAACACGAGCCATGTAGCCGATATCTTCGAGAATCGCCAGGAAGAAGAAGAGGACGAACATCTGAGGTACAAAACCGAGCACGGCGCCGACACCGCCGATGATACCGTCAGTGATCAATTGCTTTAACCAGGTGGCCACACCGGCATTTTCCAGCCAGCCTTCAACAGCGACCGGAATACCGCGAACCCAGGGTCCAAAGGCCGACGGTTCAGGTTCTTCGCTTGCCAACGCATCGACGTACATCGCCAAGGTCACGCGCTCGCTTCCTTCCACCGTGCCGTCTTCGGCCTCCAATGGACGCTCTGCCACCAAGGTCTTTGCCTGCTGTAAAAAGTCTTCAGCTTCCGGATCGAGTCCGCTCGATTTTGCCTCCTCGATAAAGGCTTCCTGTCGCTCGAGCGCTGTCTCGTAGTCTTCCACGGCCTCTTCAAAAGCGTCTTTACCGCGGCCGAGGAAGAAGAAGCCGTCACCGAATAGACCGTCGTTTGTCCAGTCGGTGACGAAAGCACCGACCGTTGTAACAGAGATAAAGTACACGAGGAACATGACGGCAATAAAGAAGGGAAAGCCGAACCAGCGGTTCGTCACGACCCGATCGATACGATCGGAGGTAGTGAGATTGTCTTTGCGCGGCTTTTTATATACGGCCTTGCCTACCAATTCCTTGATATAGCGATAACGCTGATCGGTGATGATACTCTCGGCATCATCATCAAGCACCGCTTCGCATTCCTTGACGACCTCGTCGATCCGTGCCGCTGTCTTCGCATCGAGTTTGAGTGACGCAATAACTTTTTCGTCCCGCTCAAACAGCTTGACGGCGAACCAGCGCAGATTCTTCGGTTCGACCATAGTGCCCTCATGCACGATGCCGCCCGCGTGATGATGGTGAACGTCGCCGTTGTCCCGATGGGTGATCGCTTCTTCAATATGAGCCAGCGCATGCTCAACGGCACCGGTGAACACGTGTGGATCTTTCCGCTTCCGCTTCTTATCGGCAAGTTCCACAGCCATGTCGGCGACCGCAATCGCCCCGTCACCTTTCAGAGCGGACAGGGGCATCACCGGCGTTCCGAGCGCATCGCTCAGTTTGCCGAAGTCAATCGTATCGCCGCATTTTTGTACAACGTCCATCATATTCACGGCGACGACCGTCGGTATACCGAGCTCCAGCAGCTGAGTCGTCAGATAGAGGTTTCGCTCAATATTGCAGCCGTCAACGATGTTGATGATGGCTGCCGGCGAACCTCCGGTAAGATAATCCCTAGTGATCACTTCCTCTTCCGTGTACGGCGACAGACTGTAGACGCCCGGCAGATCTTGCAGCGTCACGTGCTTATTGTGTTTCAACACACCTTCCTTACGTTCGACGGTCACGCCCGGCCAGTTGCCGACATACTGTCTGGCACCGGTAAGGTCGTTAAACAGTGTCGTTTTTCCTGAGTTGGGATTCCCAACCAAAGCAATAGTGACTGACATGTATACTCCTCCTAGTTAGTCACAACTAACTCAATGTCAAAAAAAGTCATTCGACTTCAACCTTACCTGCATCTTCTTTTCTCAGGCTCAGTTCGTATCCTCTAACGGTCAATTCCATGGGATCACCTAAAGGTGCGAGCTTACGTACGAAGATATCCGTTCCTTTCGTAAGTCCCATATCCATCAAGCGGCGCCGCATGGCACCTTCGACGTGAAGCTTTCTCACCGTACAGTGTTGTCCAACCGCCACATCTCTCAGTGTCTTCATGTTGTCCTCCTAGACCATAATACGTTCGGCTAGACTCTCGGAGATCGCCACGCGACTTTCCCGGATCTGGACGATAAGGTCTTTGCCGCGTGTTGACACGACTGTGACTTTCTCCCCCGGTACAAAGCCAAGCGAAGCCAGATGCTTTTGCACATCATCCTTACCGACAATTCGTTGAATAAGCCGGGATTCGCCGGCGTTTAGGTATGTCAGCGGCATAAGATCCTCCCTGGTTAGCCTTGCCTAACCAGGGCAAGTTTAGATCGCCTAACCCACCTTGTCAAGCGTTAGTGTTTGCATCCGTAAAAACCACCTGGATGTTCGAGCATGGTGGAAAAAGCGAGTGCCCTGTTGCTGGTATACTGATCGAGGATAAGTTTGAAATCGGGAGGGAAAGGCGTGCGCAGAAGTGAGTCTCAGGAAGACTATCTTGAACAGATACTGATGCTTCAGAAAAAGAACGGCCATGTTCGCAGCATCGATATCGCCGAGGCGATGGGCGTGACGAAACCGTCCGTAAGCCAGGCGATGAAGCTGCTCCGGGAAAATGAGCTGATCGAAATGGGAGAAGACAACCTGATTACGCTCACCTCTTCCGGACATGCGCTCGCGTCCAAGATCCTCAACCGACACCAACAACTGGCCAAGTTCTTCATCTCGCTCGGAGTTCCCGAAGACATTGCCTTTAAAGACGCCTGCCTAATCGAGCATGACATAAGCCCCGAGACGTTTCGCGCCATCTGTAAACTGTCCGGCGGCAAGAATTGCGAAGAAGAGTAGAAGTGATTGGCTGACCATTCGCTTATTGGGCTAAGTCAAACCTTCGGTCAATCGATACCACCATGTTCTTTTTTCAGGCAATTGACAGCTATGTTAATATGTCTTTCGATCGGAGGCATTTTATAGATGTATTCCATACGCTTAAGAAAGTACTAGCAACAAAGACGATTTAATCGAGCGGCCTGCCCGCTGTTTCTCCGCTTGCTCTTTTTTCGGCGATCTCTCCTGAGACCCCAGACTACAAGTTAAGAAGCATCCGCCCGTTCGTGATGTGTCGTTTTTGTTGCTTTTTTTGTTCAACAAAAGCGAAAGAAGGAATTCACATGTCACGATCCAAACGAAAACCGTCCGCAAAAGGCGGCACGAGACGACTATCTCAGCATTTTATTACGAGCCGATCTTTACTGACCAGGATCACACGTATTGGCCGCATCGGCAAAAACGATCTGGTCATTGAAATCGGCACCGGAAAAGGTCACCTCACGCAGGCGCTCGCCAGGCGTGCAGATGTCGTGCGCTCAATCGACATCGACCGGAAGGTCCTCGAGCAGGCGAAGCGGCGACTGGCCGATACAGACAATGTCGAACTGGAAGAAGCCGACATCTTGACTTATCACTTGCCGAAACAAGGTGATTACAAGGTCTTTGCGAACATCCCGTTTCACCTGACGACGAAAATTGTCGACCGCTTGACCGGTGCTCCGAATCCTGCGACCGATATCTGGTTGATCATGGAAAAAGGAGCGGCCTTAAAACTCATCGGCAAGCCGGAGGAGAACGATCGATCCTTGCGCATGAAAGTCGAATGGGATCTTTCAATCCGATATTACTTTCAGCGCCGAGACTTTCATCCGCCTCCATCCGTCGACTGCGTGCTGCTTCATTTCAAGAAAAAGGCGACGCCCGATATCGCGAAAAGTGAAATAGATGCTTTCAGTCGCTTCGTTAAGCATGCTCGTCAGCGTGGTCTTTTTGGTTCTCAAAAGCTCTTGACCAAAAAGCAGATCTCGGTCGCATTAAAACGCGCTGATTTGCCACCGATTCCGACCGACGGCCAGATACTGTATGTGCAGTGGCTGGCCTTGTTTCGGTGTTATAGGGAGATAAGACGATAAATATCCGAAAAAAGCCTTCGCTTGGTGATAATGCGCAGTGGAAACGGAATTCGACAGGTAAGATTCGCTATGTCCACCGATAGGGAAATCGGCATCAGTATGGCAACATGAGCACAATGATCAAGAAGCCTCGTTTTGATATGACCGCATGGAAACAGGCAGCCCTCGACACGCTGCCTGTCTTTGCCGCTTACCTCATTTTAGGTATGGGGTTTGGTGTCATGATGTCACGCGAAGGATTCTCGATCTGGCTCACGATCTTGATGAGCATCGTCTGTTTCGCCGGATCGTTGCAGTACGTCGCCGTTCCCTTGCTCGCAGCGGGAGCGTCTCATGCGACGTTTTTCTTCATGACCCTGCTGGTCAATGCGAGACATATCTTCTATGGCCTATCCGTCTTGGAGCGGTATGAAGGCAGCGGGCTAAAAAAACCGTACTTGATTTTCGGCCTGACCGATGAGACGTATTCACTCGTCTGCCGCCAGCCCTATGTCAAAGGCGAGCAAAGAACTGGCTACTACTTTGCCGTCACCCTTTTGAACCATCTGTATTGGATTGCCGGATCGGCGCTTGGCGGAATTCTCGGCAACACGCTTCGCTTCAACAGCCGCGGCATCGAATTCTCTTTGACGGCACTCTTTGTCGTGATCTTCGTCGATCAGTGGCAGAACACCAAGCGTCATCTGCCGGCCTTAATCGGTCTTGGCATGACACTCATCAGCCGCGTCTTGTTCGGCAGACCTCATTTTCTCGTCATCGCGATGGTCTTGATCTTAATCGCCCTCTTGCTTTTGGAGTCGATTCGCCCCGAGTACCGCCTGGACGTGAATATCCTGGCGAACGTCGAGGCCGATCAGGAGGACGACCGTGTTTGATACACATGCACTCATCGCGATTTTGATCATGGCGGGCGTGACCGCCGGCACGAGGTTTTTGCCGTTCCTGCTCTTTCCGAGAGGTCGAAACAAACCGCGCCTGATCCTCTATCTGAGTCAGGTGCTGCCGACTGCCGTCATCGGCATGCTCGTCATCTATGTCTTAAAAGATGTCACTTTTTCTTCTATCAGCGGTTTTCTGCCGGAGCTTATCGCCATCGCCGTCGTCATCGCTTTGCATGCCTGGAAGAAACAGCCGCTCATCAGTATAGGCGGAGGCACCGTCTGTTACATGTTGCTCGTCCAGCAGGTGTTTTGAATCAACGTTTTCCGTTGTCCACAGAACCTGAAGCAGAGTAATCATAAGGAGCGTGCGGATTATGCCCGTGTTTTCTGATTCTCCAATTCGTCATTATGGTCAGTATTTTCGCAAACACACGTGTCATCAACCTGCCCGGCGGATGCTGGGCTTCTTCAAACAAACTATCAGGTGAAATACTCCCCTCCTTGACATGTTCGATGAAGCGATCGAACGCGCGGACGACCGTCTTTCGGTTCAGATGCCTTTCCAGCGGCTGCCCGTCGAGCATGGCACCACCTCCCAAAACAAAACCGCCTCGGTATTCAAGTGCACATGATTTGGCAAACAGCGACAGTGCTTTCAATCCATGGATATGA
>DUQI01000050.1 GCA_012837885.1 Fastidiosipila sp.
GTTCACGGCTTTGACAATCAGGAACAGGATGAAGGCGACGATAAGGAAGGTGATGATCGTCTGGATGATCGTGCCGATCATGATCGCGACTTCAGGTCGACCGTTTGCTTCAGCCCGAAGGACGATCTTCCACGCGTTCAGGTCATAGCCTGAGGTGGCGGCACCGACGATCGGCATAATGAAGCCTTCGACGACGCTGTCGATGATCGCTTTGAAAGCCAGGGCCAGGACGAGGCCGACGGCTGTATCCATGACGCTCCCTTGTTCGATGAACTCTTTAAACTCTTTTAACATACGTATCCTCTTTTCACTTTTCTTTTGTATGCAAAATACCGCGAGCGGTCGTTATGCCGGAAATTAATCGTGCGGTGTGCGCGCGTAGGCGCGAATCGATTCGGGCAGGTCGCTAAGATCGCTGCTGATCGTCAATGTCACCTTCACGTCGACTTGCTCGGCAAGCCGTTCGACGTCGGCGATGAAACGCGTCAGTCCGTCCATGTCATCACTGCCGACAATCATTGAAATGCTGTCGATGTAGATGTGCGAGATGTCGTAATCCTTGGCATTCAGGCCTGCCAGAAATGCCAAAAGTCCGTTATAACCGCGTACGGGGTACTCCGTAATATCGATCAGGCGGACTTTGTGAGTGATCAGACGGTCAAGCCGGCGACCGTATTCTATAAACACGATGTTGTTGGTTTCGACTTCCGCTTCAGCAGAGATCTCTTCGAGCATGAGAGGTGTTTTCCCAGTCCCTTTCATGCCCACGATTGCCTCAACCATAATAAGCTCCTTCCGCGGTCGCGCTGCCGCTTCTTACTTTAAACCATTGTAGCGCAACGCCAAAATAAAACACAACGCGCATTTGTGACGGATCGCCGTCATGAAACTACATTTAAATAGAACCTTTGCCGAGACCGCCGGTACTCTCGATACACTATGTACGAAAAGGTGCCCGAAAGTCGTCTTAAATCACCGCTTTCGCTTGCACTAGCGACCTAAGCCTGATATTATTGACGATGTCGCAAGACGAAAGAGCGGGCACATCCGCTCTTTACTTTTGTTAGAGGCAACCGATGAGAAGATGAGCAATACGGGATCAATCAAAGAGCGAATTATGGAGCGTCTGACGGAGGCGGTAGCTGCCTTCGGTGTCGACCTGATCGATGTCGAAACACTGAGAGAGAATGAAAGGCGTATCCTGCGCCTGATCATTGACCGAAGAGGCGGTGTCGATATCGAGACGTGCGTCAAGGTCAGCGAGATGGCCGATCCGGTGATCTCGGACGAACTCGGCATCGACACGCACGACTTCTTTGAAGTCTCGTCGGCCGGTCTCGACCGAAAGCTTCAGACGACGGCCGATCTTCAGCGTCATATCGGCGCCGAGGTCGACTTGAAGCTGTATCGGGCGCTCGATGGAAAGAAAGTCATCGAAGGTGTCCTGGAAGACGCCACCGATGAGAAAGTGACGATCCGTCTCGACGACGAATCGGTCATCGATATAGAACGGAAAAGTGCCGCAGCGATTCGCCGCGGAATACGATTCTAAGAGGGAAAAGGCAGCATGAATCAAGAGTTTATCGAAGCGTTAAAAATGCTCGAAAAAGAGCGTGGACTCGAGCTGGAGACATTGTTCACCGCGATCGAAGAAGCGCTTGTCTCCGCGTATAAACGGGAATTCGACATCAAGTCGGGTGAGAAGCGCGAAAAGGATACGATCACGGAAGAAGATCTGGTCAAGTCGACCGACGGTATCAAAGCCGAGATCGACCGCGAGACGGGCGAGATGCGCGTCTATCAGCCGATTACGATCGTCGAAGAAGTGACTAATCCGAACAGCGAGATGTCGTTGAAGGAAGCGCGCGCATTGAGTGAGGATCTGGAGATCGGCGATGAGCTGATCAAGGAACTGAATCCGAAAGACTTCGGACGTCTGGCGGCACAGGCCGCGAAGAACGTGATCAACCTGCGGCTCGCCAAAGCGGAAAAAGACCGGATTCATGAAGAATTCTCGGGACGCATCGGCGAGTTGGCGGGCGGCGTCGTCCAGCGTAAAGACCGTCGCGAAGTGGCCGTCGATATCGGCCGGGCCGAAGCCGTCCTGCCGCATGACGAGCAGTCGCGTCTCGACGACTATGTGTTCAACCGCCGCATGAAGTTTTACATCATGAAGGTCGATGAGCGGCGAAACCGTCCCGTCGTCTATGTCTCGCGCAGTCACCCGAATTTGGTGCGCCGCTTGTTCGAAGCCGAAGTACCGGAGATCTCATCCGGCGTGGTGGAGATTGTCTCGGTGGCGCGTGAGGCCGGCTCGAGAACGAAGATCGCCGTCTTCTCGCATGATCCGAACGTCGATGCCGTCGGCGCCTGCGTCGGTCAGCGCGGACTGCGCGTCCAGACTGTGATCGAAGAGTTAAACGGCGAAAAAGTCGACATCATCGAATGGGTGCCGGACATCGCAGTCTACATCAGCCACGCGTTGTCGCCGGCCAAGGTCGTGCGTGTCGATCTCTCGGGAGAAGACGGAGACGAGGAGACAGAAGAACAGTTCGCCCGTGTCGTCGTTCCGGATTATCAGCTGTCACTGGCGATCGGCCGTGAGGGACAAAACGTCCGTCTGGCTGCCCGTCTGACCGGCTGGAAAATCGACATCAAGAGCGAGTCGCAGTACAGAGAGATGATTGAAAGTGAACTGCTGAGTCGTTTCGAACTGGCGATTGCCGACGATGAAGCGGAGCAAGAAGCTGAGCTGGAAGCGGTACAAGAAAATGAGGAACTATTGGCTTCTGAAGAGACGGTTGCCGCTGAGTCTTCGGAAGAAGATGCCGCTTTAGAAGAAGACGTGTCGGCGGTCGAAGGGGAAGCCTGAGCCGTATGGCAGTAAAATACGTGCCGACGAGACAATGCGTAATCTGCCGCAGGCAGGTACCGAAGCCGGAACTGATCCGCTTCGTCGTTATGGACGACAAAGTGATCATCGATCCGACCGGACGCATGAACGGTCGAGGCGCGTATCTATGTAGCAGTGTGGCGTGTCGTGAGAAAGCGAAAAAGACGAATGCGCTTTCGCGGCACCTGAAGCACCCGGTGGAAGACCAGGTGTGGACGACACTGGAAACGATGGGAGATGCCTGAACGATTTCTCTCGCATCTCGGTCTCGCCCGCAGGGCGGGGAAGATCCTGATCGGTCAGGATCAGTTGCAAGACGGCAAACATCGCGATGATCTTTTCTTGATCGTGATGACCGAGGACGCCGGATCGACGGTCCGGCGCAAAACAGAAGCGTTAAGTGAACGCCGACAGATCCCGTTGCTGGTCGCCTTTGACCGCGATGAACTGGGAAGAGCACTCGGCGTAGGCCGATGCAGTATCGTCGGCATCATCGATAAGGGGTTTGCAGACGCCCTTATAAATAAAGCACCGGATGGCAGTAAGGTTGCCGGCGGGCCGGAGGAACAAGGTATAGATGGCTAAAAGAGAAGAAGCAGGATCAGGACTGAGAGCAGGATTCATCAGCGAAGAAGAGGCTCTGCGTCAAATGAAACAGCAGGCTGAGGACGAAACCCCGGCCGTGCCGTCCGAGCCTGTC
Source organism: Fastidiosipila sp. (assembly GCA_012837885.1). Taxonomy (GTDB): domain Bacteria; phylum Bacillota; class Clostridia; order Saccharofermentanales; family DTU023; genus DUPJ01. The sequence goes on from DUQI01000050.1 coordinate 3,594, forward strand.
TTCCCCAAAGCGACACAAGCGGAAAAAGAGGAAGCCAAGGAAAAACCGAAGGCGGACACCCCGCCTGCGGACGAAGGTCCGACGGTCGAAATGACCGGGATATCGGGTAAAGTGATTCCCGGCGTGATTCGCGTGGTGAAAAAGAAGAAGCCGGAAGAGGCACCGGCAGCGGAAGAGAAGAAACCGGCGGAAAAACCTCAGGAAAAAGCGCCTGACGAGAAGGCGCCGGCAAAGAAGAAGCCTGCTGAAAAGAAGGCCGATCTGGCGGAACCGAAAGCAGCGCCAGAGACAAAGAAGACGCCGGTCGTCGAAACGAAACCGGCAGTCGAAGCCGCGCCCGAGGTGAAAAAACCTGCAGCGAAGAAAGCGGAAGCGACGCCGGCCGTTGAAAAGACGGTGGCGGAGCCGAAAGCGAAACCGAAAACGGAAGCTGCACCGAAAAAGGAAGAAAAACCGGCTGCCGAGAAACCGGCTACTGAAAAACGTGATTTGCCGCCGATCGTCAAACCGAAAAAGGATGACGTCAAGCTGGTCAAGCCGAAGCCGCCTCAGCCGACGCCTTTAGCGAGCCGTCCTGCGCCGTTCAGGCCGCAACAGGGCAGCTACGTCGGACGTGACGCCGATATGCCGGCCAGACGTCAGACGAGAAGTGCGCGTCCCGGCGGCGGCCGACCGCCGGCCGGTGGACGGGGAGGCGGACGTTTCCCGCAGCAGGATCGTAGCCGCGCACCGCGCGATATGGCTGACAAGGATAGAGACGAGGCACCGCGCCAGACAAGATCACCTTATCAATCGCAGGCCAAACCGGCACCGCCGGTGGCCGATATCGGCAGGCGTCAGGCGGGACGCGGACAACAGCGTCGTCAAAGAGACCGTCATGTGCCGCGCGATCAGCAGGAAGGCACCCTGACCAGACCGCCGCGCCAACGTCACAGAAAACAGGCGGATCAGGCGCCGCCGCGTCCAGTTCAGCAGTTGACCCATGTCTCTTTGCCGTCGAATATGACGGTCAAAGAACTGGCTGAGATGCTGAAGAAAACGACGGCCGAAGTCATCATGAAACTGATGGGATACGGCGTACTGGCGACCGTGAATCAGGAGATCGATTACGATACGGCCGAGATCGTGGCCAACGAATTCGGTATCAAGGCGTCTGAGATCGTCGAAGTGTCGGAAGAAGATATTCTCTTCGACGATACGGATGATAAAGAAGAAGATCTGGTCGCCCGTCCGCCGGTCGTCGTCGTCATGGGACACGTCGACCACGGTAAGACCTCGATCCTCGACTACATTCGTAAAGCGAACGTGGTGACCGGTGAAGCCGGTGGTATCACGCAGCATATCGGTGCTTATACGGTATCGATACATGACCAGAAGATCACCTTCCTCGATACGCCGGGGCATGAGGCGTTTACGACGATGCGTGCCCGCGGTGCTCAGGTCACGGATATCGCGATTCTCGTGGTCGCAGCCGACGACGGTGTGATGCCGCAGACGATTGAGGCGATCAACCATGCGCGCGCCGCAAAAACGGAGATTATCGTGGCGATCAACAAGATCGACCGCCCGCAGGCGAACGTCGATCGCGTGCGTCAGGAACTGGCACAGCATGAGCTGATGAGCTCCGACTGGGGCGGCAATACGACGATCGTCGAAGTATCGGCGAAGACGGGACAGAACATGGACGAACTGCTCGAGATGGTCTTGTTGACGGCGGAAGTCCTCGAACTGAAAGCGAACCCGAACCGTCAGGCCAAGGGGACCGTGATCGAGGCGAAGCTCGATACGTTCAGAGGCCCGGTGGCGACGCTCCTGGTCCAGCGCGGTACCTTGAATGTCGGTGACACGATCGTCGTCTCGGCGACGATTGGTAATGTCCGTGCGATGGTCAACGACCGCGGTGAAACGATCGAGTCGGCCGGACCTTCGATGCCGGTCGAGATCCTCGGTCTGCCCGAAGTGCCGGAAGGCGGCGACGTGTTCTACGAAGTCGAAAACGAGCGCGTCGGACGTGCCCTCGTCGAGAAACGACGTGTCGAACAGCGTGAAAGCCAGCTGCGTCACAGCTCGCGTATGTCACTCGACAGCCTCTTTGCCCGTATGTCGGAAGGCGATGTACAGACCCTGAACCTGATCGTTAAAGGCGACGTCCAGGGCTCGGTCGAAGCCGTCCGGCAATCGCTTGAAAAATTATCCGGCGATGAGATCAAGGTGAACGTCATTCACGGTGCCGTCGGTGCCGTGACGGAGTCCGATGTGCGTCTGGCCGAAGTGTCGGATGCGATCGTCATCGGCTTTAACGTGCGCCCGACCAATACGGCGACCGAACTGGCAGAAGAGACCGGTGTCGATATCCGCCTGTACCGTGTCATCTATAACGCGATCGAGGATATCGAAGCGGCCATGAAGGGCATGCTCGCTCCGGATATGAAGGAGTTCGTGCTCGGCCACGCCGAGGTGCGTGATACGTTCCGCATCACCGGTGTCGGTACGATCGCCGGCTGTTACGTACAAGACGGTAAGATACATAGAAATAATGAGATTCGCGTCGTCCGAGACGGCATCGTGATCAATGAAGGCAAGATCAGCTCGCTGAAGCGCTTCAAAGATGACGTGAGGGAAGTCGTCAGCGGTTACGAATGCGGTATCGGCATCGAACGCTTCAACGACGTGAAAGTCGGCGATATCTTGGAAGCATTCGAGATGCGCCAAGTGGAAAGGGCTTAAGCCATGGTAGAGAGAAGAACGCGTGTCGGCGATGAGATGCGCCGCGTGCTGGCGGATGTGATCGCCAAAGAGATAAATGACCCGAGACTGCCGGAATTGCTATCGATTACGGCGGTCGAGATGTCGAAAGACCTGTCGCACGCCAAGGTGTTTTATAGTGTGATGGGCGACGAAAAAGAAAAGGAAAACGCTGCGATCGTTTTGAGCTCGGCCAAGGGCTTTTTGAAGCGCGAGGTCGGATCGAGGATGAAGTTGCGTCTCATTCCGGAAATCGTATTTAAAGAAGACGTCTCGATCGACAGAGGTTTTGAGATGGACCGTCTGATCGAAGAAGTCCGCGCGATGGATTCCGACAACCGGTCTCGTGAAAGCGAATCTTGAGTATCTGGCGGATCGTCTGATCCAGGAAAAAAAAGGCGTCCTGTTGCTACCGCATGTCGGTGTCGACGGGGACGCCCTCGGCTCGTCGCTCGCGATCAGCCGCATGTTGACGAAACTTAACGTAAAAAACGCCGTCTTGACGGATGAACCGGTGCCTGACTCACTCGGCTTTATTCCGGAATCCGAGACGGCGCTTTTTTTTCAAAAAGACGAGGCCGACGCGTACGCCGATTACGGCTTTGCGCTTCTGATAGACGGCCACGAGAAAAACCGCGTCGGTAAACGCTCCGTGCTCGTCTCGGAACGGCTAGATAAAGGTTCGATCGATCATCATGAATCGCATATGGAGATGGGCGCACTCGATGTCGTCGACAAGACGTCGTCTTCGACGGCCGAACTCGTCTATCAGTTAGCTATGGTGTTAGGCGAAAAGACGGGCCTATCGCTGATCGATCAAACGGTCGCTTCCCAGCTGATGGCAGGTATTATCTCCGATACCGGTCGTTTTTCCTACAGCAATGTCACGCCGCTGACTTTTCAAATTGCCTCTGATCTTTTGACTTACAAACCGGATATCGTGTCGATCAGTTTTGATCTGTTTGAACGCACGAATCTCGGTGCGTTGCGCATGAAAGGGCTCGTCTTTGCCAGAGCCAAAGTGTATAACCGCGGGCGCATCCTCGTCTCCACCGTCCCGCTGCGCCTGATCGAAGCGTGCGACAGCACCGAGTATCATCTGAACACGATCCCCTCGGAACTCAGAAACGTGTCCGGCGTAGCGGCTGTTTTCCTGATCCGTGAGACGGCCAATCCAGGCGAGATCAGGGTCAATATCAGAACCGACGAGCGTATTCATGCGGCCGATCTGGCTAAGCGATACAACGGCGGCGGACATGCACGTGCCGCCGGTTTGACCGTGAACGACTCCACACTCGACGCCGTGACCGCGATGATGATCGAGGCGGCGTCCGGGTTACTGGGGAGAGAAGATGACGAATGATAGGCGACGCGGGCTTATCCTGATCGACAAAGATCCGGGACCTTCGTCCTTTCATACCATTGCACAACTGAGACGACTGCTCGGCATTAAGAAAATCGGTCACGCCGGTACGCTCGATCCGTTTGCCTCCGGGTTGCTCCTCATCGCTTACGGTAAGGCGACCTCTGCGCTGGAGCGGCTGACCTCGCTCGACAAAAGTTATGAGGTCACGATCCGTTTCGGTCAGGCGACCGATACGGGAGACTCGGAAGGCGAGATCGTGGCGGAGCAGACGGTCGATCTCGTCCGGGATCTCGGGGAAGAAGGCTCACGACTCAAGAAGACGTTGTCTCAGTTTAAAGGCGAGCAATGGCAGACGCCGCCGATGCATTCGGCGATCAAGGTCCAGGGACAAAGGCTCTACGAATTGGCCAGAAGAGGTGAGACGGTCGAGCGCCCGCCTCGAAAGATCGAGGTGTCGGATATCCGCTTCGTTTCCCTTCAGCCTGCCGGAGATTTCGTCGATGCTGTCCTGACACTCGATGTGTCGAGCGGCACGTATGTCAGAACACTGGCCGTCACGATCGGTGAGTCACTCGGAATTCCCGCTCATGCGCGGGAGCTTCGACGCACCTCGATCGGTCGCTTCGACGTACAAGACGCGCACCGGCTCGAGCCGTGGTTTGATCGATTCAACGAACTCGGAAGAGACAGCGCCGTCTTTTACGACGAGCGTCTTCAGGCCGGAGATCTGCTTCCGCTGAGGTACGCCTTTAGTGACCTTGCGACCGTTTCGCTCTCCCTGCCGGAGGCGACAATGGCTTTTCACGGCAGAACGCTCAGTCTTGAAGCATCGCGGGTGTCCAGTACCTTGAAGACGGGCGATCAGGTCTGGCTCGACTATAATGGGAACGATGTGGCGCTGGCGGAGGTTATCGATGCCGGTGCTCAATTGATACTTAAAATGAGCAGAGTATGGATAGATCATGAGCATTTACACTGAACTGACATCTGATGTCGAAAGAAAAAGGCGCGGAGTCGCGATCGGCACGTTTGACGGTATGCATCTCGGACACCAGGAGCTTTTGCGTCGACTCGTTATGCGCTGTCGACGTGAAGGTCTGGTGCCGACCGTCTTTACTTTTTCGACGCATCCGGAGACGATATTCGGCGAGACCGGGAGTTTTCCCGGCTATCTGATGGATGAAGAACACCGACTGGCCGCGTTTAAAGCGCTCGGCATCGAAGACATCTTCATCTTTCCGCTCGTGCCCGATATCTATGAGCTTTCCGCGGAACAGTTTTTGAACCGCTGGTTATTCAGCCGTCTGAACGCGAAATTGATCGCCGTCGGACGCGACGCCAGTTTCGGCGCCGGTAAGACTGGCGGTACCTCGTTTCTTAAAGATTGGTGCAAACGAAACGGCGTGACAGCCCTGATCGTCGATGACATCTATTTAGAAGGTGAGAAGGTCTCGTCGACGAGAATCAGGAAAGCGCTATTGAATAAGGAAGTAGAACTGGCCAATCGCATGCTGGTCCATCCTTATCGTCTGCGCGGTTTTGTCGAGAGGGGACGCAATCTCGGTCACAAGCACGGCGTGCCGACGGCGAATTTCAGTCGCCCCGCGATGCGTCTGGCATTGCCGCACGGCGTCTACGCGTCACGCGTCGAAGTCGACGGACGTTGGCACGACGCAGTCTCGAACATCGGTTTATCTCCGACCGTCGATCCCACCTCGGATACGGTGCGCATCGAGTCGTTTCTTTTCGATTTCAATGAGGATCTTTACGGTAAGCCGATTCAGGTCGAGCTTTTAAAGTTCTTGCGCGAGGAGAAGACGTACGAGAGTTTCGAAGCGATGATGCCGCAGATCGAGCTCGATCTGGAAGAGACGAAACAGTTTCTGGCCGAAGCGGAACGTCCTGTACACCGCATGACGGTCAACCGCATACCGATCATCAGTGTCGATACGAAACGGTTTTCCTTCGGCCATGCCGCGCTCTTGTTCCGGCGTCGCGCGGTCAAGGGGAAGATGGCGCCGTTCGCCCTGCTTTTACAGTTGATGACAAGACGCACCAGTCGGTACCCGCGGCCTTTCGAGCTGGAGCAGCGACTGGCCTTTCTGGCCGATGCCGGCCTGCGGCCGATCGTCTCGCAGGAAGGCGACGTGCAGGTGCTCGGACTCGAGATCAGTGCGGCTGAAAAAAAAGACGGCGAACGCCACCTGATGGCGGCGATCGATCTTCTGTTCGACGCGCTGCAAAACGTCTTTTTCGATATCGACGAGCCGACCTTCGACGAGTGGCTTTCGCGTGAGAAAGAGCAGCTGATCAACATCAAACTCGCGGAAAAAGACAACAAGGTAGAGTATGCGATGCGTCTCGCGCTCGAATCGTTGCTCGGCGATCAGCCGCATGCCTTGTCTCTCCTCGGTGATATCGCAGAGATCGAAGCCGTCACCAAAGCCGACCTGATGTCTGCCTATGACGCGTTGCTCAGTGACGCGCATGCCGCTTTCTACGTGTCGGCCGATATCGACAATGATCTGTTGGACGGTATTGCTGCTCATCTTCGGACGCTACCGGAAAGTGAGCGCTTGTCGATCGTTGACACTTGGCCGGTGGAAGCCTTGTTAAAGCGTCAACCGGACCGAAAGCATGCGGAAGATTCGACGCAGCATATCGTGGTGTGGAGCGTCAGGAATGCGGCCTCCTGGTATGAGTCGGATCGTTGGGCGGACATCTTATTGAATCAATTGCTGGATGGTGATCAGCACGCGTTCTTGTTTCGTGAGCTTCGCGGCAGACAATCGCTTTGCTATCAGGTGTTCACCGCACCGTTCGGCGTGATCGGCTTTACGATGTTCGTCGCTGCGACGACGAATGAGAATGCCGAACGCGTGAAAGAGGCGTTTGCCAGAGAACTGCAAAAGGTGGCCAATGGCCAGTTTACCGATGCGGATGAGGCGACCGCGAAGCGTTTTCTCGACAAGGCGTTGGTGTCGAGTTGGGATCGCTCCGCCAATCTTCTTTATTCGATGGTTAACTGGCATATCTACGGTCAGCCGTCTCATATCGAGGATAAACGCGCCTTTGCCGCCTCTTCACATCGCGATGATCTGATCCGGAGCGCCAATCTGGCCGAACCGTTGATGACCTTTGAGCTAACGGGTGAAGGCCCTAAGGAGGCGGGAGATGGAGCGTAAACCGGGAGCTAAATACGCGCAGATCGAGCGCCTGACAAACGGTGCACAGTTGCAGTTTGTCGAACTGAAAGGATTTCTCACGGTCTATGTGTCGGTTTCCATACACGCCGGAGGCAACGATCGCTACATCAGCGGTAACCATGGCGTTGAAGCGATTCCGGCCGGCGCCGCACACTTTTTAGAACATCTGATCTTTTCCGGGGACGATAACGGACTTGTAGAACGACTGGCGCAAAAGGGAATCTCGGCCAATGCGATGACGACCTATGAAGATACGATCTTCTACGCGACCGGCGTCGGCGAAGTCGATACACAGACGAGGCTTTTGCTGGAGGCAGTGTTCAATACGGCGTTCAGTGGGGAAGAAGTGGAACTCGAACGGCCGATCATCCTGGCCGAACTCGATATGGTGGAGAATGATCCGTCGTCGAAACTTCAGATGACTCTGTTTGAGCGGCTCTATGAAACGCATCCGATTCGCGACGATATCGGCGGAAGCAAGGAAGATGTGAGGCAGGTCAGCTCGGAACAGCTTCTGGCTTTCCATCAGACGTATTATGCCGGTGACAGAGTTATCGTGACGGTCGCCGGAGATATCGCTGAGAAGACGCGTGAATCGATCCGTGAGATGGTCACCCGACTCGTACCAAAGAGTACGCATAGTTCATGGCCGCTCATTGCGGCCGATGACTCGCGTCCTGACGGCCGGATCGAGGTCATCCAATCCGCGGTCGATCTGCCTCAGTTTGCGATCGGTGTGAAGATCGATCCCGCGCTTTGGCCGGTGGAGCCGGTGGAGCGCTACCTGTCCCGTACACGTCTGATGTTCTGGTTGAACACCGTTTTCGGTGACATGGCCGAGACGCGCGATCTGCTTTTGGAAAGCGGTGTCATCGACGACAGTTTTCACCATAATGTCTGGCAGGGCGACGATTACGGCATGCTCTTACTGTTCGGCCACTCGAGAAAGCCCGAAGTAGCGGCGCAGATGATCATCGAAACGCTCGATCATGCACTTGAAACACCGCCGTCGGCCGCCATGTTTGATCTGGTGCGGCGTTCGGCCTATGGAAAACTACTGCGCCGTCAGGACAGTGTACGCGGTCTCGGCTCACTGGCAACCGGCATGGCGAGACGCGGAATCGACGTTTTCTCACTGGCGGATCTCTATGCTAAAATGGACGTTCCGCAGGTGGACCGGCTGGTACAAAGCCTTCGGTCCGAAGCAAATCGGGCGACCGTCATCTTACAGCCTGAACGGTCGCAATAAGGAGCACTATGCCAGACTTTCTTGTTAGTTTCCCGAAGTTGAATATCATCGATCTCGCGGTAAACCGGGTCGCCTTTGAATTCAATCTGTTCGGGCGCAGTATCAGTATTTACTGGTACGGAATATTGATTGCAGCCGGTTTTCTCATCGCCATGATCCTCAGCCTGAAACAGGCCAAATCATTCGATCTGAACCCGGATCATGTCAGTGAGATGTATATGTGGATCATCCCGCTCGGCCTGATCGGAGCCAGGCTCTATTACGTCGCATTCGCCTGGTCGGAGTTTGCCGGCAATCCGGCAAAGATCATCGATACGCGAACCGGCGGACTCGCTTTTTACGGCGGTGTGATCGGCGGCGTCATCGGTGTGATGATTTGGAGCCGGGTGAGAAAGATCCCCATGACCAAAATCGCCGACTTTCTAATCGTCTATCTGCCACTCGGGCAGGCGATCGGGCGCTGGGGAAACTTCTTCAATCAGGAAGCGTTCGGTACGAACACCATGTTGCCCTGGGGCATGATCTCAAACGGCACGCGTGCGTACTTGAATCAGGTTAGACTGCCGGGCGTCAATCCGAATCTGCCGGTACACCCGACGTTCTTTTATGAGTTTGTCGCCAATCTACTGACTTTCATCGTCTTGTTGATTATCAGAAGAAAGAGCATCAGGCCGCTGACGACTGTGTCAGCGTATCTGATCATGTACGGCATCGTACGGTTTTTCGTCGAAGGCATCCGTACCGATCCGCTCTATGTCGGCGACGGTCGGATCCGCGTCTCACAGTGGCTTTCGGCCGCGATGGTCGTCGCCGGTGTGATTATCCTGTTTGTCATGCGCCAGAGGAGACGTCAGACGCTTGAAGCGTCGCTATCGAGCGTGCCTGAAAGCGGCGAAGACGACGTGGAGATCATCGAATAAATGCGTAGTACGACGCGGCTTCAGACGAGAATCGACAGCTTCTTTGCGATGATCGATTACTGGATGTTGATTCCCGTATTGATCATCGCCGTCATGGGGCTCGTCGTCTTGAACACGGTGCTCGCGAGCGGCTATGGCGCGGCTGAATACCCGATGAACTTTTACAAGCAGCTCGGCGCTGTTTTTGTCGGAGTGGCGCTCGCTTTGATCATCTGTTTGTTCGACTCACCGACCTTACGTCTGTTCGGGATCATCGTCTTCGGCATCAGTCTTTTGCTTCTTGTCTATATCAAGGTCGATGGCTATAGCCTGAAAGCGATCACCGGTGCCGATAGCTGGATGCAGCTCCCGATCGTCGGATCGTATCAGCCGTCGGAATTGGCGAAACTCGGTATCATCATGGTCAGTGCGTATTCGTTCGCGGCCATGCGCGAAGGCAAGATCACCTATGTGCACGGCGCGATTAATATCGGTCTTACCTTTCTCGTGCCACTCGGGCTTATCTTGCTGGAACCGGATTTCGGTACCGGCATGGTAATCATCTTCACGTTTATTTCCATGCTCTTTGTCTGGGGGATCAAATGGCGCTATATCCTGCTCGGTCTCGCCGGGGTCGTGGTCACCGTGCCGCTGCTTTGGATGTATGTGTTCAGTCCATACCAGCAAAACCGCATCCTCACCTTTGTCTTCCCGGGACATGACAAGACGGCGTCCTACCATATCGGGCAGTCGCTCGCGGCGATCGCTTCCGGCGGCTTGACAGGTGTCGGCGACGGTCCGCGGGTCGCCGTTCCGGTCAAAGAATCCGACTTCATCTACACGGCTCTTTCGGAGAATATGGGACTTATCGGAACGACGGCGCTGATCATCCTGGTCACGCTTTTCATCGTGCGCACGATTATCGTCGCTGTGCGCGTCTATCGCTACGGAAACCGAGCCGAGGCGTATATCCTGATCGGAGCGATCGCTTTCTTTTCAGCCCACTTTATTGAAAACCTCGGTATGAGTGTCGGCCTCCTGCCGATCACCGGTATCCCGCTGCCGTTCTTTTCTTACGGCGGCTCGGCCATGGTCACAAGCTTCATCACACTCGGCGTTATGCTGAACATTTCGATGAATCACAAGGTGCTGATGGCAGAGACGGCCAGCGGCTGAAAAAGGTCATCTGTTTTTACCAGATAAACCGCCCTCGGCGGTTTTTTTGGTGCGCCGGGCATGGCGCTTCATATGGGGGTGTAAGTCCCCTGCACGGGTAGGTAACGACCAAGTGCAAGCCAAAGGCAAGGGTGTCCATCGCGAGGTGGAATCTGAAGGAAGCCGGCGGCACAAATCCGGCCTGAGGAACACGAACCGCATCA